>CAZPWM010000001.1:0-86216 GCA_964590575.1 uncultured archaeon
TCTATTCAATCTTGATGTGGGATGGGATGGATCTTCACCATACTACCTGAATCTGGCAACGATTACTATGACTGGAATAGTTTCCAAGATCAATACACTTTTTGTCCCATTAGATGAATTGGTCACTGGACAATATCAGAGTTCAGTTTCTGTCACACTTAACTACACAAGCCTGCATGATGGTAGCCAAATTTCAGGGGCTGATATGAAATGGATATGGCCTGAAGCATTGATCTTCGCAGGTCCTGCTGGAGACATTGGTGGCGGTCTTTATCAAGCTGACATCGATACATCGCTTGCTGATGCTGGTACATATGTGATTACATTTGTCATTGAAAACTTGACTGCTTACAAAGAAGCTGTTGCTTATGTGACGCTTGTCGTTACGAACCTCGATAGTCAATTGATTCCGATAAATCCAACATTGCCAGTTATCCCAGTGGATAGAGGTTCAGCTTTAACAATAACTGTCTATTTCATCGATGGAGGTAGTAATCCAATCACTCACACCCCAGATACTCTAGTTACCGCGATCATTGAGGGAATTGTGTTCCCAATGACCTATAATGGAACTCCTGGATACTATAAAGTCACGCTACCAGAAAATGATGAAACAGCGACTAAGAAAGCGACTGGTACAAATTATGATGTGATATTGTCAGCGTCAACAAAGAACTATGATCCTGCTCTGTACTCTTTCACTTTCTATGTGCTTCAAACAGCAACATTTGTTCAACTTGCTGGAGATACAACAGAAGAAATGGCCTTTGTATACTCGGAATTTGGGTTGCTTACTATCAATGTAGTACACACAAATAATACTCCATTCTGGAATGGAACGGTACAATGGTCTATCTCTGATTTGCTATTGGGTGCAAACTTCAGTATGAACTATGGAAACGGTACTTTCAGTACCTATATCGATACAGCAACTATTGGATATGGTATTGTCCCAGTTTCTCTCAGGTTTATTCCTTGGAATAATATGTCTCTCTTTGCAACTTCAATCAAACTAATTACAATAGCCATAACCCGAATTCAGACTTCAGTGACTCCTCCATCCGGTCGTGAATTCTATTGGGGTTGGAGTGGATATCTTGAGTTCATTTATTGGTCAGAGTCCTTTGGGACCGGAGTTGCTGGAGCAGATGTAACTCTAACGCTACCAGGACTTGAGTCATCGTTAGCAATCGATCTAAACAATGGTACATACCTTGTCTTCCTAAACACTTCATTACTACGTGGAAGCACGAGCTTCCTACCATTAACTGTGAGTTTCACTAAAGCCAATCATCTTGCAGCAAATGCCATCATTCAAATTCGAGTTCTAGAAGTTCCGACTGAAATATCGGTTGAATCCATTGAATACACTCCCTCTTACGCAGGTGTCTTGGATGACTTGATTAACCTGCAGATACCTATAGGTGATTCAATGGCGATTGACTTCTGGTATAATGATACTGATAATTCTGAAGGTTTCACTGGTGGTTTAGTTGGAGCATTTGCCACATCTGACAGCCGTCTCTTTGGTCCTACGATAGTGACGCCTCTCAATGTGACAATCATGCAACTTGGTGGTGGACTCTATCGAGTCATCTTTGATACAATGGATTCGAATATTGCTGCTTTAGTCCATCCTGAAGAGTACCTACTTTCAATCTTTATGACATTGGGTAATCGTACGACCGCGAATATTCTCTTCAGAATCATGGTCATCAATACTCCAACAGAAGTTAACATTTCAGGTACAATACCTACAATAATGACCAATGGTGAATCTGTCACCTTGGAGCTTTTCTATCATGATACCTGGCACAATCTTGGAATATCTGGTGCTACCTTTTCCACTAATGTTAGTGCAGGATCACCTTTCTCTGCAAGAATTGAAGCTGGATCAGCAACTGGACAATACTTCCTGACTATAAGCACAGGAGGCATTATATTTAGTCCAGGATCAGGAACATTAACCTTCAATCTAAATGCTGAGTCATATTCCCTTAGTTCTGTGTCCTTCTTTATTGAAGTTGTCCAGAGCAACATTGATGTATTAATCACAAACGGTGTTGTATATGGTTTGCCTCTTGGGTTGGTTATCGCTATTCTTGGCCTTGCATACCTGAGAGTTTGGAGTGTTCCGAAGCGTCTACGACAGATCAACAGTCAAATCAAAGTGATAAGAAAAGGCAAGATACCCAAACCAGTGGGTGATGCCAAGAGTAGACAGGAATTAGTTACTGATCTATTCAATGCTACCTATGAATCAACTGGGATTACTAGAAAGATGGGTCAGATTCCAGAGGAGTCGATACCTGTTGAAGTGCCAGAACTTGGTGAACTCCTCATCCAACTTGCAATCCTAACAAATCTCAATCAGCAGGAACTAGACGAGTTCAAGGCTGACATCGCGAAGATGAAGATGAGTGAACAGGCTGCGTTCGTGAAAGAGGTCATCATGCAGGAAGCTATCCGTGCGGCCCGTCGCGACGGCAAAAGCGTTGACGAAACCCTCGATGAATTACAAAAAGAGGCTGCAAAGAGAGTTGCTGGTGAAGAGGGCAAAGGCGTACCTACAGGTGTTATGGTCGAAGAGCCTGAGGAGATTGCAGAAGAACCCGTCTTCTTGCCATCTCGAGATGTGGAACCAGAGCGTGATCAGGTCATCACTCCTGAAACACCAACAAAACCTGCTGAAGATGAGCTTATCAGTTTCTCAAGTGACAAGATGAGTCCATTCGAGATTGAAGAGCTCAGAAAGGAGTTGGAGCAGAAGGGAGTACCCCCATCAGAGATTGACATCCTACTCAAACAAGCAAGTGAGCTCCCACGAGACCTCATAGATGAGCTCATCCGAAGCCTTGATGCAGAGAGACTCAGAGGAGCATAGTCGAATTACTCCTCATGAGCGCTCTCATCATTCCTAAGGAAGTATGAGAGAGGAAGTGTAGTTCCAGAAGACACGAACTTTGTCTTGTTCGTCCGTCTTACTGGAAATTGAGGGTGCTTGGCCAAAGTATAGGTGCGTTGTGACTTTGATTCAGACACTTTGATGTGAATCTGTGCGGAAGCAGTGAGAGTCCTTCCGCCCTCTGGAAAGCTTGGACTCCTCATGGAGACCGGCGCAGACACTAGTGTGAAGATATCTCTGCGAAGCGTGAGTGTTGACAACTTTGACGCCATATGAGAGATTTCCTGCATTCCTTCTCCCTTTAGACCCTCATCAAGATACAATTGGAGAAGACCGGTGACCATGAGGACTTTAGCAGGGATCATGTCAAGGAACCCTTCAAGCTGGTTCATGATAAGGTCGTATGTCTGCGATGCATTGAATGCACGTGAGATATAGATGCTCTCCATCACAGTTTCTGGTTCTAAACCATACTCATACGCAAGTTGGGTAAACCTCTCGAGCTTGATGATGTTTGCGCTGTCGATGATAATAGTTGGACTCTCAAGACCGCCCTGCTCTCTTGGGGTTTGAATCTTCACTGCGATACGATGGAAGTCATCATGCAGAGATCGCTCTCCATAGAAGAGATGAACCAACCCCGCTTCAAGCCCACCTCCCAGTAGACTATCAAGGGCTATGATACCTGACTCGACCCTTATACTCCTACACTCGTCAGCTGTGTGGAAACCTGATCGTAGCGGGATCTCCGGAGTTTTCATCTCAGGAATTTGTGAAGCACCAATCCGATATAACCACCCCCAGAACACGGAAACATAGGTTTCCGATTCTGGCAATTGTTTTAAGGGAGGACCAATGCTGTATTATATCCACGCCGGGAGGATGCTTGGTGGCTGTGAGGAAAATTCGAGTCTGCCCAAAATGTGGCTCTGACAAAATAAGAGCTGCTAAGAGTTCTGTGAGTGGTTGGCTTGTTCCAACCACCTACTATTGCGAGGAGGAGGGTTGCGATTATTCGGGAGTCCTCTATGTTGAAGTCGACGTGGAGGAAGCTGAACAACTGAAGCTGGCTATGAATGGCGATTCTACTGAAAGTGCATAAAACCTCATTCTTTTTGTGTTAAATCTTCAAAGAGCAAATGTCTTAAGTAGATGTCAAACAGACAAGAAATAAGGTGACTACACCATGGTAAACTACGAGGGTTTCGATTTCCCTGATGATCTATATTATACTGAAGACCAGATTTGGGTCAAGAATGAAGGTGGCAAGGTTCGAATTGGCTTCACCACCTTCGGCATGGACCTTGCTGGTAAAATCAAGTTTGTCCGACTGAGACCAGCTGGCAAAGCTATCGCCGCAGGGCGCAGTATTGGCACGCTCGAGAGCGGAAAATGGACCGGACCTGTCAAGGCTCCCGTCGGTGGGACCATTACAGAGGTCAATGATGCACTCAAGGACAATCCTGGGCTTCTGAACGAAGACCCATATGGAAAAGGCTGGATTGCAGTTCTTGAACCTGACAACTTAGACGCTGATCTTGCAAACATTCAAGGCGCAGCGGGATTAGACGCCTGGGTCAAGAAGGAATTTGTAGAGAAGAGAGCCGCATAATCAATGGATGGAAGGCGCCGGGTATCCGGCTACCATCTATTCTTCTTTTACTTCCTACGAGCAAGCTCACGCCTTAAACCAACAGCTGCATCATAGATGATTTCAGGTGGAGCCAGCACATAGAGCAGATTGCGAGAATACCCCGACTCGAAGATAATGCTCTGGAAGATGAGGGTCTGTAGACTCTTCTCGATGTCATCAGGTGCATAGCGGACACCGAGCTCTTCCGATTTGACCTCCACAATCTCGTTCAGTGTCTGGCGATCAATATAGGTCTCTGTCTTGTAACGCATCAGATGTTCACACATGGCTTCCAAAACCAGGAGCGTCATGTAGTCATTCATACTGATGGTTTCGATGAGGTCCATGTAGTCGTTGTCGTGAGCAAAGGATGTGATATTCATGGTTGCACTCCTCACTGCGTCTGAATCAATTTCCTGACCATTTATTGCAAGTGGCCATAGTGCCTTCAGTGCCTCAACTGTGGTCTTTGGTTTTGAAGCATCAAACTCCACCACGAGGTCAGTGATATACCGCACAATCTCCTCTGTGACTTGTTGGGGAAAAGTGTCCTCAACTCGCATCCTGACGATGTCATAAAGTTGGGACTGAGTGTAGGTGTCAAGAGGGATCTCAAAGTCGTAGGACATGTGAGTAGCTGGAAGCTTAGTGAGTAACCTGTAGTCGTGGCTATTGAGAACGCCAATGGTGCTTGCTTGAATCTCTTTAGAAAGTCTTGCTACCTTGGTATACACATCCTCATTGGTTTCATCAATATTGTCAATGACAAAAATGGTTCTCTTGTCTGTTGCAGAGGCTGTCCTCTTGAACTGCATCCAGAGAACATCGAGGTCAAACGCTACAGTGATTGGTCTGTTTGTTTCTCTGTGAATCTTGTCGTTGAGTTCTGAAACAATCTCGAGAGTGTCTTTATGCTTAGCATCAACATAGACAGTATGCGAGTTGAACTGTTCAGGTACAATCTTGGTGAGGAAATAACGTGAGAAGACTGTCATTCCCACTCCTGAAATTCCATGTACGAGTGTGTTAACCCCATATTCATCCTCGAC
This sequence comes from uncultured archaeon, assembly GCA_964590575.1. Taxonomy (GTDB): domain Archaea; phylum Asgardarchaeota; class Thorarchaeia; order Thorarchaeales; family Thorarchaeaceae; genus SMTZ1-45. Next base: position 5,588 of record CAZPWM010000001.1, read on the forward strand.
GGAGTCTTTATACATCCCATTAACCATGTCAAGCTCCCTGTCCCTATGGAGAAGCTTCTCAGGAACGTAGTAGGGGTCGAAAAGACCTTTGGGGCTACGATGTGGACGAACCATTCTCATCAGAAATTTGTCTCTAAGTGTGTATATAAACACCTGTCTGAGATGACCGAAAGTATTCCCAATTATGACCACTCGATACAGAAGTGGACAATCTCAAACTGAGTCCATGCTGTTGTTCGACTTCAGGGGCACAAACACAGAAGTCTGACTCTCAACTTACCCTTCCTGACATCCATCGGCTCCTATCTACTTCTTTCTCGAGTAAAAATAGATTATTCTAGGTATACATCAACAGTCAGATTGTTCAGTTTTTTTGAATTCTTTTTTATTATTCTGATTATCTTCAACATATCTCCCCAGGACCACATAAATTTGCTACTACCTCTCCTAGGAATACATGGTATTGGGATCTCTGCAACATGAAAACCCAACGCTGCCATCTTAATCTCCATTTCAGTTTCCATAACAAATCCCTTTGACTTGAGATTCAATTTATTCCAGGTTTCCTTTCTCATGACCCTCATTCCGCTCATAGGTTCTGATGTTTTGAACTTTCTGAAAATGAATTTATTGAGGATAGGCACAATTCTGTAATAATACATTGTTTGAAAGGTACGATTAGCACCCTCTTTCAATATCAACCTAGAGGCGATGACCATGTCGTGGTCTTTTAGGAGTTCTACCATTCTAGGAATGCATTTTGCAGGATAAGTACAGTCCCCGTCAAGGAAACATATCATGTTTCCTTTTGCTTTTTCTACTCCTAACTTCATAGCATTTCCTTTGCCACTATTTTCTTGCTCAATGAGTTTCAAATTACCGTATTTTTTCATGAGTCTTCTGACTTGTTCTCTTGTTCCATCAGTTGATTTATCGACAACAAGTATCTCAAAATTATCTAGATCTATCTTCTCGATATCTTCAATAACATATGGTATAGGCTCTTCCTCATCTTTTGTGGAAACTATTATGCTCAACATGTTCTTCATGGTATGTAGACTCCAAGAATCACAAAGACCAAATGCTTGCCATCATTCTCTTGTGATTGCGAAGATAAAATTGGCTATTTGTTTTATTTTCCGACTCCACTCCTCTCTAATGCTAGGTCCGGCATAGGACGCTGTATCAATACGCAACATCATGTCTATTGTAATAATTGTTTCGACAAATATTCTACTTAGAACATTGACCTCGCACTCTCATAATCTTGTAGCATTAGTTCTTGGAATATTTTGTATCACCTTCAATAACGAGTTGTTTGTCACCCGCGAATCTAATTTTTTTTCTCTCGCATGGTCATTCGAATTGAACGCGGTGGCGACTTTCCTAGCTGAACAACTGTCAAACCATTGAACCCAGCACGTCATTGCACTCCGGGGAAAGTAGGAACGGATTGAATCTATCACCGATGACCTGTCTGATGTCTTCAAGTCTCTTCTGTTTCAGTTCATCAGAGAAGGGCCACTTGTGCTCAGGCTTTGGTGTGACTCCTAACTCCTCGCACTTTTCTACTATTTCAAGCACTGTGTTGAGTAGTTCCTCACCAGTCTTACCTTTAGGTCTAATCTCTCTTGAGTGCAGAATGAGTCCATAGGTTGGTGTATTGTCACCTAGATACCATTTACTTGGGCCATGTCCATACTTACCAAATGGAGTCATGCCCTTGTCATTGAGTAGGGCTTCTATTTCGTCAAGACTGTCCTGAAGTTTAAGTAAGTTATCTCCGTGGAATCCATACCCCTCAAAGAGAGCAAATTGTACTCCCTCGTTGGGATTACGTTTAGGTAGTTTGATTCTGATATCTTTCATTCGTGCTAGTTCTTTAGCATCAAGTGGTTTGTAGTCAATGATATCCCTGATGTCTGTTTCATTCTCCTCTGGGAATTCGAGGATGAGCAGAGGTGGGTTGAAACCCTCGCGTATGTCTTTGTGAGCTGTTGTGATAGCCTCTCCATATCTGATAGGGCTTTTCCTTGCTATCATATCAGTGAGGGCTTTTCCAAGAGCATTGCACTCTGAGAACTCAGCAAGTCCTCCTACCAGGGTTTCTTTGAAAGTAGGTCTGATTAGGAGTCGCATTTCTGCAATGAACCCAAGTGTACCGTGTGAACTCGCTATGTCATGGAGGTTGAAGCCAATATCATTGAGCCGTGCTTCAAGATCTGAATCATTACTCTTGACACCTTGTGAATCAACAGTCAAGAGTCTTCCGTCGTACAGTACCATCTTGACACGAATGGTGTTGTCCCTCATAGTACCATTGACCCATGTATCATTTCCACCTCCATCAGTACTCAGGACACCTCCCACTGTTGCAATATCCCTGCTACTTGGAGCGACGAAGAAATGCATCCCCATTGGAGCGAGGAATTCGTTGATCTGGTCCGGAGTGGCACCTGCCTGGACATCAACGTATCCCTGGTCCTTAGAAATAGTTAGGACCTCCTTCATCTGAAGGCTGCTTATCATGACTCGCTCATCATTGCCCCCAGTGCATGCACCACTAAGACCTGAGCCTCCTCCCTTTGGTGTCACACTAAAGCCATTAGTGTGGGCATGTTCGATAGCCGCAACAACTTCCTGTTCACTTCGTGGATAGTAGACTCCCTTGATTTTTCGGAAGTTGAGCTTGTAGTACATACTTGCGTTTGCCCCGATGACAACATCTCTGATCTTCATTTACTCGGCACCTCCATGAAGAGCGTCAGATACCAGTTCAACTATGTCCTTCGTTTTCAGGTTCTGTCCGAGTAGTTGTTCTCTGCAAGAGGGACAAGCTGTGATTACAGTGGTGTTCTTCACACCCTCCTTTGCTGCTCGTAGTTGGATGACCTTGTCGCTAAGGTTCGGATCGGTCATCCTCAAGAGTCCTCCACCTCCACAACAGCTAAGATCCATCTCGCGAAACTTGATTCCCATCTTGTTGATGACTGATCTTGGCTCTGTCTTTATCTCAAGAATCCGGTGGAGTTCACAGGGGTCGTGATAAGAGAACTTCTCGGTCTGATTATATTTGGGAATGGTCTTTAGTTTTCTATCAATGAACTGAGTGTGATGAAGCGCTTCAGCATTCTCGAGGTTGTGATACTTTCGAAGTTGGATAAGACAACCTGGACAACAGGTAATAACGGTCTTTGCTTCAGAAGCATCGACGACTTTCTTGTTGTGTTCTCTTAGTTTCTCTGCACCCTCATCATCTCCCATTAGATAGAGGGGATGTCCACAACAGAACTCCTCTGACCCCATGACGAGATAGTCCACTTCGAGTTTCTCAAGTGTTTGGAAGAGTGACTTCAACACGTCAATCTGACTCCCTCTAAATGACATCAGACAACCGAGAAACACCATGACCTCTGCAGTCTTGCCTTTCTCATAGACTCTGTCCTCAAGACCAGGAATATCATCTTCGAGCTCATCAAGCCAGTAGACAGCTCGGTCCTCAGCAGCAAGACCATAAATGTTCTTCACGTTTGAGAGCGCATCCTGAAGAGGCTCAAGGTAATCAAATTCGTCGGGATGGGTTTCTATAGCTTTAGATCTCTGTTCGTGCCAGATTTTGAGGAGGTCAACTCCTGATGAACAAGCTTCTTCACAGCGCCCGCAGAGTGAACACTGGAACAAGAGCCGTCTGAATTCCTTGCCCAGTTCTTTGTCATCCTCAATCTGGTCCATCACTTGAAGCAGGTACATTTTCCCTCTTGGGGAAAACTGCTCCTCACCAGTTGCATCAAATATCGGACACAATTGCAGACATGAACCACAACGGACACATTTGTCACAGGACATTTCTGATTCTCCAGAGGATTTAGCGAGTCTATTACACTATGTAAGAATGCTCACCGAGTTCGATGGGCGAATTTTCCATTTCTTAATAATGTAGCGCAATGGATTCAAGTTATTGAGATAAAATACACGAAATGATTGCGGCAAAAGATAGAAGGTGTCCTCCCTGAAACATCAGGGGGGAACCTGTTAGTAGAATTAGATAGGAGCCTTCGAAATAAAGCCTTTCTCGTAAAGCATTTCAGAGGCTCCACGAGCACGTTTTATGATTTTCTCAGCATGTTGGTAGAGGTCTTTCTCTTCCCAATGTTTCTTTGCAATACCCTGCTCAATGGCCTTCATACCAACAGCTGTAGCTTCAGCAGGATATAGCTCCCACTGGTCCATCGTCGGTATGACTTTACGGACATTAGCTTCTTTCGCACCGAGGTCAGCTAATGCTTGAGCTGCAGCAATACACATCTCATCAGTGATTGTGCTTGCCCTCACATCGAGAGTTCCGCGGAAGATTCCAGGGAATCCAAGCGAGTTATTGATCTGGTTATCAAAATCTGATCTGCCAGTTCCAACAATTCGAGCTCCTGCATCCTTGGCATCCCATGGCCAGATTTCAGGTAGTGGATTCGCACAAGCGTAGACAATCGAGTCGGTTGCCATCGATTCAATCCATTCTTTCTTTACAGTACCCGGTACAGGTCGTGAAGCAGTGATGAGTACATCCATTCCTTCAATGACTTCGCCCATATCACCAGTATGTCGTTCTGGATTTGTCTTCTGAGCCAAATCATATTTGAAGGTATCATAGTCCTTTTCCTTTACGATATCTTCACGGTCCGCATAGATAGCTCCTTGGGTGTCGACCATGATGATGTTCTTTGGATCAACTCCCGCTGCTATCAACAAGTATGCTGTACGAGTATTTGCAGCACCGACACCAAGAAATGCTACTTTGATATTCTCGATGTCCTTCTTGACAACATTCAATCCACCGAGTACGCCAGCTAGAACTACTGTGGCTGTTCCCTGAGCATCGTCATGCCAAACTGGGATTTTGACATCCGGATCGTGTCTCAGTTCCTCTAGAACCTTGTAACATTTTGGCTTGGAGATATCCTCAAGGTTGATACCACCAAATGAAGGTTGTAGGAGTTTAACAAACTCAATGATTTTATCAGGGTCTTTCGTGTCGACACAAATCGGCCATGCATCCACACCACCGAGGTACTTGAAGAGAATTGACTTCCCTTCCATAACAGGACCTGCTGCGAGAGGACCGATATCACCTAGACCGAGAACTCGGGTACCATCGCTTACAACTGCGACCATGTTCCCCTTGTTCAGATGTTCGTACGCCATCTCGGGATTATCTTTGATGTCCAGGCATGGTTTAGCCACACCAGGAGTATACCAGATTGCGAAGTCTGAGAAATCCCGAACCGGACATTTACCAATACTCATAATCTTGCCTTGGTAAAATGGGTGAAGGACCATAGCGTCCTTCCCTGGTTTCTCAGCCTTTTTCTTCAACTCTTCGACAGAGAGCTTTTCTTCAGACATAATGTGCGCCTCTTTGTCTTCAATATACGAGCTATACTCACTCGCGAAGTGAGTTGAAGCTGAAGAAGTTTCGGTTTAAGTGTATCCGTCTGGTGCATTATCACGACAGCAGGAAAACACTCACACAACCGCGAACACATCGTCTTATTAATAAAACAACAAACCAATGCTGGTTTATGCCCGGAGTTGGTGATGAGTTTCATAGCTCAACAAAGTATGAGAGAGGTAAACTGCCTGGTCACCAGTTGGACTGGAGCACTAAGCCGTCGGTATACAAAAAGTACCCAGAGGCTGAGAAGATTGATCTCCCTCCGCCAGTGGTACAGGGTGGACCTGGTCTCTGGGAAATCCTAAGAACTCGAAGAAGCGTCCGTGCTTATACTCGAGATGCCATAAGCATTGAGGATTTATCTCAGATTCTTTGGGCCACACAAGGAATCACAGATTCTATTGGCGACCATCACCTTAGAACCGCTCCCTCCGCTGGAGCTCTTTATCCCATAGAGACCTATCTCTTGATCAACCGAGTTGACGGTTTCAAATCTGGTCTATACCATTATGATGCTGAAACTCATCAACTTGACGTTCTCAAACTTGGTGACTATTCTCGAGAGGTCAGGGCAGGTGCGCTGGACCAACAAATAGCTGAACGAGCTTCAGTAGTATTCATTTGGAGCGCTATATTCCAGAGGTCTAAATGGAAGTATCTCCAACGAGCATATCGCTACATATTCCTAGATGCTGCTCATATAGCACAGAATCTTGCCTTAGCAGCTGAAGGTCTTGGTTTGGGAAGTTGCCAGATTGGTGCTATTTATGATGATTATTTGAACGAGCTAATGGGTTTTGACATCTCTGAAGAGAGTGTAATCTACTTGAGCAGTGTCGGGAAACCAACCAAGACCATTCAGTGATACTATAGTTTCAGTCCCCAGTAATTCACGATTTGTTCAGCATGTTCCCTGGACCTGACTTTGTCTAATCCTTCAGACCCTCCAAAGATGGCTTCTATCTTTCCATCCTCGCTTATCAAGTATGTAATCCGCTTAACTCCCATTCCGAGGATATCCAGTTTACTATAAGCACCATATAATTTCGCAATTTCAAGGTCTTCATCCATCAAGATATTGAATGGAAGACGGTGCTTTGCTCTGAACTTTTGATGGAGCTCAGCTGTGCCTCCTGAAACCCCAAAGATTGGAATCCCGGAGCCTTCGAAAAGCTCATAGCTATCTCGAATTGAGCATGCTTCAGCAGTACATCCTGGAGTGAAGTCTTTAGGATAGAAATAAAGAACCAACTTCTTTCCTCTGTACTCACTCAGTATGAATTTCCTACCTTCGTCGTCTTCGGTTTCGAAATCTGGAGCTTCTTCGCCTATCTGCAATACTACAATACCCCCTACAACTTTAGGTTCCAGAATTTGATGACTTGGTCCGCATGTTCCTTGGTCTTGACCTTCTCGATTCCTTCTGAGCCACCATAAATTCCCTCAATTCTTCCCTTCTCGTCAATTAGGAAGGTTGTTCGTTCAATACCCATGTACTCTTTTCCGTACATGCTCTTTTTCTTATAGACATCATAGAGCTTGGCAAGATCAAACTTCTCATCCATCAACAGTGGAAATGGCAGTTCGTTCTTTTCTTTGAAGCTCTTATGTGACTTCTCAGTGCCGCCCGACACTCCAAATACAGGTATGTCTGATTTCTTAAACACGTCATAGTTGTCACGAATCGAGCACGCTTCAGCCTGACATCCTGAGGTGTTATCCTTTGGATAGAAGTACAGGAAGACTTTCTTCCCCTTGAAACTACTGAGTTTGATTTTCTCTCCACTCTCTGTTGTTGTCGTAAAATCTGGTGCTTTATCGCCTATCTTGAGCAATGAATTCTCATCCCCTTAAAATTAACAATAATTAACATAAATAGTTACATTTCTAATAATAAATATTTGCATACTACTATGACCTTTAGCAATCCTTAAAGAGCAAGTAACATGCTGAGCCTATTGACTTAGGCGGAGTGAAGATGGCAGATAGCATCATAACCTACAAGTCGTTGACAAAGGTCTACGCGACCATATTCATTGGTACGCTTCTTTTCGTAGTGCTAGGTTACTTCGTCGCAGATCTTTTCCTTCCTTCTACGACTTGGGATTGGGTTATTGTACTTTTGTTCTTCATCGGGCTACCCGTGTTAGTCGCTAGTTTAGGATTCTACGTGGGATGGATTGGGAAGAAATCTGCCATTGAATATACAGATCCCACTTGGGACGTTGAACCAGTTCAGATGACGATTGATGATGCCAAGGCACTCGTCAAACGTAACAAACGCCAATATTGGAGAATGGTTTCTAACAGTAGTTATTGGACATTCTTCATCCCCATTGTGCTACTCCTGTTCATGGCTGGGTTGCCTGTTTACATATTCTTTGAGTCTCCTGACCTTGCCGGATTTGACTCATTGATTTTTTCTCTATCCCTCTCCCTTGCATATCTTATCTCTTCAATTGGTGCTCTTCTAGCCACATCAAACGCAGCCACTGAAGACTTCGACATTCCTCTGGTACGGGAAGCTATTGCCCTTGCCAAAGCTCAAGAAAAAATAGCTGGCTTGTCTCATGTTCGTGTAGTTTTTGACAAAGGCAAATTAGATGGCTACAATATCTACGAGAGTCCAAGGGTTGTTTCCCGAATCGCTAGTATAGAAAAGGACGCATACATCGAATCATGGGCTGAGGATCTTCATGCTTTGACACGTGTACTTTGCAGACTTCATGAATCAGATAGCAACCCACAAGTTGTCTGGTGGTGGATATCCAGAGATCGTAATTTCCGCAAGTTTATTGGAACGGATGAGAAGGGCTATTATGTCAGACTACCAGTTCACTCCAAAATGAAGAATCCCGGAGTCAAAGATATCGCTGCTGTTTTTAAAAATGCAGTAGCAATAATCATCTTAGAATGGTTACAAACTCGTGGTGAGAATAAAGATCTCTCTGGTATTCTCAAGGAGCTTGACGCATTTCCTCATGAGGGATAGTATTGACGGAAGGTCCTATCAGAACCGCGTCATTCTTGAACTATCAGATACTAATTTTCATTGTCGTTTTTGTGTGGGCTTTGATGGGTTTCGAAATTGCCCAATATCAGCTACTTACTCTGTATGAAACTCCATACACTTGGATTGCTTGGGCTGTCTTTGCCTTAGTGAGTGTTATTCCCGCCATCACAGCTGTCACTTGGAGAATGAAGGCTCGGGTCAGTTTTATTGAACCAGAATGGGATTTCAGAGAAAGAGAGATTTCTTTGTCCGAGTACGAGCAAATGATGAAGCAGTATCTCAACCAGTATCGAAACTTCCTATCATTTGTTGATTCTCGTCTAATTGCTTTAGCTTGCTTCCTCTCTGTATCTGCTGTAGCATTCCCCTTTCTCCTCATGAGAACCACAATTATTCTAATCGCTGCAACCCCTGTTATCTTCGGTTTTTTCATCCTCATTTTTGGGCTTGTCAATTCCTCAATAATCTTCAAATTCATACCAAATGAAGCAACTCTTCATTTTCCCGTTGTACCAGAGAAGATTCTACGTCCATCGATTAGAATTATGCAGACAACATCTGGCATTTCATGGGCTGGAGTGAGTGTGTTGCTGGGTGAGGCGTCTGGCTACTACACGGTTCGTAAACCCACACCTATATCTCGAATTGAAGGCATTGAGAGTGCTGCCAAAATCCATTGCATAATTGACGAATTTGGCAATGTTTCAAAAGTCGTTTCTACGCTATCTCTTGATGATTCTGATACATTAAACATTATTAGCGAGGCCTCCGGCGAGATCTCTCATAAACAGATTACAGAAATAGTGTACAAGACTCTTCAAGCATACATCAAGGCAAGAGGTCCGGATGAGTTCTTGGATGAAGTACTTGAAGAAGTGACATCCTTTCTGAAGAGGTTCAATGGCTAATGCAACCAACAATTATCGTAGAGCTTATCACTGCTTATGTTCTGATTTTGTTGAGGGAAGGTTTGGATTGAACGATGAAGCTATCATTGATTATAGTCGGCAAGGTAAGGTAAACCGAGCGTTCGCAATTCTAGCAGTACTCTTCTCAGTTGTAGGAATTGTGATGAATTATATGAACCTCTATGATTTCAACAAATTACTAGTGTTTATTGCTATGCCCACAGTCCTATTCGTTGTATCGCTAGGAATGGGAGGAGGGTCCAAGAAATCTATTGATTATATCCCTGGTGAATGGGAAAAGAAAAAGACCTGGGTAAGTTTCACCGATTATGATAATATGGTGGAGCAGTATGAGGATGCCTATGGTGAGCTATACTCAAATCCCGGCGATTTCCTGACCTGTTGTTGCTCACTCGTCTTTATTCTCATCTTCGGATTTCTTATACTACTGTCCCAATCGATGAGCATAATTCTCCTCAATCCATCACTCGACCCAATTATTTTCATTGTTCTTGAATACAGTATAGTTGCTGTGGCAGGTTTTGTTATTGGTTTCCGGATTCCATCAATTGATGCACAGGATTTCTTCAAACGACCGATAAAGGGTGATGTATACAATTTCGCAAGATTCCTTGCGGGTGTTCCTGGCATCAGGGCAGGCATGAATGTTGAGCTGGGGGTTCGGTCAGGGGTTCAAACAATTATGGAATCTGAAGTCAAGGCTTATGTCCAGAACCTTCCTGAAACAGTCCAAATCCAAGTACAGGTTTCGCATTCAGGTTTTGCATATCCATATCTTGTAGGTACGGCTTACAAGGGTGGTCGCATAACCCCCCATGAAGACACATTTCGAATTGGGACGAAATATCCAGCCCATGTTGAGTATTCAATGGATAAGGATGTCATGGTGATAGTAGCTCGTTTTGATATTCCTGAGCGTACAAGCAGTGTCCCTCACATATCGATGAGTGATTTCAGGGAGCTAGCAGCCTTACTTGCTGCTGAATTGAAGGATTACTATAATCCAAAGGGGTCGACATAGACACCTTTAATTATGCGATTTTCAGGCTGAGGGCGTGTCTAGAGCATGCTAGGAAGTGGGTATTGAATGGCTTCAGGTAATTGGACAAACAAATGGGTTCTGATTCTGATTCTTGGGATACTGATTCAATTGATTATCTACCCAGCTGTTTGGGTCTTTCAGCTCTTCACTCATGATTACTTCCCTGATGTTGTTCTAATTTCGCTAATCTCAATAGTCATTCAGATTGGTGGTTTCTACACCATAATGAACAAGACCCAAGGAATGGATCCCGCAATCTATAGCCAAGGTCGGCCATTTCAGCACAAACTCCGTGAGGAGGATGAGGATGTGGCAACACGAAAACCAACCTTTGATTAATATTGGAGCGGAATAACGTGGAAGAACAAACCAATGAACCAGGTCCTGTAATGAAGTTTGTCCAAGACTATCGATTAAAGATGTTGATACCTGAACTACTAGTTGTGTTCGGGGTTTGGTATTTCCTCCCGATTCTAGATTCTTCGTTCAGTCCTATGGCTGGTAATGTGTATCAGAACTTTGGATTATTCCAGTACATCTTTCAACCATTGTTCTTCCTTCCTTCAGGATTGGTAGTTCTAGCAACTGCTTTCACACTTCATGGCATTTATCCACTTGATAACTATCACGAAGGTAAGATTCCTGAGCTTCCCAGAGCTGCAGTTATCATGATTGCACTCTCGTTTATCTTACTACCCGTTCTTGTAGCATTCCAGATGCTTGGATACTACATGACCGAGATGACTGAGTTCATCAGCAGGAACCCACTCTGGGAGCGAGTAGAGAGTGTTGGAGACCTTCTGTTCTATGCAGGTCCGATGTTCTTCGTTGGTCTCCAATGGTGGCTCTTGATTCCAGTGTTTTTCCTTGCACAGGGAGTTGATGGAATTCACAAGATTGCGCACCATGAAACATCAAGTGAGAAAATTACTTGGATCTTCTATTTCCTATGGCCTATGTCAATGCCATTCTTTTTCGATTCTGTTGAGATAATGGCGATGGTTGCATTGTCTATTCCTGCCTTTGCATTCTATTCCTACATTAGACCTTACTACACGTACGTGACCTCAATACACACAGTATCGTTTGCAGTGCTACTCAGCTTGGCAGTGATTCTGGTGCCATTCTTACCATTGATGAACTTCTGGTTCCCGGGATTCATTCCGCCACACATCCCTCCACGTGCCATACCGTGGCCTTTCTGACATAGTTGAGAATGTGTCTAGCAATTACCTTGAGGATTCAAGAGTCTGCAAGAAGATCTCTTGGAATTTAGAACTCTCCTCATGAATCTTTCTTGAGAGTTCTGGACTTGCACCTGAGAGACCACATTGTGTGGATACCATCGTGTTCCTTTCCACTAGGTCCAAGTCAACACCACTTTCTTTCAACAACCGAAAACTCTGTTTCAGATTAATTGAAAGGGTTTCTAGAATCGATTTCGAGTACGAGTTATCAACATTAGGTAGTGCACCAAGGGCAAGCCCGCCCCCATGCTTCATGAACTCATTCATTTTCTTTGCCTGTTCCTGCTTAACTTCCGGAGGATATCGGACCAAATCAATATGTGCAAGTTTTGGTTTGCTTTCCCAAAGAGGATACCATCCATCGAAATTCAATATGCGCCAATCATCACAATAATGGAAAGCTGGGATAACACTCTTAGGATAGACACTATCTGTTTTGTTAATTATTTCTTTCAGAGTGAGTCCTGGTACAAGTCCTTGATTGATCATCTCAAACACGTGTCCCAAGCTTGGGTCATCTTGGCAAAGAATTAGTGAGTCACAGAACTTGCTTAGGTATTCGACCTGACCGATCGCAATCCGTTTCATCAGTCTATGAAAGAAATAGAACATATTCTGAGTAATATGCTGTTTGCCGCTACTATCTCTAATAGTATAGCACATCGTGGCTGGTGCTGTCTGTTGCGTTTTAAAGATAGGATACATTGTTCCATCCATCATTAAATAGTGACTATGTCCGTGTTCTTTATCCAGCATCAGTGGTCCATCGTTACTTACCATCTCCCGATATGTATGAATGTCGACATCGAGAACGAAGTTCCCCTTTTCTTCAAATTCCTCCACCAAGACCGCAAACTGTCTTATCATATCCTCTTCACGTAAGGCTGTTATACTGTACGAATATGGAAGATTCAATTTCTTCACATAATCAACAGGTATTGATGGATTTGGTTCACCTAGACTACCCACTCCAAAGAACTGACCTGCCAAATCTTTTGGAAGGCAACTTTCCAGTTTCAATCACCTCTTTTTGCTTGGCTACGTCGTCGAATGACCTTGTTGCATGATTGAACCGCTGGGCAACCTTTACAAAGTTCAGGAACATCTTCGATAACCTGGTCCTCTCCGTAAATTAAGAACTGATCAGCAATCGAAGATTCCGCAGAAACCATCGCCTCCTCGTTTTGGCTTTTTTTCCGAACCATACATTTGTGCTTGCGAAGATTTTCACTTAGCTCAACCGAATTGCCAGATACTACGACCGCTGTTGGTCCAACTTTTCTGACAATCTGTTTCGTGAAATCTGGAATCATCATTAATGTTTCAAGGTCCTGCTCACTCTCAGTTTCAAAAAGGGTGACTTCGGATATTGTAGTGAAGGTGGTTTGAGATGTCCAATCTGTAATAGATCTAACTACATTTCTGGGAACTGGTTTACTGCTCTCTTTCTCTAGGAAGCCAAGGATGTCATCTTCACGCAGTCCAATCTCAATCGCCTCGAAGATTGATTTATCTGAAATTTTGAACGTGCTCACTACATCTGTACGAATTGGTTCTGTCAAGAGCATTAAACGGTAAAGTTTCTGGTATTCCATTTCACTGGTGAATACAGTGAGCTCGAAGTTTGGCAACACAAAGAATGATTCTCGCATCTCAGGCTTTTCGAACGGTGTCCCCAGGAGAACGTTTTCACCAACATCTGTCAATCTAACTGCGAGAAGTTTCTTGCCACGATATGCTGCTTCAACCAATCCCAGAAGTATTGGCGTTTCAAGAGATAATTGAACTCTATCCTCGTCGACCTGAATCCATTTCAATGATTGATTCTCTATGAACAATTCACTCCTAATCCAATCCCTGAGTTCTTCAATACTGATCCAGTCTTCAGACGTACTTTCTCGAAGTCTACAAATTGCCAGATTGAGCGTGTATTCTGTAGGTTGATCAGGGGTGGCCCAGATTGCTCTTGTTCTGCCAAGTTGGGACAATAGCAGTCTACGAGCTACATTGCGATGCTCTCCTGCAAATAGAATATCTATTTTGGATGGCTGGACTTTATCTCCTTCTCCTACAGTGTAAGCTCCCATTTTGCGCGCCATCTTTTGGACTAGTTCAAATCGCTCATCGGTTTTCTTAGACATAGGTTCTTTGATGTAGTCGATTTCTCTTCTGGGAAACTCCCAGGCACTTGTGAGGTGGACCTCTCGTTTTGCTATATGTGATACAAGCAGGAGCATATCTATAATCAAAGTGTCTCGTTCATTTACGATGTCTTTGACTTTCTTTGGCTTCTCTGGTTGGGGTTGAGGTTTTGTTTCAAATAGGTCCCTTAGATGGGGGATAAAGAACTCTAGGACCTTGAACTCTGCAACCTCTCGTCCAAATTCTGTTAATCGTGACATCATTTGTCTGATGATGATACCCTTTTTCCGAAGGTCTCTCTCCGTTTGATTCAGTTGCCCATAACTATAGATCTTTCTGAAAGGCTTGAGTCGGTCATAGCTCATAGCTCCCCCACTAAGTGTTAAGAGTCCCAGCAGATCTTTCTCGAGTTGAGAGAATGTGGCAAATATTCTTTCCCTCTCTTCTGGCATCCTCATTTTCTCTGCGAGCATTTTGATAAGCGATGATCCAGTGTCTTTTCCTGTCACGTCAATGGACCAATACTGACATGCAAAGAGTAAGTCTTCTCTGAGGACATGTTCAAGTTCTTTCTCTAGGGATTCTTTTGCCATTATCATTACCGACCACGAAATTGTCAGTTGGAAACAAGCGCCCAGCTTTTGAGCATTTAAGGAGCTTTTGGTTTTGTCATTTTTTCAACTGATGAAGGTTAGTAGCTCTATTGAAAAAAGAAACAAGCTTATCTTCACATGATATGACTCGATTCTGGGTGTAATATTGGAACCTGTCCTTTGGAGTGTCAAATATAGGCCTAAAGCTTGGAATGATTTCGTTGGCAAAGAAAATACAATTAATCAATTGAAATCACTCGTGGAATCCAGTATTTTCACAAACATGATTTTCTATGGGCCCTCTGGAACAGGAAAGACGGCTGCGGCGGAACTCTACTCAAAGGAGATACTTGGCGATAGCTTTGGTGCCAACTTCAAAATTCTGAACATCCGTGATGTCTGGGATATTCCGGTTAGTAAAGCCAAACGTTCAGTGCAGGACCTGGCAAAACTTGGTCGTGAGCAGAGGTCCGAATTAGATGAGTATATCTCCGTTGTCTTTCGTGAAGCAAAGACTGAACGAAAAGCTCGAGGTCGTTCAGGAGACCCTACCAGACGTGAATTACTATTAGAAGCAATTCGATTTTTTGCATCAACCGCAACTGTTGCTGATGAGAAGATCAAAATATTAGTCTTAGACGAAGCAGACGCTATGACTTTGAGTATGCAACAGGCACTTCGAAGAACTATGGAGCTATTCAGTGACACCTGTCGATTCATACTCATCACTCCTTCTCTTTCAGGATGGAGTCCGGCAATCATCTCAAGGTCTCTAACCTTACACTTTCAAAATCCTCCCCCTGAAGTTGTACAAAAACTAATTGCTGAAATTGCTTCAAAAGAAAACGTAATGATAGATGATTCCGCTGTGACAGCAATTGCAAGGGAATCAAGAGGGGATTTGAGACGCGCAATTAATTTACTTCAAATTGCTGCTGCTGCAAGTGATTCAGTGACTGAAGATATTGTGTACGAATATTCTGAAACTCAACTAACTACCAGAGCGCGAGATATCGTTACTCTTGCAATAAACGGTCAATACGAACCCGCAAGAAAAGAAATTCGAAATCTGATAGCTATTGACGATTACTCACCTCAAGAAGTATGTCTAGAGATCGAACGAGATCTTGTGAAGCGCCCGTTTGCGCCTGAAGTACTTAGCAAGGTTCTTGATAGAGTTGCAGAGATCGACTATCGTCTCCTACAAGGGAAGAACGCTTTCGTTCATTTGGCTGCATTATTAGCATCGCTCCGAGCAATAGCTGCTGAGGCCGCCTAAAACATCGGATCAATTTCACTACTAATGCTAATCTTGTCATTTAATGCAGAAGCCAGATTAGGAGCGAGATATTGACGATCGAATAGGAACTCTGCCTTGAGTAAGTCTTCAGATCTGGCTATCATTCCGTTGTCTATCGCCATTGTAAGTAATCTTCTCACTTGACTTGGTTTGCCATATCGACATCTAAAAGAAATGAATTCGACTGCGTCCTCAACTCGAACCGGATCTCCTTTCTTTCTGAAAAGGTGCGAGAGAATGAGAAGGAGATCTTTCCCGTTCATATTTTGGGTGGCTCCCGACACCCTTTTAGAAGTTGCTGTGTTAGGGAAGAGAGAGATGACAAAACGACAACTTACGAGGATTCATGGTCATTCTATACAGGAATTAGAACGCATGGTGCATGATGCATGTAATCTGTTTGATGAGGCGGTGTCGTTAGAGCGTAAAAATCTTGGTGGATGGTCAAATATCAATATCCGTGGTCACGCCTCAGGAATTGACTTTGTCTTGAAGCTACCTTGGTCTATTTCTACTCACAAAACTGATTCTTACAAACACCTCTATGACATAAGTATGTATTTCAATAAACTAGATCTTGCTGCTTTTCCACTTTCAATGGGTCACCTCTCTGATACTATGAGCACTCCCTATATCCTCTTTGAGTACGTCGACGGTGTTGTTCATGATTCTCTCACTGAATTTACAGCTCAAGAATTGTTCTCCCTTAAAACCTGTCTTCAACTCCTGACACAACAAAAACCTCCCGGACTCAGTCGATACAAGTCCCCCTCAGACCACCTGACCACAAACTATGCTCTTGTTGAAAATCATGAGGGCCTTTCGATTGCTTCGCAAGACCTGACTCAACTTATTGACACATTCAATGATTTTTACCCTGAGATTCTATCATTCACTGATTCTCTGGGTTCATGGGGTCCATCGATAATGCATGGTGACTTGTGGATTCCTAACATTGTCTTCAAATCTGGACACATTACTCTACTTGATTTTGAAGCCTGTGCATACGGAAATCCGCTTTTTGATTTAGCCTACCTTCTTGAAACGCCTGTCAGCACCTCTATAGACAAAATTCATGGATTGGTAAGTCTTGAAGATGCGGATGAAGTCAATAGCCTTAGACCACTCGTAGTTGCATTTCTAGTTAGCTGGTCTCTGGAACGACTCTTGTCAATGGAGTCTGGTTTAGTAGAACCAAATCTAGATACTCTCGAGAACAGGTCTGCTCTTATTGATTACACCCTTTCCAAAATGACTCGGTTAAAGACACTCCTCTCCTAGGTGAAGAAACTCTCGGGAGGTTTCTCCCATATCTTCTCATCTACTGAAGCAATCACATATTGGTATCCTTGCTCAGTGAGGAAAAGTTGACGCTTGGCAGCGAAGTCCATATCGCGCGTGTCTTTTGTGATAAGTGAGTAGAAACGTGCAAAGCTACCATCAGTTTTAGGTCGAAGAATTCTACCTAACCGCTGAGCTTCCTCCTGACGTGACCCAAAAGTTCCTGAGACCTGAATAGCCACGTTAGCATCCGGGAGGTCAAGGGCGAAGTTTGCTACCTTGGACACAATCAGCAACTTTTCAGTTCCCTCTCTGAAAGCTTCATAGAGACGTTGTCTTTCATCATTGTGGGTCTTCCCAGTAATCAGGGGTGCCCCAACCTCATCAGCTATCAATTTCAATTGGTCAAGATACATTCCGATGACGAGGATGTTATCATCTTGATGATATTCGATGAGCTTCTTGATTATTTCGAGTTTCACTGGGTTCTCTGCTGCAATTCTGTACTTCTTCCTGTCCTCAGCAACCGCATACATTCTTCTCATATTATCTGGAAGGTCAAGTCTGATCTCATAGCAAATTGCTGTGGCAATCCAGCCTTGATCCTCTAGTTGTTTCCAAGGCATGTCAAACCGTTTAGGTCCAATTAAGCTGAACACATCTTCCTCTTTCTCATCCTCGCGGACTAGAGTTGCTGTCAATCCTAACCTTCTGGTTGCTTGGATTGTTGCAGTGACTCGAAATACTGGTGCTGGAAGAAGATGAACCTCATCGTAGATAATGAGTCCCCAGTTTCTCGCTTCGAATATCTTGAAATGAGGGAACTTGTCCTCTCGTGACTTCCGCCAAGTGAGGATTTGATACGTAGCAACGGTGACCGGACGAATCTCTTTGCTATCTCCAGTATATTCTCCAATATCCTCCGGTCGTAGTGTTGTTTTATCAAGAAGTTCTGTGATCCATTGTCTGACTGCTACGACATTAGGGCATAGGATGATGGTTGAGGTCTGTAGTTTGTACATGGCTCCGATGCCCACCATTGTCTTTCCTGCTCCACATGGTAGGACAACGACTCCCGAACCACCTCTTTCTCCACCACCTGCATGAAAAATAGCAACAGCATCTTCCTGATAGTGCCTAAGACCCCACGTTTTTCCCTCGAGAGTTTTTTCGCGAATCTCAAAGGGCAGATGTTCTCCCTCTACGTAACCAGCAATGTCTTCGACCGGGTGTCCAATCTCTATTAGTGCATGTTTTAGAAAACCTCGTTGTGCAGGGTCAACGCGCATGGTGACCGCATCAGTTCTCTCGATGAGGTACTCTCTGACCTTTTTATTCGCCCATATCTCCTCTGCGAGGTCCTCATCTTCACATAGGAGAAGAATGTCGGGACCTTCCTTATACAGCGAGATTTGACCATATCTGGACATATAATCGACAATCTCTCTGGCAATGTTGCCGGGGATTGGATACTTCGCGAATTTTTCCAGCGCAGCAATCACCTCCTTTGGTGACATCCCCATCGCCGCAGCATTCCACAGACTCAGAGGTGTGACTCGGTATGTATGTACATACTCTGGACTTTTGACTAGCTCTGCAAAACGTGCCAAGGAATCACGCGCATTCTCATACAAAGGATTGTCTACTTCTAGAAGAACCGATTTATCAGATTGTACTATGAGTGGATTGCTTGGATTTGCCATATTTTTTCATCATCCAGATACACATCGTTGCTTGAGTAAATGTCCTATCTGCACACGGAAAGCGTGAAACGGCGGAATTTTGTGGAGATAAACCCTTCGTTGTGACTTCTCGCTGTGACCGTAACGCCTATATACTTCTGACTCCGAGCCCGCTGTAATTGGTTAACGGAGGTGCAATGAAAAAATGATTGTAATTAGACTTGATACTGTAGTATATACCTGCACCAACGTTGAGAACGCCTAACTGGCTTTCATTGCTTCTTTGTGCTTGTCCATCCATTCTACACATCGTGTATGGATTTTCATTGAAGCACGACGTTTGTTGTGGGTCTAGACTTCTCGAGGTTTGATGTGCTATTAACGTAAGATGTGTGTCGCTCAGCCGATGAGAGTGAACCCAAAGTTGTATACTAACAATCACAAAGAGAATTTTTCGCTAAACACAAAAAATGCGAACCTAGAATGCAAAAGTTTGGATACACAGAGTCCAAAGAAACGACATGCTCCCCTCTTGGACAGCATTCCTGGGATAAAGCATGGATGTAGACTCTCCACAAATGAGGTGGCCTAAAGATGTCACCCGTAGTAGTAGAGAAGCTAAATCCTCGGAAACCCAGTGCGCTCTCTCTGAAGAGAGATGTTCAGAGAGGAAACAAGAGAGGATGGACGGTTGCGATCAATGAGATTAATCTAGACGAAGTCAGGGATGATGCTGTGAAATTCGGGCTTGCTACCGAAGTTCTCTATCAGATGAATGCTGGCAAGGAAGCATCGATTTACTTAGCGAACTGGAAAGACTTTCCACTCGTACTGAAAGCCTATAGATTCTGGCAGTCTGCTCAAGCGAAAAGGAGTAAGGGGTTCTTTGCTCCAGGAAGGATGCAGGCAATTGCAGCACAGGAGTACGGCCTATTACTGGCTTGTTTCAAAGCAGGAATGAATGTTCCCACTCCTGTTTCTCGCGTCGGCAACTATCTTACAATGAGATACATCGGCGACGATATAGATCCTGCGCCTCAACTTAGGAATGTCCAACTCGAAGAACCTGAACTTGTGTTGGATGAGATACTCGATGACTACCTAATTATGTACCGTGATGTTCACTACGTCCATGGAGACCTTAGTGCTTACAATATATTGTGGTGGCAAGGTAGAGCATGGATTATCGATCTCCCTCAAGCGTATCAGGTTGGTCCCTGGGCTGACATGAAGAGGGTTGTGACTCTCCTACGTCGTGACATTGTGAACCTGCTTCAGTATTTCAAGAAATACGGAATCAGACGAGACCCTGATGAGATCGTCAAAGTATTCCTCTCAGAATATGTTCCTCACAATCTTAGGAACTACAATGAGACCGTAGCTGGGGGCGCCTGAATGAGTCGAGTAGACAAGTTCAATCCCCTGGCTAAGGGTAGTGTTATCGATCAGAAAAGAGATGCTTTGAGGGGTGGTACTAGTGGTAAAGCTGAAATTGGGGAACCAAAGTTTGAGGAGATTCGACGTGAAGCAATCACCTATGGACTGGCTACAGATGTACTCTATCCCATAAGTTCTGGAAAAGAAGCCTCAATATTTCTTGCCCTGTGGAAGAATCATCCAATCGTTCTAAAAGCCTACAGACTCTGGGCCACTCCTCATAAATTGTCTATGACAAAGGGTCACATTAGAGAGTCCAGTGGTAAGAAGACTCGGTGGATACTTGGCTTGATTGAAGACATTGCAGTAGCAGAGTTCGATGTACTTCAAAACTGCTTCAATGCAGGTGTAAGAATTCCTACTCCAATCTCGCGGGTGGCTAACTACTTGACCATGAGGTTCATTGGAGATGTAGAAACCCCTGCTCCCCAACTTAGAGAGGTGCAGCTGGAGGCTCCAGAGCATGTTCTGAACGAAGTCTTCGACCAGTACCTGAAGATGTATCGCGATGCTCACTATGTGCATGGAGATCTTAGTGCATACAACATCCTTTGGTGGCAAGACAAGCCCTGGATCATTGATGTTCCGCAGAGTGAAACAGTGAACAAATGGTCAGACATGAATAAGGTTGAGTTAATTCTTCGTCGTGACATTCACAATGTTCTCAAATATTTCGAGAGTTATGGAATAGAACGCGACCCTGAACATATTCTCAATGTGTTTCTTGATGCATATATTCCTGACAACTTGAGAAACTATAAGGAGCTACGGAATGAAGGTATGGAGCTCTTGTAGATATCCTCTGCGAGAAATATCTAATCACCACACGTCTAAATGAATTAAATGGAAAATACATAGTGAGCCTCAAGCTCATCGCCGAGGCTCCACATACAACATCGTTTGGACGGGTATTAGGCACGACTACCTAAAAAGACCACTAATGTGGTCTTTTATTCCACTTTTATGAGACCTTTCTGAGGACCACTCTGGATACTCCAGGGATCTTCTTCAGGCTATCTTCAAGTTCGTTGAGAGTCACAACCAGTTGATCTGGAATGAAGTAACACTCATAGTAGCAGCGCTCACCACGGAGACAAACTCCAGTTGTGAAGATGATGTCGCTCAATTTTGCATCGTTAAATGCAAAGTTCAATTGCTTCAGGAAGTTACGAGAGAGATCACTGATTTCAATCCTGAGCAAATAAATATCCTCGTTAGCGACTGGGAAGATTTTCACGACGCGGTCTTTGTGGTGCATTACCACTAACCCTGCCTTCTCCCCGATGTCTGCCACAAACTCAGCCGGGAACACTACTGGTTCTCCGGGTGTTAAGTGTAGAATAATCGCGCTTGTCGCCCCTTCTTTGTCTATAACCATTAGATTGGTACACGTCCTTCAGGGTCTGTACTTCAGTTGACTACGTTCTGTCTATATTAAGCTTATCTGTCACTATGCCTTTTTGAGTGTTGGCCATAGATTAGACTACTTTCAAGAAATTTTGCTAAAAATATACGATAAATCCAGCTAAACAAAGCAAGCTATTATTTTACCAGAGTCGGAATCTATAATTGGAATCACGTACTGGATGTAGCTGAGGAGAGAGAGAAGCAGTGCATCCCCGTCTACTACAACTTGTAGGAATCATTTTAGTAATTGTTACACTTGCGATGACCTTCATTGTCTACCAAAGCACAATGATGATAGAAGGTCAAGAGTTCTTCACGATGATTGCTTCAGGAATGATTGCTTGGGCTATTGTTGCATTACCTGAATTAGTACTTGGCTTATGGCTGATTGCCAAAGGAACGCGTGAGGCTCGTATTGGAGATGTATCAGGAGACCTCATTCCCCTTGTACAGAAAGAAGGTCGTATCAGTGTGGATGATGCTGCCAGACAACTTGCTGTTGAACCACAGGTTGTCGCTGACGCAGCAGAGAAACTAGCTAAGCGTCGACTGCCACTTGTATACCTAGATCGACGAGCTCATGAGATTGTGAGTCCGAAAGCTGTATCGTTGAAGGAGAGTCTGTTACATCTTCTCTATGCACAGCGACGAATGACTTTTGACCAAATACAAAAAGTAACCGAGTCAACTGATGAGCAGATAGTGGATGCCTTGAAGGAGTTGTCAAAACAGGGCAAGTTCAGAGGAGTAATTGATGAGAACTCGAGGGTGGTATACACTCAGGAAGCAGTATCTCAACTTCCTAAAGCAGTGACTGTTTGTCCTAACTGTGACGGAAAGTTGGAAGCTCCAATTCTACCAGGTGAGGAAGAATTCTGTCCATATTGTGGACATGCTATCGTGAACAGACTGAAGTGACCTGTTACACTGCACAGGCGTAGGCTAGATTGCCGCCATGATTGACTACCTGAGCATTTCGTCTTCCTGAGTTCAGTTCAGAGAGGAACTCGCTTATCCCCTCATTGACATCCTGGTATGACAATTCTCTGCCTGCAGTCCGTAATGCTATAGGTGCATAGCTCTCCTTCAGGATTGAAGCGTAGTCCCTCCTCAACCCCATCTTGTCACCAAAAATCTCTACACCCTGGACCTTCCCATCAACACTGACGATCATTCCAACCTCATCGTCTGTCCAGTTGAAGCGACTTATGTATCTCTCAAATTCATGTCCATGGTATGCATAGAGTTCTCCAAGTGCGCTTGTGCCAGAGTGGACTCCCCATGCTGAGAGAATCTGTTGAACTATGCTCCATACATATTGTTGGTTCCTACCTTCTAGGATTGCCTTTCGCATTGTGATCGGTGTGTTAGTATGTAACCATTCACCCTGTGAGTGTTCCCATCTTCCTGCTTCGATGCAGAACACATTCAGGTTTCTATATCCTTCAACTACTGTACTCTCAGCAATAATGCGGTCCTGCTTTCCGCCTCCGAGTACTCCCTCACCACACCTGACCAATGTTGGTTCTTCTGCGAAGAAGCGAAGACTCGGTACATTACCGGTTTCTTCCACATTCATATTGCCCATTTCCAGAGCAATCTGAGTTGATACAATTCCATTATAGAGCTCAGCGCTTGCATCTACAATACCGGTCACCGCTAAATTCCCTTGGATCTGTGGTGCGGTCAATTCAGCATTATCGACTAGCTTCAATACTTGTCTTGTGGCCCCATTACTCATGTTCCACCCTCATTCATTCTTGTGTGGTTAACTCTATAAAAACCGCACAGAATCTCTCAAAACAAGAATCTCATTCAAATCTCTCTCGACGAACTCTCCATCTATTAATGACGGTATCTCCTTTTACAACATGATAGTTGTCGTACAAATTTGCAGTAAGGCATGAGTGGTTGGGAAGTATCCTAATCTTATCTCCATGTTCAAAATGAAGAGTAGCATTTTTAGTCATGACGAGTTTTCCGTGCTCCTGTGATAATGCGTCAATGATTACCCCACTTTCTAAACTCCCTGCATCGTAATCTCTGATTACCTGACCATATCCAGGGTTAGGTATAATATGAGTTGGTCCTTGGTCTTTTGAAAGAGCGGTTGCTCCTGCATCAATCACAATCCTGTCTTTGTTTTTGCTTATGACACTCGATAGAACGGTAAGAGCGCAATCAGCTACTTGACAAGAGCCTAGAGCAACCTGTGTATAATCAAAGAATACATAGTTACCCGGTCGTATCTCAGTAATGCCATCCCGAAACGTGTCCGTGAGAAGCGTAGTGGGTGTTGAACCAATACTTACCACTTCAGGAGCCAGTTGAGCGCTTTCAGCCTTCAGTGTTTCTGCGAATTGAACCATTATTTCTTGCTCTTGTTTCGCAATGGTCTTGATCTCTTCAACAGTGGTCCCATTATAGGAATGACCTGCATGAGTCAAGATACCTTTGAAGTGTAGGTTTGGATTCTCATGAATCTTCTTTACAAGCGTAACCGCGCTGGGGCTTTTTGGGTCGATACCACATCGAGGGTATCCACAGTCTACCTTGACCAGAACATCTAGTTTCATCCGCGCCTCTCTACAAAACCTCTCAAGATGGTCGACGATTTTCGGATGATCCACGAGTAAATTTAGGTGCGTCTTTTCCGATATCCGTCGTACTCCTTGAAACTTGTCTAATGCTAGTGGGACTGCGTATGATATATCCCTAAATCCTGCATCTGCAAATGCATCTGCTTCACCGAGTGTTGAAACTGTTATGCCCACTGCTCCATTTTCTAGTTGCTTCTTGCCAATCTCAATGCATTTGTGAGTCTTGATGTGTGGACGAAGATTAACTCCATTCTTCTTTGCCTTAGCAGCCATACTCCTGATATTGTACTCTAGCTTATCATAATCTACGAGGAGAATCGGAGTCTTTAGGTCTGACAGATTCATCTTTGGCATTGCATACACTCGTTCTCTTGGTTGGACATACTACCTCAAATACTCTCGTGCGGGGCGAGCGGAATCGTTTAGTACAACAATGAATTATTTTTTCTTGGTGTTTGAAATGGGTACAATCTCCAAACTTCTACTGAATATGTTAGAGCATGAGAGTAATCAAACGAGGTTTGTTTTATCTGCTGCTGAACATGTCGACCTCAAATATACTCCTAAGGACGGATTACGTTCACTCATTGATTTGGCTAATCACATTGCGCAGATTCCACTAATTGATCTTAAGTTCTATTCTATGGAATTCAAAACATTTGAAGAAGTTCAAGCAATGGAAAAAGAACTTCGTAAGAGGTCAATTGATGAACTGCTGATAGTCTATGACCAAGGAATTGAAACGATCAAGGAATTCATCTCGAAACTCTCAGATGAACAACTTCTTGAAAATAACTTGAAAGTTATTTTATCGTTATTCTATCAAAACGGTCATGAAAAGAGCTGGTCTCATTATATCCCAGAAATTACAACTCATCTCGCAATGCACAAAATGCAACTATGGATGTATCTGAAATTAGCGGATGCTCCTGTAAGTATGTGGACCTACTATGGTATTCCTCAAAGTGACTAGTTGAATCACGTTATTCCATGTTGACTACCACGAATCCGTCGCCGAAGGTTGAGACGAACTTCATCGACCCTCTCTTTCACTCTACTCCCCTTTGGCCAGAACTCCTTGATCTCATCAAAGCCATGGACATCCCAATAAAGCGGACATGCTCCATAACAGTAGCTAAACTTGTCACATTTCTTACAACCTTCTGGAGCAAAGTCCTTCGCTCTCCAGAATTTACTAGCTCTATTATACCAAACCTGCTCAAACCCTTCGTTGAGTAGATTTCCAACAGGTTCACTGAAGCTTGAGCATGGAAGGAGACCTCCTTCTGCGTCAACTGAAAGTAACCCATCACAACAGGCACAGCTCTTAGCTCCGAGTCCGTGCGCTATCGGGTTGAAGATACAGACTGGTGTGGGTGCGTACCACACGAACTGAATGCACTTTTTATTTGCACGTCTCTTAACGCGTTTCACAATGTCCTTGATTTCAGAATACTTGACTTGGAGTTCCTCTCTGAGTTTGGCTGCTGTCCCAGTGTATATGACCATGTTCATACTAAAGTAAGTGAGCTCCAAAACATCAGCATGGAAATCAACTAGTTCCTCAAGCTTGTCTAGATTGGGTCTGCAGATGGTTGTGTTGCAGTGTGTGTAGATGTCGGTTTCCCGTAGATTCTTGATACCCTGCACAGTCTTGTCGAAGGCACCTGGGCTTCCAACAATGTAATCGTGCGTTTCAGCATCTGGACCTTCAATAGAAACCTGTGCACTGTTCAGTCCCGCATCAACTAGCTTCTGTACGAATTCCTTGTCGTGGCAACGAATTCCATTTGTGATTAGATTGACACGAAGGCCCCTCTTTCTTGCATGGGCTATTAGTTCAAACAAATCCTCCCGGAGGGTTGGTTCTCCACCAGTGAAAGACAGACTTGGAACATGTGCATCATCAACGATGATGTCAATGACCCGTTTCACTTCCTCAGTCGTCATCTCACCGGATTCTCGATACGGTGAGTAGGCATAACAGAACCGACACTTGTTGTTGCATCGATAGGTGAGAGCAATTTCACTAAGGACTGGATACTTGATCTCTCCTTCTCCAAATGGCACTATCCTCGCAGTCTTGTAGCTATAGATGTTCTGATTGCCTATGGCCATGTTTCTGAGATCATCAATAAAAGCGGCGAGGTCATTGGTAACAACCTGTTCTGCTCCTCCTGCATCCACAAAGTGCTTAATGATATCCTCTAGTGACTCATTGTCAAGAAGCATCTTTAGCATCCTCATACCAGTTTCATTCAGATGCATTATCTTGTTCGGACGTAGAATGAGTAGGTTGTCCTGAGGTCTTGCAAAGAAGAAGTCTCTAACCTCATCAATGAAAGCAGGAACCCATTGCAGGTCTTCCAATGTGTAATCATAATAGGGTATTGAAGGCGGTGAGGTCATCACAATTGAGATTTACTCTGACCATCTTAAGGGTTCGGTTAGAGGTATGAGAATCTGAAAGGCTTATCAGTCTCCATTCTTCAGATATGTATAACATCATCGTGGAGTGTCTTCGATGAGCACAAATGAGATAAAATTACCATATGGTACGATTTCGAAGAAGAAGTTGATTATGCATTTCAGTGCATATGACATAGATTTGCCAGTTATCGCAGCTGGCATTCGCGAGAGAATGGACGTTCTGAAAGAACTAGAAGTTTCATTCGCTGGGTTTGGAACTGAGGTTCCTGAGAAAATGACGGAACAATCACCTGCAGTCATAAAGTGCTTCTTTGAGTATGTTGGAAAAGAGACTGATGCAAGTGTTATCTTGAAACGTGTTTACCACTTGATTTGGGGAGGTATGATTTCGGAATTCCCTGATCTTGTTGAGTGGGCTGCCGCGAAGGCTGACCTTTCAAATCTCACTATCGCACAAGCGGATGTTCTCAGAGCACAACGTGGCGATTGAACTAATCAATGGGTCTAGTAATTGGAGACTAGTTAGTAAGAGGGTCATGCTGTGAAGAGAGATCTGGCAAACGCGTTCATAATTGGTCTGATACTGCTTTCAGCTATCCCCATCTATTTCGCAGATAGCACACCGAGCCAATCAGTTGAGGTCAATCTAGATAGTGTCCTAGTAGATGTTATGGTACTTCAAAATGGACGAATCAATGTCACTTACTGGATTACTATCACAGTTTTATCAGGAACTCTCAACGAGTTTGACCTTTTCGGAATCCAAGAAACCACGATTTATGACACTGATCGCGCGTATGCTGAAGTAGGAGAAAATCGTTACAGTTTACTTGTTACAAAAATGTCGAGTGGATACACACTGAGGTTATCACAGAGTGTTTCTGCAGTGAACACTGTGACTGTTGTCTTTGGTTACTACAGTACGAATCGAATCATAGAGAAAACAACATCTGGCACTTATGGAGATCTTGGAGTTTTCAATTGGGCACCGGTCCAATGGGAGATCCCTATTGACTATGAAGCAGTCCAGGTCATCTATCCTATCGAAATGAATGCGTCATGGATTGAACCAAGTAATGGCGTTACTACTGAAGGCGCTGAGTTCGCTGGTTATGTCGTAGATGCCAATCAAGGTCTATGGGATGGAAGTCTCTTCGAGAACTTCGAGGAAGAGAATCTTCTAGCGTATCCGTATAGTGCCTCGGCTGATCCTCGCTACTTTACAGTTAGTCTAGGTCACACAAATATTGGAGATTATGATCATTTTAGGGTTTTTCACTACACTAACTGGAGCTTCTACGAACCATATCTTGAAGCTGGTGCTCTTGGTATCGATTATGTTCCGATAATCAATGTTAACGCAGATACGCTGTTTAACCTGCAGCTTGCCGTTTTCAACTATGGTGATGCTAACTTAGAGGATGTGACAATTACTATGTCTTTGCCCGAAAATCTCACACTCACGTCTGGGTCTGTGACGACACTTGTGGGAGATTTATCAGGTGGAGAAACATGGTACGAGTCTTACTCACTCATCCCTGCTAATGTTCCGGCTATCCTTACGATAGCTTTCCAAGTGAGTGCATCAAATCTGAACGCAACTGATTGGCTCACATTCACAATTGATGTATATGTCCAGGAGTATATTCCTCCGTTGATTCCGCCGAATCTGCTATTTGGAGGAGCCGCCATTGTTATTGCTCTAGGTTTCATATTCTATGGCTACAGGAGAGTCACTCGTACCTATGGTGCAAAATGGGAGGCTGATGATACAACCTATACCTATGAGAGTCCTGAGATAGCGATACAGACATTCGGAGAGCCGGGAACGGTTGCAGAACTGGATCCAATCGAATCTGCATTCTTCATCAATACAACGCGACAAAAACTCGTGTCAATGATTCTCATGTCTTGTGTCAGAAAAGGCGCAGTTCGAGTTTTATCCACAGATCCTATGAAGCTCTCGGTGACAGGTCTTCAATTCCAAGACTTGACATATTATGAAGAGCTGTTTCTAGCAGCGATTGTTGATGATGAGCTCGACCCTGAGAAAGTAGATGACTTGCTTGAAGAGCTTGCTGACAAAGTTCAGGAGAAAGCATGGAGTGCAGACTTTGAGGCTACTAAGACACAGCATGACGAGATGATCGATGGGGCATGGGAAGAGTTAGAATCCTATCCAACACCGGATGACAGGATAGACTATTACTTCAATCGTCAATACCATGGAGGTGGTTGGGCTTGGTATTGGCTGTACATGAATCCACGACATGATCACATCGGCGATGTCTTTGATAGACGTGGACCCTCCATCTCACCACCACAGGTTCCAGACTGGTTCTCTCAACTATCTGAGGCGACAGGTCATGCTATTAGTGGTGTTGGTCGGGTAGTAGGTGATGTAGCGGCAACCACTGGTCAGATTATGAACAATGTTGCAAACACTATTGGTAGTGTCCTTGAAGGAGTAGGCAATATCATCACTGAACCACTAAAACCTCTTATTGAGAGTACCAGCAGATGTGTGTCACACGATGCATGTCATAGTGCTTGCGTTTCTCATGATGCATGCCATAGTGCCTGTCACAGTGCTTGCCATAGTGCTTGTGTCTGTCATAGTGCGTGTCATAGTGCCTGTCACAGTGCGTGTGTTTCCGGGGGCTTTAGATAATTGCCAGAACCTTTTGCTACTATTTTCCATCTTAGTGACATACACATAGGTGAAGCTGGAGTTACTGTAAATGACCTGAAGAAAGCCATCGACTCAATTGAAGAAGTAGCTGCAAGTTCACCCGCACCCTTACTGATTGTGACTGGCGATCTTACCACTGAGGGTCTCTTAGAGGAGTATGAGGGAGCTGCGTCAGTATTGAATGATGTTACGTTTCCTAAAGTAATCATTCCTGGGAATCATGACGAAAGGAATTATGGATCAGTGTTGTTCGAAGAGATGTTTGGGGATCGATTCAAGACATTCGAGTCTGAACACTTGGCGGTCTTTGCTGCTGATAGTGCAGAACCCGATAATGATGCAGGTCATGTTGGTAGGGTGAAGTACAATGAGATTAGAGACTTTTTCAATCAAGCCAAGAACAAGACAAAAATATTTGCTCTTCATCATCACCTAATCCCAGTTCCACACACTGGACGAGAGTTTAATGTAGTAGAAGATGCTGGTGACGTTCTTGGTGTACTTGATGGTGCAAGATGCTCATTGGTCTTGAATGGTCATCGTCATGTTCCATGGATGTGGCGACTAGGCGAGATGATTCTATTCAATACAGGAACTCTTCTTTCACGACGTGTTCGAGGGTCGATGACACAGCTACACACGAGGATTTCATTGAGTGCAGACCATGTCAGTTTTACACTCTGTCATAAAGATGGCAGCGAACGACTGTTTGCGGAATCCTCGTTTCGTGTGTAAAATCTCTCATGTGACAGATTTGGTAGTTCAGTAAGCTGTGAATATCCAGACAACATCTACTGAGGTCACATTTGAAAGTGTGAGAAATGAACTGACAACACCGCGAACCACGACGATAGAATTCAGAGTCGAGGCGCCTGTCCAGGTAAAGCCCAATATGTTAAGACCATCTTGGACTGTAACGAAATTACCAACCCGGGCTGTGATCTCTCCTTTGACAGAAACAGGTGTACCTACTGATACTAGACCATCATTGATATCATTAATACTGGTAAGGCCAAATACCCCATCGTGCCAACTGACAACACCGACAGAAACTATCACAATTACAACGACAACAAGAAGAATTTTTGCTATTGGTTTTCCTTTCTTCCTTTTTGGCATGTTACTCCACCACCTTCAATAGAAACGCGTCAACTAATTAGTCTGACGCCTCAAGAGGCAAACGCTTTAGGCTAGATTATCATGTCCAAAAATGGTCACGATGAATGCGGCAGAGAGATTTGTGATAATTTGTGGAGAGATAGGAAACTACACCGAAAGGATGACCGGTGTTAGTGTTGTTGATGCATTTACCGGCCCTGAAGAATTTCATCCAAAGAAACAGAGTAAAGAGAAATCCCCTACTGAATTGGTTCATGATATCCATCAGACTTTCGACATGTTGCGAGATGAAATAGGTGACCCGATTCGTTTTGAATACATGATGGGTGAGTTACATTCGTTGAACGTAGTTGTTGACTGGGTTGCCGGAAAGGAGATGTCCTATGCGGAACTTGTTGAAGGGCTCTTTCAAATTAAGTTAAAACGATTCCCAGAAGATGATATTGACCAAAACATCCAACTACTAGAAGAACGAATCTCTGATTTTCCTGGAGATGATCTGCGCGATAAAGTTACTCGATTTGGCTCAGAGGGTGAAACTACCGGAGAGGCACTTCAACATCTAATAGAGAATGAACTTCAGAACAAATCCTTAGAAGTCGGTCAAATGTTCAGAAACCAAATATATTCGAAAATGGGTGCATCGGTTCCTGATAATGGAGTCCAATACGAGGCAGTAAGAAACCAACCCTGGAGCGGCTACAACTGGTATCAGGGTGGGTTCAAGTCTCTCAACCAGTTCAACATTGACTCTAAATTCAACAAGGACTCTCTACTCAATGTAATCTATCATGAATATGAGCATCATGTTTCAAACCTGTGGCGTGAGAAAGCTTACCTTAACAGTAAGAACCTGGAGCTTTCCACTGTTCTTCTTCACACAGGTCGATGCGTAATCTCGGAAGGAACTGCAGATTGTGCGAAGGAGTTTTTGGGAGTTACAGATGATAGTCCAAGAACACTAGTTGATAATACACTCTATATACTACGACGTATGGTTGGTATAAATGCCGCAATCATGTTGAATGATGAGGGAAAATCTGCTGATGAGGCGGTTGACTACATGGTTAATCGAGGATTCCGAACACGTGAGGCTGCTCAACAATCGCTCAATTTCATTTCACCAACTTCAAAGGATGGGAAATTGAACTTCTTTGCTCCCTACATCTTCACCTACTTCCTAGGTCGGACAGACTATGTTCTCCCAATGTATCTCAAGGCAGTTGAGAAAGATGTACTTCCAGATTTCTTCAGGACCGTGTATATGAACCCATATTCGGGGTCAAGTGTAACATGGGACAAGTCATTCGACTGGATGTAACACAAGAACAGTAGAACCTATGGATCAAGATAAAAGAAGAAAAAACCTGATAATGGGAGAACTAAAAAATTTGAAACCTTCTTCTGTATAACTGATCTGGGACTATTGTTCTTCCTCTGGATATTAAATGTCTTCTTTCGGGCGACAATTGGTGAACTAATTGCTATATACTTCATCGGTAGCATAGTACTGATTGCAGTGCTTCGTGCGATTGACAAAAGAGCAGCTTAGCATGCACTCGATATTCTCTCGAGACCTTGAGGTCTAGATTCTTCTGAATGTGTATTTTCAAAAATGAGAGATGTGTGATGGCAAAAAACCATCACACTGATGATTGAGATACTATCTACTACTTCGTGCCTTGTTGTAGGCTCTGTCTAACTCTTGACTCATTGAGCTAGGAATGGCAGTCTTGCCTGTGATATCCCCTTCCTTGCGTCTAATGAAGACATAGAGGAGTGTGACATACACGATATCGAATGTGCGTAGAACAAGTGTACTAGGTATGGCTGCAAAGACAACGAATACAACGGTGACCAAGACTGTGGTGATAATATCCCCTGCGGAATATATCCATCCAAACAATGCACCAAAAATTGCAAAGCCAAAGAAGATCATGAATGCAAGAACACCAAAACCCCATCTTACTGCAGTTTCCTTGATCATTACGTCGACAAAGTTCTTACGTACTAGACCGGCACTCCGTTTGATGGCTTTAGTTGCACTCAGTTCTTCAGCAACCATTGCAGGAATTGTAAAATAGTTGACAAGTGCCCATACCCAGCCTATGATGCCCTCTGCGGCATACCCCACACCTCGACCGACTGCACTTTGAGATTTACTAGCAGCGCCTCTAATTGCAATTCTGACTATCGCAATAATCACACTCATGATGCTCAGTACAATAAGTGCGCCAAGAACTCCAAGTGAAGAGCGCACACCATCCCCAAGAGATGGATCACGACCTCGCATGTAGATGTAAGTAATCGCTGATGTAGTAGAGTACGCAAAGTTGTAGAAGAATATTGTCACGAAGAGAAAAACTACAATGCCAATTGCATACGGCCAGTCTCTCTCAATCATAAACTCAAAATTAGTGTCGAGAACCTGTGGCATGAAGTAAACTAAAATGCTCGCAAACAGTACTGCTGAAACGAGCGTGAAGATCATTGTCAATAATGGTGGGACAAATGTCCCTTTCTCATCTAGTGTAACTTGTCCTGTCAGTTTAATTATCTCACCTGCTCTCCGTACACGGTCTCTGAAGACTGTAAATAGAAGAACTGTAAGGAACAACGTGAAGAGTCCCGGTATCATGATTGGCCACCATGTACTAATCAAGGATAATGGCAATGCTCCTGTGAATACAAGAAATAGTACAAGTCCCCATGATAAGATGTTCATGAAAATCGCACCTATGGTGATTAGCGTTCCACCCAGACGTCGTGCAGCTAGAGATGCTAGTAGGCCCATAGCAACACTCATCCCGATTATACCTAATAGTCCAGCACCCAACAACCACATTTGACCTGCTAAAAACGGAATGTAATAAGTTATGATGCCTGTTAGGTCGTACATTAGCCATAGATTATAGAGTGCATAGACTCCAAATGCTATGAACCCTCCAAAGATAACAAGGAGCCCTACAACCGGACCCTTGCGGCTTGGAAATTTCTCTTTCTTATGATATTCATAAATATCAGTACTTGTCATGATGACTCTCCTCCAGAGTTAGCTTATCACTGAATTACGTAAACCCTATTATAAGTTAAATCTTAGGGCGAAAAGACCAAAACACAAGTTAATTATAGTGAACATACAATCAGAATCTACATGGAATCTATTCGCTATTGTGCACCTGGACACATCTTTTGCAAAGCAAACAAGGTGATGCTTGCTGTTGATGGCAGTGAGGGTTCGTCACGAGCTGCTACTGTGGCATTTGAGGTGGCCGAGATGACAAATTCGAAGCTGTTCATCATACATGTCATTCCAACCTCGGTTGTAAAACAATTCTCCCTCATGTCAGACGCAAACCCCGATGATGTCCTTCACAAATATGAAGAAAAAGGTAAAACGCTACTTGATGGCTATAAGAGAGCCGCTGATGACTATAATCTTGAAGTTGAGCTAATCCTAGAGAAAGGCTCTCCATCCGAGAGAATCATCATACTGGCAAAGGAATTGGAAATTGACCTATTAGTTATAGGCTCAGTGGGCGCATCTGGTGCACTCAGGTCTGGTGTAGGCAGTTCTGCTGAACGTGTAGTACTTGGTTCTACTAAGCCCGTTCTTGTAGTAAAATAGATTGAACGACTGATGTTCAAGCCTATTTGATTGGGAAATCATCAAATCAGAAACCAAAGGGCATCATTGGAATTTCGTTATCCTCATCTAACTCTCTTACCATTCGCATTATTCCTCTGATACTGAGGAGCTCCCAAGCGGGTTTAACAAATGCTATTGAAATCTGTTTCGCGTCCTCCTGCGGGATTCCATTTTCTCTAAGTGTCTTATAGAATTCCTTGGCTCCCTTTTTGACATCGTTTCGTCCTTGACGAAGTGACCACCAAAGTTTGAATAGGAGCTTTGATCCACCGCCTATAGCACTCCCTGTAATTGATGCAATGGATCTCGCGGTTCCCATTTCTATTCAAACTCCTCATCATCTTCGTCATCATCGTAGTTATCTGATCCTCGTCGTTTCCTCTTCTTCTTGCCACTAATTTCGATAGATGTTTCGTCGCTCACCATACTCATGAGCTTGCTGAAGTCAAGAGCTCCAACAAATTTCTTAGTCATGTCAAGAGCTACTTCCTCGGGGATTCCCTCAGCGATGAGATTGCTATAGAATTTCCCGATTCCTGCTGCCATGTTACCGGCAGCCTCAGGACTGTACACACTACCGATTAAGCCCGATATCAGTTTCGGAATTGCATCGTTGAGCGCACTGAAGAGTTCAGGCAATGCGCCTGCTATTTCCTTCAGTTCTTCAGCCTCACTCTTTTCTAATCTTGTTTTCTTTTTTGGTTCTGAGAATTCGTCACTCAAATTTATCTTCACCAAGTATTATGTAGACTGGTCACTTACTATATATAAATTGGAAAAAAGTGACCACTTCTTTAGAAACTTGCTACTCCCTCACCAGAGCGAAATACCTTGCTCTATCATCCTCATCTTCGATGATTTGCAAAATGCCCCGTTTAACAAGGTCATTCACTCGTTCCCGTACAATCCTTCTAGATGCTGTTCCTCTCTCAGCTCTCACAGATGCTGTTAATTGACTGATATTGAGAGGACGGGAATTGTCTAGTATCTGGATGATCCTCCAGCTGATATCGTCTTTCTTCAAATCTCCATATCTTGACTCTAATCTCTCAATCTTGGTGAATTTTCCCATCAATCGTACCATGCCATCATAGAACTCGAATCCTTCTTTGATAACTTTGGCTGAAGTACGGACTTCCTCGATACCTGGACCGACCCTCTCTATAAGCTCCTCGAGTCTAGCTAACCTTTCAGAGATTTCATCTAATCTATCTTGGACTTCCTCAATTGTCAGATCTGATTTCGTGTTTTTGATTCCAGTCAAGGAAGTGTCGCCACCTAGAATCAATAGTAGAAAGTGATAAGTCTGACGAATGCCGCGTAAGGACACCTGACCTGAAAAATGGTTCGAAGACATAGGAAGAATAAGCAATTTGACCGGAGAAGAAGGTGAAAACGTAGTTGAAAATGTACTACCTCTACGTGATCTATTTCACTTTGCACACTTCTCCAGATTTTACAGACTGTACGTGCCTGCATCAATTCTTGTGGGTATTGCATGCGGCCTCTTCATGGTTTTATTTCAACTTCTTATTGATACTGCGATTACTGTATTCTCTGTGCTTCCACTCTTCATCGCTCCTTTGATTGGAGGTGCATTTTCAGGTGTTCTCATCTATTTTGGGCGAACGGAGATTCAGGGGAGTGGGATTTCAAAAGCTATTGAAATGACACACAAACCAGGCTCACTTAGAAAAGGTACAACGCTCACAAAACTCGTAGCAACATCTGTATCTATTGGGTCTGGAAATCCAGTAGGACGAGAGGGTCCTGCAGTATTAATCGGTGCAGGTGTCGGGAACGCTATTGGTCGAAGGCTTGGTTTCCGAGATGACTCACATCTCAGAGTATTTCTGATGATGGGCTCTGCAGCTGCAACTGCTGGTATCTATAAGGCACCACTCGGTGGCGCTCTGTTTGCCACTGAGGCTCCATATAGACAAGATGCTCGACTTGGTTATTTTGTACCAACAGTGATTGCTGCATTGAGCTCTTTTGTTGTATTCATAGGCGTGTATCCATTTATCACAGGACATGGAGCTGGTCCATTATTCACTTTTACTGCAGCATTAAGCATCACGCTTGCCGAGATTCCCTTCTTGGTTCTCTTTGGTGTTGTTGCAGGTGTCATTTCGATTCTATTTGCTGTGAGCCTCATGGCTACGCGTAACTTCTTCACAGTAAAATTTCCAAATTGGGTGGATCCTGTGATTGGCTCATTGCTTGCGTGCGTAGTCATTTTCGTTACATCCCTATTTGTAGACCCATCTCTTACAATCGCGGGAATGGGTTATGATGTAATTAACACGCTCGCACTTCATCCTGCGCCAATTTTAATGATAGTTATCTTACTTTTTGGAAAGCTCTTCGCATCATCATTTGTAGTTGCAGGAAAGGTTTCAGGAGGCGTGCTTGCTTCATCATTGTTTGTCGGGGCAATGCTAGGGTTATTCTTTGGCGAGATCTTCTTTCCCTCCAATGTTCCTGCGATTATGGTCCTAGGAATGGGTGCGGTCCTTGCTGCCACGACGAATACTCCTGTCGCAACCACCATCATGATGCTTGAGATGAGTCAAAACTTTGACCTAGTCATTCCTCTAGTGATTTGTATCTGTGTTTCCTATCTCGTAAGTGGAGGCACCTCATTGTATGAAGGTCAAAAAATAAGCAGAGACGATGAAACACCCGGCTTCTATGCCAATGTACTTCCTCCAAGAAAGCTTGGATACGAGAAAATTGATGGAGACGAAACAGAGCAAGATAGCGATGAAATCAATATACTCTGATTTCTACGAAAATTAATAGGCAATTGCAGTAATAAGGTGTCTAAAGGGAGATTGGTTTCGGAGGTTCACTCGAATCGCAAACTGACCCCCTAGGAGGAGTAATCTTT
The DNA here is from genome assembly GCA_964590575.1 of uncultured archaeon. Classification (GTDB taxonomy): domain Archaea; phylum Asgardarchaeota; class Thorarchaeia; order Thorarchaeales; family Thorarchaeaceae; genus SMTZ1-45. Next base: position 42,493 of record CAZPWM010000001.1, read on the forward strand.
GCAGAAGAAAGTGGTAAGTACACTTTTGACCCTTTGTCTAATTCTCTCAAGTGTTCCTGTTCTTCTCTATGTCATGCCGATAGATGAAGTACAGCCAACAAAGATTGAACCAGTGACATTGGACTTTAACAGATTGACTGAACTTTATGGAGAGCAGATTCCAGTAGTTGTTCGTTTTAATCAAGGTCTCTCGTCTGGATTACAAGATATCATCTCATCTATGCAATTGGAATTTAGCCTCGGAAGTGCAAGTAAAAGTCACATCGGTTCGTACTATCTACTGAATGGCAATCCGGATAGTCTTCAGGCTTTGATTGATATGGGTGTTGTTGCGAAGATTGCTCCGCAGACACATACACAATTTCTGGAAACTCCTAGAGACCTCTCAATTCCAGAAATCAATGCTGATGATGTCTGGTCGACGCTTGATGATTTGAGTAGAAACATCACAGGTCGAGATATTCTCATTGCGGATCTCGATTCAGGAGTAGATTGGCGACATCCTGACCTCTGGTTTGCTGATGGCGGCCAATACACTTGGTTTGACCATGCTGCAAACGGTCAGCTGGATAATGGAACTGATGGTATAGATCTCAACCCTGATGGAATCATTATGCCTGATGAGGCTCTGTATGTTCTTGATTTAGATCGGAATGGCATTTTCAATGTTCGATTTGAATGGGCATGGCTTGACAATGTCACTCAAAATGGATCTCCAGACATCGGTGAACCGTTCTTTGTTGTGAATGATACTTCGGGTGATGGTTTCCTTGACCTTGGAGAACCCTTGGTCATGTTGGGAACTCCTAAAACCAAGTACATCTTTGAAATGGATGGTAATCCCTCACCAAGTCTACAGTTATGGGAGCGTGGAGTGAACCTTACATCAAGCACTCACAAAGACGACAGTCCTTATGGTGGAGGTCATGGAACCGCTGTCGCTGGAATACTATTGGGTGGACAACTTGGTTTTCGAGACTATGTTGGTGTGGCCCCTGATGCAGAGTTAATGCTGATTCGTGTTATAGGCGATCAGTTCACGTGGATCTCAATTGAAGCAGGGCTTGCAATCGCAAACAATACGGGGGCTGATGTTATTCTTACAGAAATCGGGTCATGGACCTATCAATATCTCGATGGTAGTTCATTGGCTGAGGAAATAATTGACGATTTAGTTGCTGATGGCATTCCAGTAATCTCTCCAAGTGGGAATCTTGGAGGAAAGGACAAACACGCAATGATCAACACAGTCCGTTTGCTCCCCATCAGATTGATTTCTTAGTTCCTACAGTAGATGGCCTTTATGTCTTTGAAGACATCACGGAGGTCTACATAACAGTCCTAACGGTTGATCCCACTGATTTCGTGGTGAGTAATTTTAGTTTGACAATTAATGGAACCACAACCTACCTTAATCCCGGAGTGGGTGAGGGTATATGGTTCCTGCAATCTAACATTATCCCTGGGGTCAATGTGCAGTCTTACATCTCTACTTCTACAAGAGGTACGAAGATGCTTGCCATCCAACTCTATGGAGCTCTTCCCACCACTCCTCCCGTCGTGCCCTACCAACTTGGCATCTCAACACCTGATGCCGCAACGATTCATGCGTATATCTCTGATGACCAGAGTGGATGGACTGGTGGATGTGTATGGACAACCGACATGGCGGATAGTTATCATATTACATGGCCATCGACAGCAGACAGTGCAATAAGTGTCGCAAGCTATCACACAAGGAGTCTCTATGGGACAATTGGAGATCGTGCTAGCTTCTCCTCTATTGGTCCAAGGATTGATGGTTTTCCCAAACAGACTGTTGCAGCTCCTGGAGGTTACGACATTATCTCAGACTATGCAAATGGTTCTGTTTGGGCCTCTTGGTTTAATGGTGGTGGTGCATTACCTTTTCAGCCGCAGTTTGGAACTTATCGGTTATTTAGTGGAACAAGTGCATCAGGACCGCATGTTGCAGGAGCAGCTGCACTGCTGCTTCAAGCCAATGTTACTATTGGGGGTCAAATGAAAGCAATTTTTGAGTCCACTGCAGTAAGTGATGTGTTCACCGGGGTTGTCCCAAACGACATGTGGGGTAGTGGTAAACTGGATGTGGAGGCTGCATTAGCCTTCATCACTCCTGGTCCTGATGTTGATGGTCCAGTGATTGGGAACCATAATCGAAGCCCCTTCACGCCTAATTCTACTGAATCAGTACTGGTGAATGTTACAGTGTCAGACGCTTCTGGGGTCGACACAGTGATTCTTTCATATTACAATGGCTCAACCTGGTTCAATGTCACAATGACTTGGACTGGGTTATATTATGAAGGCACAATTCCTGCATTCCCGAATGGAACTACTATACTTTATCGTTTCTACGCAAACGACACACTTGATAACTGGTCCATGTCTGGGACATTTAGCTACACTGTTACAGATCCTGGAACCACCACAACCACGACCACCAGTACAACCTCGACAACGGGAAGCCCGACTACGACCTCCCCTCCCCCCGAAGAACCGGATTACCTTCGATTGGCGGTGATACTAAGTGTGGTGCTTGCGTTGATAATTCTGGCAGTTGTATGTAATCGAAGGAGGTCACGATGACCAGATTAAGGCAAAGGATAAAAATTTGTGTTCTTTACACACTCGAAGTAGCGTGAGCAGGTCTTATATGAGCTAAGTTTATTGCGAAGTCGTCGACAAAACAAGACAAAAGGTATCAACCATGAAGCAACTTGGCGGATTTACTCTCGACTTAGGACATAAGAAACACATGCCTGTGGAAGTTCTAGTCGATAATGGCAATACACTCATTCTGATAGACTGTAACTGTTGCGAGGAAAATCTTTCGCGAAGGCTTCCTGGAGGTGCTCTCATACCTATTGCGACAGCCTTGAAAACCTTCTTTGCGGCTCGGGGGATGAGAAATATCGATGTCAATGTGAGCGGAGTAATGATGCGCCGTACCTACAAGGGTATCATGGATGAGTCGGACCTTCCTGAGATGACAAAGGAATTGGAACAGGCTGTTAGTAATTTCACTCGCAAACGAAAGAAGAGATAGGTTGGAGAGAGAATACACTCTCCCCAGAATGGTACTATTGATTTTCAGCTTGGAACTCTTTGAGATATTCAGCAAGTTTCATACAACCCTCAAGAGACATTGCATTGTAGATTGAAGCTCTCATTCCTCCAACTGAGCGATGTCCTTTGAGTCCCACCAAATCTCTTGCAGTTCCTCCAGCAACACACTTCTGTTCCAGCTCTGGCGAAGCCATGGTGAATGTCACGTTCATGAGCGAACGCGAATCCTCCCTTGCATGACCCTTGTAGAACCCATCGGAGGAGTCAATAACATCATAGAGGACTTTTGCCTTCTCTATATTTCTCTTCTCCATCTCCTTCACTCCACCTATTTCTTTCAGGTACTCAAGCGAGAGCTTACAGATATAGATTGGGAAAACTGGTGGTGTATTGTACATAGAGTCGTTGTCGGAATGGGTTTTCCACTTTTGCATTGAAGGTGCACGATCTGGAGCTCGATCAAGAAGATCCTCTCTTACGATGACTAAAGTGACCCCTGCTGGTCCAAGATTCTTTTGGGCTCCAGCATAGATTACGCCATAGTCCTTAACATTGATAGGTCGATCCATGAGGTTCGAAGACATGTCACAGACAAGAGGAACGTCCTTAGGAACGGAGGGTAGGTATGACCACTCGGTTCCATAGAGTGTATTGTTACTTGTGAAATGTGCGAATGCGTTCTCCTCATTGAATTTAACATTCTTTGGAATGTATGAAAAATTCTCATCTTCGGAAGAGGCAATTACTTTGACTTCCCCAAAGAGTTTAGCTTCTTTGATCGCTTTCGTGGACCATCCGCCTGTATTAGCATATTCCATTGGTTTTCCAGGGATATGAAGATTAAGGGGTACCATATAGAATTGAGTCGAAGCTCCACCTCCCAGCCACAGAACCTTATAGTCCGTCGGAACTCCCATCAACTCTCTCACAAGATCAGTAGCATCATTCATGGCTTTCTCCCACTCTTTTGACCGATGTGAAATCTCCATCACTGACATGCCAGTTCCCGCGAAATTCAAGAATTCCTCCTTGGCTTTCTCAAGGACTGATAGTTGTAATGTAGCTGGTCCAGCGTAGTAGTTCCATACTCTCTTTATCATTATCTTCACTTACTCCAGTTTGTTTATTGTGAATCCAGTCCAGACTTTAGGCTGGAAGAACGTACTCTTTTGAGGCATGCATTCGAAATTTTTCGAAACAGCTTCAACCTCATTTATTCGTGTCGGGTTCATAAAGAAAACGGCCTGACCATCATTCTGGACAGACTTTATCGATTCCTTTACAGCATCACCTATGCCTTTAATGTAGACAACATACCCTCCTCCCTTCATTGTACCCTGCTCCAGCTTCTTTTTATCAATTCCCAGCATTTTGTCAAGAACGAGGGTATGAAGTATAGCCACATCGAGACCTCGAAGTTCTATAGACTTGTTTGGCAAGAGTTCATCCATCACTGAAACCTCCTTCAATGTAAGAGCATAGAACTTTCCATTATCCATGTAGAGTCCAAAGGAATGTTTTCCTTTCCGGAACTTATTCTCCATTAGCTCAAACATGGACTCTGATGATTCAAATATATCAACATCGAAGTATTTGTTGATGTCTTCAAGGAGTTTATCCTTGGAGAAGTCTTCCAAGTTTTGTACAAGTCTATGAGTAGGCAGGACTACAAGTCCGGGATTTGAGATATTAACAAATGTGAGCATGCGGTATCTTGCGGTTTCTAGCTCTGGGTGTTCTTTAGACAATGCAAGGGCTGTTTTATATCTATGATGACCATCAGCTATTATAACGAACTTGTCATCCATTAGTCGGACTATCTCTTTCAGGTCATCTTCATTGTCAATTCTCCAGAGTCTATGACGGATACCATCGTAGTCAACAACATCGCCAACTGGATTGTCCTTCATATGCTTCTCAAGGATTGCATCCACCTGTCGTTCATGGTCCGGGTAAATTACAAAAATCTGTCCAAAATTAGCCATGCAACTTCTACATAGACTAAGTCGGTCTTCAATATCTTTTGGGAGGGTTTCTTCGTGTTGAAGAACTCCATCAAAAATACTAACGCTCGGAGCTCTTGTTGCGAATTCTTCGAGTTCAATCAACCCAATGAATCCAAACCTAAATAGTGGTTTTCCCTTAATCTCAAAGTCCTGTCCATAGACATAGAATGACTCTTTCTCATCAGGTGTGAGAATACCCTCATTGATCCATTTATTGAAGTGGTTTCTCGCTCTGGTATACTGATTTGATGAAGGTGTGTCGTTTTCTTCAGATTTGTTCTTTATGATCCATGCCATATTATAATCAGAAAGTGATTGAAGTTCGTCTATCTTGTCGCCCTTAATGATATCATAAGGCGGAGTCACCAATCGAGACAACTCGCCCGCCTTGGCCTCGTTGTATCTATAAGCTTTGAATGGTTTTACACGTACCATCGTTAGCATCTCCGGTTTCTAACTATAGATTCTGCTGAGCCGGCTCTTAGACTCTTTGTCATAAGTCTTTCTTTCCGAATGAAACTCTCTCACGTTTGAGAAAATTCCCAAACGTCAAACTTAAATGACTAAGGGTGACGGACACGCGAACCTATAATATCGACGGGGAGACATAAATAAATGGAATTTTGTGAGAAATGCGGAGCCCTCATGTTTCCTAAAAAAGAGGAAGGAAAAAAGACAATCATATTGAAGTGTCGAGAATGCGGGCATGAAAAATCAGTTCGTTCTCCTCCTGATTACAAAGTAGAACATCGAATAAAACACACTCCTCGTGAGAAGATTGTTATCGTTGAAGAGGATTCAAAACATATGTCGGAGATGACTGAGGATGAACGTCGTGAAAGACGTAAAGAAATACTGGAATACTACGAGTCGGAAGATGAATGAGTATCTTCGGGTAACCTTAATATCCCTTCACATGGTCAGTTTACATGCCTATCATTATCGGCCGTCTGAACACTGACTAATTTTACAATCCGATTTTTCACGGATTGTATACTCATAAAATGGAGGACCTGAACAAGATGGGAACTAATCTTCATTATAATCATCATAATTACCTGTTGAAAAATGGAAACATTGCAGATAAGCTGCGCCTTGCAGCTAGTTGGACTGACCTTTCTGAAGGGCAACTAACAGAACTGATGCATGAAGTAACTCGAGTTCAGAACAAAGATGGCGGGATACCATTTGGTGTACAGCCAGGAAATCCAAGTTCCGTGAAAGAAACTGCAGAGGTATTGGCTCTAATATCTAGATACAAATCTCAGTGGGGTAAAATCCTCGATGAAATGGTCAAGTTTCTTATCTCGCGGCAAAAGAATGATGGAGGATTCAGTGAAACCCTGAATTTGGACCCCTATATTGAAGATAAATGGGGTGGTATTGGGCGAGATTGGTATCCTGTGGCTAAGAGTTTAACATGGCTAACAGGGAAAGCACTCGAAGCATTATGTCTTGCAGAATATCATGATGAAGAAAGACTAAGAAGAGCCAGAGACTTCCTCCTTTACAACCAGTATGAAGATGGTCACTGGCCTGATTTTATTGGCCGTGAAGTATCAGATCCACTTGCGACCGGTAATATTTTGCTCGCGCTAGAAGCAGTAGGGATTAATTCCAATAACAAAGTTTACCAAGATGGTCGGACTGCTCTTCTTCAGCATTTGAAAGACTCTGTTGAGAATAAATCAACATTTGACATGGTAGATTTGACTGCTGTAGGAAAACCTAATTCCAATCTTGAGAAAGAGGTCATCCGCAATGGAGTAGAACTCATAATCCAAAGCCAAAATGAAGATGGTGGTTGGGCTCCACTTGGGTCTAAGAAGAGTGATCCTGAATTGAGTTCCATACTCGCATTCGTCGCATCGAAGTTAAACAAGTATGCATAACAAACGAGGTGACCAAGTGGTAGAGAAAGTTCTTGCGCTACTCGAGAAAGACGAAAAATATCTCGCTGGTGTATTTACCTCTGAAGGGCTCTACACTAGTTCTCTCCCATATGCTAAAAAATCGGATGCAATCAAAGGTGTGAATGGACATTCCCTTCGTAGAGATGACAGTGATGAAAATCTAGCAGTTCTTGAAACAGTCTATGCCATCCATGAGGGGGTTAGAGATGCAGCTATAGACGAAATCAAGTTAGATTTCTCTGGGTTCACACCTAAGCAGGTATCTGTTCTCAAGATTGTATTGACAATTCCATTTGGTTCAACCTTGACTTATGGATCTGTTGCAGAAAAAGCAGGACTGCCTAATGCTGCTAGATTTGTTGGGAATGTAATGCGTATCAATCGACTTGGACCCGTAATTCCATGTCATCGCGTTGTTTCATCAACTGGTCTTGGAGGTTATACAGGTGGTATAGACAAGAAGATTGATTTACTAGCACGTGAGGGAGTCATTCGCGGAGACTTTTCACAGAAGGCTTTACATAGGATTCCGTAATTTCCGAAGTGGACCCCTTCGGTTTGGATGCGTGTACCTTATGAACTTGAAAGTACGAAGAAACGGGGACATCGTTGAGTTACGTAAGGTAGAACTTGAAACCTTGAGCCCTCCATTATTCAGGACGCTCATCGGTTATAATTCACTGAAGCGTCTTGGTTACTCAATTTCATTTATCCGTCCTAAGAAGAGCTCGAGCGGCGACTTTGAAAGGATTCGATACAACTTCATCGAGCGAGGAATTATGACCCGCCAACTTGAGGGTGAACTTGAACCCGATATGAAACGTGGCATTCTCAATCAACTACCTCGCGGAAATTTCTCAATTATTCTTCTGCTGACTCAAGTTCCACGAAGAGGTGTAAACATCAGACTCGATAAATTCGAGTATGAATTCCTCGGCTGCATTCTCATGAGAAATGATGAAACCCTTGATGTTGTGATGAATATTACACCCACGAGAGATATTCTAATGCCGATGTATGATAGAGATGAAATCATGACGGAAAGTGCGTGAGTCTATATCTTACTCGTGAAAGGAGTTGATTTTTCCTCCAACTGCTTGAGTTCCAGCCGTTTCTTTCTGGCTTGGTATCCTGCGAGTCCTGCTCTCCCTGCTAGAATAACAACTGGGACTACCCACCAAATGATGATGTAAGTAAAATCGTACTGCATTCTGTTTCATCCCAATACAAAAATGAATGAAATTAAGGATGTCGCAAGACGCAGTATTTACTTATCTTTATCAAGAACGTACGACCTATACAATTCAGAGAGGAAATCCTACTTGCCTAGAAGTGTGAGAGAAGTCCCAAAAGAGATTGCTGCATTTGGAGAGCGCCAGTTCAAGGATTCTGGTGCAGCCGCAGTTGAAGTTCTTCGAGTAAAAGCAGCTGTGATGAGAAAGCACTTTCGTCAATTGAAAGGGATCACATTTCTCGTGGCTGTTGTAGCACGTGATCGGGTTCGAATCTATTTCTTCAACGCTGCTGGAGTCATGCTTGTGGGTGAGAATGTAGAGGTACCAGTATACCAAAAAGTTCGTGCAAGTTCCAAGCTCATCGCAAAGTATGAGAAACCAAGAGAGCTCACTCCTGAGGAGCAACGCATTGAAGCAACACAGGAGCTTAGAGAATCGTTAGTCAAAGCTATTCGTCGTGTGACTCGTTTTCTAAATGTAGCTCCGCCAACATTCCCAGATATTTTCGTCACTCGAACAAGCTCTGAAGAATCCAGCCAAAGTTTTGGGCTTCAGTTAACAGATGATAGGGAATACCTTTTCGAAGAATCCGCACTAAAGACAAAATGGGTTGATGGACTCATTACTCGGACAGCGTTTCTTGTGCATCTTGAATCTGCACACTCAAAGACTCATATTGCTTCCTTAGTTGGCAATGGGATTGCACTGGCTCTATTGAAGGATCCTGCAAAAAAGGGATTCCGTGAATTCTGGTTGAAAATCAGCAAAGATACAGAATGGTCTCCTCTAGTGAATCACATGATCAAGCATTCGGATTGCTATGCGGGTAATGGGTTTGTTAGACTCTATTCACTTCTTCAACAAATATCTTCTTCTAGCTCAGTTGATGATTGGATCCTCCCATTCAGAGTAATTCACGATAGTGCGAGGGTCTCAATAGGAACTGAAGAATACCATACAATTCAGGGGTTCTGCAAGACTCTATCAAACCCTCGAAAATTGAATTCTCGAAAACACAGTCTTGAATCTATTCACATGGCTCCTCGTGTTATTTGCGATCCCACTCCTTTGAACACTCAAATCTTCATCTCCCATGGGTCCCCCTCAGATGAAGACTGGGCAACTGTGTCATTCATTGATGGCTCAGAAGTTAAGACACTCAGAATAGGCCCAGCAGATGAATCACGTGTAACAACAATAGAATATTGGATGAATCTTGAGGATGTCTACCCTACATCTGGGGGATTGATCTCTCATGGCAAGAATGTTCTCCAGCGAGCTCTAGCAACTCTTGGGATCGAAACCACTCCTTCTGGGACATTTGAGGCAGCCATTGAATTCTCAGACTCCGTTTTAACCGCTAATGAGAAAGCTGTCCTTGAACGTTTGATTCTTGGAAAGTCTGATGTATTGTCGAATACATTGGTTGGCTCACCCCAGATAATTGACAAGCTACTTGCTAAAGGGAAAATCATGTTCCTGCCAAGCTTCAACCATATTGGAGTGGATTCGGATTATCTATTGAGAGGGCCAACTGATTTAGTGAGGCAAATTGTAAGACAAAATTGCGTTGAGGCTACTCTCTTCAATAACACTGCAGAGTCATTTGCTGTGGTTTCTGCCCCTCCAACTTGGAGAGATGGACTTCTTGAATCCACTGTCAAGGAAGGTGTGTCCATCTGGTCCATCATATCGACCACCTCGAATAGAAATATTCTGCGTTGTGAGGATTCGTTTCCAAAACAAGTTGTGACCTGGTCTGATGGTGTCACTTGATTTTCTTTATTATAGTGCCAATTGCTCGAGTGTTGGCCTCTCTCAGAACAATCTTGTCTCCTACATTCAAAGCCTCAGGCGAGATCATGAACTCAAGTCGCACTCGAGCAAAATCACCAACACTTAGATAATCTGCATCATAGATTTTCTTGAGGACCACCGTCTGTTGTATTGTGTGTGCTTGTAGGACTGGTGCATAGCCTACGGAGATTTTCGTTGGATGCCGTGTGACAATGATGTTCGCTTCGAAAGTTCTACAACTTCCGGATTCTATGTCCGGGTCTGTAATCATCTGACCTCTTCGAACAAGATGTTTGTCTACGTCTTTGATATCAAAGCCAAAGAGATCCCCTGCCTTCACCATTCCAATTCGTTTCTTGAACATCTCAATACTGAACAGTCGCCCCTCTTGGAACTGGTTACCACCATCTGGTCCTATTCTTAGTGCCTGACCCTTCTTGAACATGCCTGACTTGACTGTCCCCGTGACAACTACATTTGCTCCCTTTATTCCTCGATACACTTTGTCAACATATGCTCGTGCAGGATCACTCAGACCGATATGATTAGAGTTTACAGGGAGTGATTTGAGAAGGTTTGTCAAAAGTTCTAATGATTTCGACTCCAGAGCTGAGATTAGAAATATGGGCACTATCACTTCGTTACTGAGTTCTCTTACAATCGGAGGTATTTCATCACTTGTTCTAACCGTGACTGGTATTCGTCCTACTTCTTTGAGACTATTTCTAACTACATTCACTACAAGTTCTAGATCTTGAGGACTAGTTTTATCTGTCTTTGAAATCATAACGATAAAAGGCGCGCCTTGATTGGCCATCAATATCATATGCTCTCGAGTTATCTCATCAAGTCTTGGAACACCATAGTTCAGCTCTTCTTGCCTGATTAGATATGCTTCTTCCGGACCCGGAATTAGAACAAGTCCATATTGTGCATCAGCTCCAAGGATTGATCTTATCATTGTCTTGCTGTATTCTTTGTGACCTGGTGCATCGAAGAATGTGATTATCTTCACGGATTGATCTAGAACTCTAGCTGAGTCTTCCTTGTTCAATGGATTCTCAGGATATACTGTGTTGCCTTCTTCATCAAATCCCATGAATGCAAGGTGAATATCTGCAGTTTGTCCCCTTGTAATTTCCTGCGGATGTGTGAGGAGGAATGATCTCGCGCTTCCACTACCATTGTCAGGGCGTCCCGTAACTAGAGCCCCAATCAAACTAGATTTTCCTGAGTTGACTCTACCCGCAACATTGATTGAACAAGTTTCTTTTATTTCCGGTATTGCAAGTCGTTTCAGAAGATAAGACCCGACCATCCCCTGCAGTGTTTCAATCTGCTCCTCTTCAACAATCTCAACTGATGCTTCTTCGCACAGCTCAGCAAGAATCCTCTCCGACGTTTTCAAAGCATTCTCCGATATTCCGTGTACTTGCCACTCCTTCCCTCCGATATCCTCAATACCAATGAGAAAAAGTCCCTCAAATGGACTCTCACATGTCATATAGCGAATCCGCGTGACTAACTTCTGTTTCCTCTCAGTCTTGAGGTCTGCTCGAGTGAGTTTCCTCTTGAACTCTGTACTTCGATTCTCTCCTTTCATCAGGATTTTGAGAATCTCATCAGGCGTTGTCATTTGGTGTACTCCATGTCTTCTCTTCATTCTCTCTACTGGTTATAAGCCCTATCAACAAATGCTATTTTGCTTGAGTGAGTCCTTAACCAGAGAACACTTTTTTTCACAAGTATTTCTGCTCCTTGAAACTCTTTCGTGACAACACAAAAGCATATCAGTGAAACGATAAGAACGTCATTAATACCCACCACAGAGGGACTCCTATGTACAATAGATACTTCATTCTGGCAATCTTACTCGTACCCCTTTTTCTAACTCCCACTTCTGTGGCTGCACGAGTGGAATTGAATTCCACATTCGGTTCAGACAGACCGCTGATTGAATCCCGCCTTAGAATGGAGGTTCAATCTTCACCAAATCCTACAAGCGCTCTTCTTGAATTCAAGAGTCCTTTGTCATCTACTGAGATCCTTAGAGCTGAAAGTTTAGGAGTCACTTTCGTGAAGCGTGGATCCTCGATTGTCAACGTTGGCCGGATTTATTCTGTAGAGATAAACAATATCGTTTCTTTGGAAGCCCTATCTGAAATAGGTCTAATCAGAGCCACTTCTGGAAAAAAACAATACATACCCGCTCTCTCATCCTCAGTGCCTGCGATTCGAGCTGATGATGTTTGGACGAATCTGAACAAGAACGGTGGGGCAGTCAATGGTTCCGGCGTAACGGTTGCAGTTCTAGATACTGGCGCTCTTTGGACACATCCTAGCTTTTGGCGTGCATCACCCGGCGAGTACAAGACCATTAACAATGGGTCTGACTACTATGTAGATCTGGATAATGACACGGTGCCAGATTCTACCGAAATTATTCGTTTTGTGGGTGGAGGCGGACCTGACTTTTCCTACGCATTTAACTACATGTACATTAATGCAGATGGGATCGCAGGGTTTAGCTATGCATCTGGAGACCGCTGGATTGGTGGAATTGATGCAAATGATGATACGGTCATAACTTTGGGAGTTGAGAATGTAGTTCTCTTAGACGTATCAAAAGTCGCAGTTTTCTACGACCAAGAACACTCCAACGTGTATGTGAGAGATGTCAATCTCACTCAAGCGGTGTCCATTGGTGATTATGATGGTCATGGAACACATGTAGCTTCCACTATTGCCGGTGGTCAAGTTGGAATGACATCCTATGTCGGTGTTGCCCCTGGCGCAGATTTGATAATTATCAGAAGTGTTCTCCAATCTGCTGACATCTTGGATGGTATAGCCTTTGCAATTGAGAATGATGCGGACATTATCAACATGTCTTTCTCTTCATATCTGGGATTTTTAGATGGGACTGATTTGGAAGACCTTGCGGTATCAGAAGCGTTCCTGAGGTATGGAGTATTGACAACTGCAGCTGCTGGAAATCTTGGTAATAAAAACAAACACGCTCGATTCTCTGCGGCACAAGGGTCTTCGGGTTCTGCTTTGATGAGAGTAGATGATGTTGTTATATCAAGAGCACCATTTCTGAGCTTGTTGTGGCACTCGTCAGACAATGATGAGCATGTTATACTAACACCACCCTCCGGTAATCCAATAGACCTTGGAGCCTTCTCATCTATTGCACAGCAATCCTGGGCACTTGAAGATGAAAATCTTGCAGCCTATATTTTTGCGGATGTCAGTATACGAGGGCTCAACAATGTGATAATCCAAGTTTCCACAAATGACCATATGTGGGCGAATGGTGTTTGGAATGTAACAGTCACTAATGGTTCGGGTGACCTCATTTGGATAGACGGATTCGCATGGGATGGACGGTGGGAAACAACCCACTTAACTTTCCAGACCGCTCTTGATTCAGGAAGAAGTATCAGTTCCCCTGCTACTGCTGATCTTGCAGTGGCAGTTACTGCCTACAGTGAAGTAAGTTCAGGAATTATGAGCGAATCTAGTAAGGGTCCCAGGGTTGATGGCTCTCCAAAACCAACTGTGGCTGCCCCTGGTGATAATATAGCTGCAGCTCTGGCTAGTCTTACTAGCCTATGGACTTCAAAGGATGGGACCAGTATGGCCTCGCCGCACGTTGCGGGAGTGCTAGCACTTATTCGCCAAGCCTCAGGCAAGAACTCTGCATGGTTGGACTACTCTGCCTTGGTCAATGGTGCTGGAGGTCAGGCTTCACATTATGAAACAGCCTCGCCCTCATGGGGCCATGGTCTCACTGATGCTCTGTGGTCAGTTGTTCAAGTTTTAGATTCTCCAGGTATGGATGGTTCTACAATGTCCGATTGGTACGGTGTGAGTGAACTATTCGGAGATGCAACAAATCTCTCAGTCAATGGAGGACATGATATCATTTCTGCCAAGTCATTCTTGGACAATGATACTATTGGAATAGCAATAACCATGAGGGCCGCACCTGATTTACAGGGTACGGATGTTCTCAGCATTGAGTGGGATAATGATTCAAATGTGGGTACTGGGAGGAACGGAGCTGACATCGTTGTCAATATTACTGGAGGGTCTGCAGATGTCTATGAATGGAATGGTAGTTCCTATGTAGCTTCATCTCTAGTTTCACAATGGTGGACTGATTCGACAGCAGTGATCCTTCGGCTTGATGGTATTACTCCTGGCGTTCGTGGAATTATATCTATGAGTACACATAACTCTACGATGAGCAATATCGACCAAGCTGGTCCTGGGACGCTCACTGATATGTTGCCCCCTGTCATGGAAGACCTCTGGATGCAGTTTAATGATGGTTCAATGATTATTCACCTAGCCACGAGAGATCGCGACACTTCACAAGAACTTCGAAACATTGCGTGGAGTGTTGTCAACGGGCCTCTTGCAACTCTCAACTCATCATCACGAGTAGGAGAAAGCGATTACATAATCACTGTTCCTGAGAATCTGATTACTTCTGATTATCTCAATAGCCTTTCATTGAATATCACATCAGAGAGCTTTACTCTTATCTTACCACTCGTTTTGCTTTCAACCCAAATCGGTCCACAACTAGTGTTTTCAATCGCTACGCTCAACCAAGATGTTGTTCGAGTTGGATTCCTGTTGAATGATTTAATTGCTGGCGAATTGGTGTTGGAGGGTTTTACTCTCGCTTCCTTGGTCTACGTAGCATTCCATTCTGAATCTGGGTCTTGGCTCAATTTCACTCTTTCAAGTAGTACTGGTCATTACGACTTTGAGATATCCCCCTCATACTTCCAACTAGGGTCACATGAGGTATACGCAATCGCTATAGGGCAGGTAGTACCTGGAACATCTCTGAATTTCGCCACTCTAACAGTGGTACAGGATTACACTGTGCTAGCTGTAGGGGCTGCAATCCTTATCGTGGGTTGTGGTATAATTGTGATTATGCGAAGACGTAGAGGTGACATAGGCTGAAGATCATAATCATCGGATATGGTCCTGGTGGTGCTGCAGCTGCAGTCGCTGCTCGGATGTTCAATACGCAGTCTGAAATTCAAATTATCACTGAGGAAACATTAGAATCTCACAGAAAACCAGGCGCCTCGATGGCACTTGAGTTTCCTGATACTTCAGATCTCCGGATAGACGATTGGTCGTTTGATGCTCTCTCAAAGAAACGAATCGCCACCATCACAGGAACTCAGGTGACGGGAGGAGATTCCACCTCCAAAGAAATCTATATCAAAGGATCCCATGGCGAGAAGACTTTGAGCTATGACAGACTCATCTTAGCTACTGGAGGCATTCCTGCTTTGCCGAATATACCCGGTACGGATTTAGCAGGTGTCTTCACAATTCAGACGATGGCTGATACAAGTGAGATTGGAAACCAGTTGTCTGGGATGAAATCGATTATAGTTGTTGGCGCTGGTTTCAGCGGTCTCGAAACTGCTGAGAGGCTTCTTTCAATTGGAAAAGATGTTCACCTCCTTATACGATCCCGACTTATGCGAAAACAATTGGAGGAACCAATGAGCCTGGAACTTCAGTCAAGAATTCCAGACAGACTGAATGTACACGTTGGTAAATCCCCTTCATCCGTAATTGGGGATAAAAAAGTGCAAGGAATAACTGTTGGTTCAGAAACAATTCCTGTCGATGCGATTCTTTTCATGACCGGTGTCCGACCTAATACCGAGCTTGCTAAGAAACTTGGTGTCAAGATTGGCCCCTTGGGAGGAATAGTAGTTGATGAAGCGATGAAGACATCTGTGAATGATATCTTCGCAGTCGGCGACTGCGTTGAGATGAAAGATTCGCTTACTGGAAAGCCACTTCTTCTTCCAATTGGTAGTGTAGCCGCTCGTGCAGGTCGACAAGCAGGAGTTACCGCAGCAGGTGGCTCCAAGATATATGATGATACACTACGTCGCCTACAGTATGACCATATCTTCAATACTGATATTGTTGTAGTCGGTCATTCAACCACAACTGCTACCGAGATGGGCTTGAAAACTGATGTTCAATATTTTGAGGATAGCACAGAATTTGCGAAAGTAGCTTTAGTCACAACTGATGATGGACGCCTTGTTGGAGGTCAGGTGATATCTTCACGCATGGGTGCTCGGCTTGGTTATGAAATACTTGAGCGAGTTGAGTCTGGAGCCACCCTAAGAGAAAAACCCCTTCTCAAACCACGTCACGAAAGATTGCGTGAGTATCTAGAATCTACTTATGGTCCTATTCGATAGATGGCGGTGGGAGTTCCCACTCATCATCATCTGCTTTCTGTGTGTTGAGGTATCGTCGAGGTGGTTTTTGTCGACCTTGAATCCTGGTTAATATGACATATCCGAGGCCAATTCCAACTACTCCCAAGAGTGAAAAGATAACTGTCAATACCAAGGCATCATCCGCCGCATAAACTGGAACTAGTATGGTTTTCGTAAAGATCCTCACATTCCCTGCTAAGTCGGTAGCTACAACTTGGATAGAAAAGAATCCTCCACTATTGAAAATAAAGGAAGTTGAAAATCTATAACCGAATTCCTCGAGGATAGCACCAGTCAGGTTCACTCCAGCTGGTCCAATAATACTCATTGAAACACTCTCAAGATCGTCGTCGAAAATGTATGCTGACACATTTGCTTCTTGACCAAACTCACCGATGTTAAGTTTAACATCAAATATCCTTGGAGCATCTGGTATGATAATAGTAGCTAGATTTCTCAAGAGTCTAAGATTATCTGCACCTACACTGATTGCATCAAATAGAATATCATCATACAAAGTCGATCCGTCTGATATTGCGAAGACCTGTCCACGACCATATTCAGCTGTAGCAACAATGGCATGAGTCCTACCAGTATCTTCCCAGAGCAGACCTCTCGCATTAGATATACTTGAGTTCACATGAAGTGTACTGCCTTGGACGACATAGAGGTTGTTCACACCATCCATTAATGGATCATTCTCTACGTAGCCGCTGTAGTTGGCACCGTATACCAATCCATATCCTTCAAATCCAAATCCTATTGCCCTCCTTTCGCACTGGATGCCAAACGGTCCGAGAATCGCATTGTAATCATCGAAAGCAAATGATGCCTCTCCAGTAACCTGATTAAATGATTCTGAAAAAACAAGCAGTGTCCCTCCGTTCTCAACAAACGCATGAATCGCTGTTATTTCACTCACAGAGTATGACGTTTCTGTGTCCATGATTGTGAACACATCTGCACCTGAAATTGTGCTCAAATCAATATAGCTTCTAGAGAAGTCTTCAGAATTGCCAAACTCTGACACTACCATTCCTTTCTCTCTAAGATATTCCGTAAAGTATCCATAGTATGAGGGGTCATCAATATCCCCGTCTGGGCCACTGGAATGATGCTCCATGTCCACCATCATTCTCCCGCCAAAAATTGTGACGGTGTATCTGATTTCAATTGATGCAACAACATCACTTCCTTGTGTCAAATTGAGATGACCTGTATATACTCCAGCAGCAGAAAGAGGTACGCCTTCAGGTATTACGAGTTCAACCTCGAAGTATGAATATCCTGTTGTTACTATAAGCTCTTCAACATCTGTTTCGATAAATTGACTTGCATTCCCTGAGAGTGTGATGTTCACAAGACCTATTGATTGTGTCGAGATGACAGCAACATTTTGAGGGGGGCGATTATCGCCAACAATAAGGACCTGTGAGCTTCCTGGTAGGGTTGGAAGGCTCCGTGGTGTCATCAGAGTTATGTCTCGTGCTGAGCTATCCAGAAGCTGAGATGCTTTAGATACATTTGCCAAACCCCACCCCTGACTCATCGGGTCATCTCCTAGATCTTGTGCTGTGCTCATCAGAGCTACCTTTGCCTCCACTGGTGTAAGAGCCGAATGCCTCTGTGTTAGTAGAGCAATCAATCCCGCAATCATCGGTGTTGAAGCAGAGGTTCCGGACCAACGAGTATAACTGGTGCCAAACTGACTACTGTTATAAGCTGGATATTCAAGAGCGTTGACATTGTTTCCTCTTCCTGAAACCACCTGATTTCCTGGTGCTACAACATCTGGTTTTGCAGTGTATCCTAGTGGATCTGAAGATGTTCGCAACACAGGGCCAACACTACTAAATGCTACAACACCAGTGTCACCAAATGAAGACCCAACTGTGACTGCTTCCTCTGCTACCCCTGGAGAATTGATTGTAAATGCTGCTGGTCCTGAATTCCCAGCAGCAACAACAACAGAAATCCCGGCTGCAACTGCATTTTTAATCTCACTTATCGATGGTTCAACAATGTACAAGCTGTCGACCCATTCTCCTCCCAGACTGATGCTTATGACATCCACATTTTGTTCGATTGCAAACTCAATACCTTGGGCTATTACATCATCCTCACCAGATCCTGAAGCATCAAGCACTTTAATCGCTAATAGATTTGCACCAGGAGCAATTCCCATAAGACTACCATTGCTTGCAGTTCCATCGCCTACCGCATTCCATGCGCATGCTGTTCCATGTCCATTGTCATCATAAGCAACAATACCGTTTCCAGGATTCATATCATCTTGACCATCAATCAAGTCCTTGAATCCAATCAAACGATTTTGAAGGTCCGGATGGCCACTCCAAACGCCACTGTCCAACACTGCGATTGTTGTACCTGTGCCATTGTAACCCTCAGCCCACATCAGGTCTGCACTAAGAATTGAATCGAAGTGAACATATCCGTTCCCGTTTTCAGCTAGAACGTATTTCTCTTGAGGTATAACTTCGTCAAGTAGCTGCCGTTCCTGATTCATCTTTATCGACTCCATGTTGGATACTTGAGAAAGAGCTTGGACTTCATCAACTCTGAGTGATAACGAAACCATAGGAATCAAGTGAAATGCATATCTTATTTGGACACTGTCAATACCTGCTAAGCTTATTCTTTCTACCATCTCATCAGTGGATGTTCCTTCTGGGAATTTCACTATGACTGAGATGCGACTGTCAGATTCCATCGTAGATAATGCTACAGCAATGTCGGAATCAACGAGAGCATTCTTGTGTTCTGTTTCTTCTGTTACAGCTCCTGAATAAATGGCGATAGGTGTGAATAGGAGAGTCAGAAGTACGACAGCCACAAAACGTCGATAGTATAATTTGTGGATAGCTGGCATGTTCAAATGTCCTTCCAATCGAACGACTTCTAGATGTAAGATAAGGCTTTTCTTGAGTGCTATCTTGCATTCAATACGCCAAACATCATAGCTCGGAAACTCCGAGAGATGTGAGTAAATTGGTTCGTGTCAATATTATAGTGTGGGTTGGATACTAAGTCCAACCACGAATGAGGTGTATTGACAAGATGGGTGATAAACCACCGGTATATGAGCGACGCCTTCAGCTAAAGCACTTCTTTGAGGATCGTGAGACTAAAGATACACGGAGGACTCGGTTCGAGATTCAGGTAAGCATGCCCGAACAGACCTCCGAGGGTTGGGTGAACGATGGTAAGGTACGACTCTCGATTGGCGAGGACCGAAACATAAAGGGTTCCTTCCTCCTTTCAATCGAAGAGGCAACCAGATTTCTCAAAGCACTTGAAATTGCTGTAACTGATCACGAAGTTGAGAAGGCTGCTCTCTGGAAAGAAAAGTAACAGACTAGGGCTTTATCCGGGATTTTGTATAGTCGGACATGCCTTTCTATATTCGACAACAATACAAAGTTAATTTTTATCCTCCAAGAGGATTCAGGTTCTTGCGTCACACAGGAGGATTCTCAATGTTTAGTCACTTACCATCTGTTGGATATGAGCTACTTGTTGATTTTCAAATTCCAATGGATGATATCGTCGCAGCGATACCATACGTCGTGCCACTACTAGCACTTGCAATATTGTTGTTTCTTTATCAAAGACATTTACCACAGACCGAAATGAAACGTAATATCACGCTATGCATCGGAATCCTCGGTTTTGGTGCTGCAATGATTGCAATCATATATTCCACTTTCGGAACTTTGTTGGGTTTTGGATCTGCAAGCACTTTCGGGCATTTTCTACAACTCTTGACTGATATCTTCTTTGGATCTATATGGAGCTCACTTCTTTATTTTGCGGGTTTTATTGTGGTTCTCTCAATCATTGCCTACTATCTTATTTCACCACCTGATCCTGATCTTGTCGCATTACGCGAAGAGCTCAAGAGTTCAAAGAGTGAATCTAAGACTTCAAAGGATGAACTTCAGAAACTGGAGGCGGAGAACAAGAAGCTCACTGAATTTGTTTCTGAAAAGGAGGATACTCTAACTGCTCTTGAAGGTGAACTTGAAGCCATCAAGGCTGAGATTGGTGAACGCGAAACATCAATTGCGCTGATGGAAGAGCAACTGAAGGTTGGTTCTACTACTGCACCTAGTCCGGATGAGAACCTTCTTGAAAAAATCAAGATGAAGGATGCACAAATTCAATCCCTAGAAAATGAAATAGCTGATTTTCGTCTTGCAGCTGAAGGCTTACCACGACATCATGCACCAGCAGCTGATGACAATATTGTCATTGAGCTATCAAGCAAACTAAACGAGGCTCAGACAAAATGGGAAGACCTAAGCCGAAGAGCTGAAACCGCCTCTGAAGTTTCAGATAGTGTCATCTCAGATTTAGTTGAGTTAATCTCTCACGTAGAATCAAGCAATCAAAGTGATGGAGGCAAACAGGCATTGGTCACGTTGATTGAAAGTCTAGGTCGTTCTATGACTCGAGTAGCTAGAGAAATTGGCGATTCCCATGGCGAAGAACCTAAGATTGAGATGATTGGGGCAATAATCATGGTGAATGAGATCGTAGACACTATCAAGAAGATGGTCAGGAAATAGTCCTCCTCCAGATTTCTCACTTCATCATCTTATATTTTCAATATGACATTGAAAGTTACATATTTTTGAAGATTGTTTCAAAAGGTGGTGTATCAGTATACACATTGACATTTTCCAAGCTTCATATCCGTTTTTGTTCGAAAAAAAGGAATATCCGCCTTCTTTTTATTCTTTTGAACTTTCTCGGCTCGAGCATAGACCATTCGGGGAAAATGAATAGCACAAATTAGTACAAGTCTTGCGCAATCCTTAATAGAGGCAATCATGCTGTTCGTTCTTAATCACAAACCCTTGGAGAACGTGAATAGAGGAGAGAACTGAGCAATACTTGGTCAGTTTTGGAGGTTTTTGTACGTTTAGAGAGGATATTATCTTTGCGGAAATTGTGCTATCTAGACGGTCTGGTTCTCCATTGAAAAAGTGAGGAGATAAATATAAAATGAATAACCTGAGAAAAACTGCGGTTTTACTTATTGTTGGTGTGTTCATATTTAGCATGGTACTTGTACCTTTCACACCAATGGCCAATGTTGAATCCCAGGCAGCAGCTCCGACCAATTATCAAAAGGATTTCGTAGATAAGTGGGCTACACGCCTACAAGACGAGATGCCGTCGGAGAAAATGGATTCGGTACTCGCATCCTATATCGAAACAGGTGTTTTGGATCAGAATGTTGTTACCACAAGAAGTGGTGACATCAAACTGGTTCTATACATGGAACCAACGTTCGATGCATCTATACTGGCAAATATTGCTAAAGTGAACTGGAAGTTAGATCTAAAGTTGGTTACCGTTGTATCAGTTGATGTCAGCTCAGTTGAAGCTTTGAAACAGCTTAAGACTGTGGACAGTATTCAATATATTCAAGCTGATTATTTCCTAGAACCTGAACCGATTGTGGATCTGGCAAACGAAGTTGAGCCCTCAATGTTCGTAATCAATGATATGATTGGTGCCACCGGACCCTATGCTTCTGGATACAGCGGAACTGATGTTGTCGTGGGTGTCGTCGACTCTGGTGTCGACTTCAGTCAAGAAGACATGAGAAACGCTGAGTACAACAATGGTACCTATCCGATGTCTTACGACCCGTCAAGCATGGGTCTGACAGAGATGGTAATTGGAAACAGCACTGTCGTCACCAACACAACTGCTTGGCTCGAGGCTGGCAACCTTCTCACATATGAGATGGGTGGCAAATACTACCTAAATGTCACTGGCTGGGATCCAGTCTGTAACATGGAAGGTAGTGCCAGACACCTAATGGGTCTTGCACCTCCATACGGAGATGGTTACCCATACGGTGCGGTTATCGGATTCGTCGGTCTATATGAGTGGGCTTGGGGTGGAAACAATATGTCCGAGTTCGTCTACAATGAGATGTGGAAGGACTGGGAGATTCCTGCTCCTGTTGCCGCTAACTACACATTCGGTTGGGCGTTCCAACAGAAGATTGATGGATATGCAAAGGTGTTTGCGCCTTCAATGGTCTACGATGGTGGTCTAGTCATTGACTGGAACGGAACACTTGGTTGGACTAGAATGTGGAATTGGGCCATTGCTTCCCAGAATCCTAACTATCCACAGTATCTGCCCACTGAGATTGATCTCAACACGACTGTTGATAGAGATTTAATCAAAGGTATGATGGACTGGAGCTACGTCGATGACATAGCTGCAAGTTACGTCTTCAACAAAGATAAGAACATCCTCATGGCTGATGTTGACGATGATGGTACAATTGACTGTGGCCTTGGCTCACTGAGCTGGGCATATGATGATCTTGGTTGGTTGACAGTTAACCCTGGCCTGTTCTTCGGTATCACCGATGATGGTATGGCATGGAACGCATTGTTCACAACTGACACAGACCATGGACACTGGACAGCTGCAACTATTGCATCTGCAGGCACCTACGGTCATGATGTATATGGTAACGGAACTCTCTATTACTTACCTGGAGTAGCTCCCGGCGCGAAAATAATTGCTTCTAAAGGAATTACATCGGGTGGTGATCTAGCAGCACAAGTC
This sequence comes from uncultured archaeon, assembly GCA_964590575.1. GTDB lineage: Archaea > Asgardarchaeota > Thorarchaeia > Thorarchaeales > Thorarchaeaceae > SMTZ1-45. Next base: position 65,442 of record CAZPWM010000001.1, read on the forward strand.
TGGGCTATGGGCTTCACCCTAAATGAAACCTCTGGCTACTGGGAATACATTGGAGATGGTCCGGAACACAGAGCACACATGGTTTCCAACTCTTGGGGTTGGGGTCCTGGTGGTATGTACCTACAGCTGAGGATTTACTCAATGGTGTACGACCTAGCATCAGTTCCTGGTGTATTGGCACCTTCCTATCCTGGAGTGCTCATGTTCTTCTCTGCCGGAAATGAAGGCACTGACTACGGTTCAATGGGTACACCTGGTGGTACATTCTCTGTGGTATCAGTTGGTGCGACAATGGCTAACCACTTGTACGCAGATACCTACTATCCATACCAGCCTAACTATCAACAAGCATTCTTCACGGCGACCGGACCTGCCTACGCTGGCTTTGTTAAGCCTGATGTAATGGCGCCCGGTTTCTTCGGGTTCAGTCCAGAACCATCCGAGAATGATTGGCTTGATGCAGGCGATACGTTCCTATATTGGTCCGGAACAAGTCTGTCCTGTCCAATAGCTGCGGGCGTTACTGCACTCATTATGGATGCCTACAACGTCAATAATGCAATGATGCCATCCCCACAAATGACAAAGAACATTCTCTTGTCATCTGCTACAGATATGGGTCTCGACCCATTGAACCAAGGTCATGGCTTTGTCAATGCTGAAGCTGCATGCGCTGCTATCGAAACTGGTGCTGTTGCCGAATATGTCTTCGAAACAGCAAGCTTCAAGAACTACGGCGAGCAGATTGCAGACTCATGGGCATACTGGGTTGCTGACTGGTCTCCATTCGGCGACATCTACTACAACGACACTGCTATCCCAGCCCTGCTAGATCCTGCAGGTCTTGAGTCAAGCAGTCTATTCTTCGGTACTGTCGTTCGTGGAGAGACTAAGGAAGTCACAATGTCCATTGTGGACTATGCAGGAACTGGTGCAGTTCTTACTGACTTCGATACTGTCCAACCATGGTACTACACTGAAGCCAGTAAGCTAGAGTTCTCACTCACAGGCTACAAGTACAATGACACAAACTTCGATCCCTACATCCTAAGAGATGGATACTTCAATCTCTTTGACAACATGACTGGCCCTGAGCAAACCGCCTTCTTAGACGCCAACTACGCGACAATCCAGATTGCGTTTGATGCGGCTGATACCGGTATCTCTGCTCGTCTGTTTGATTGGAGTGACACATCTGGTGGGACAGAATTGAACTTCTGGAACACTAGCACAAGTACAGGCGACTATCTTGTCTATGTCCACAGGTGCAATGGACCGAACCTCCTGACCATGCGTGTCGGGAGTGCAGGAACATTGGCTGACCTCTTCAACTACAACCCAACACTGATACTGTTTGGTGCAGATGGAGTCACAGTGGATGTTACCATCCAAGTCTGGGGTAAGACAACCACAACTGAAGTTGATTTAGCAGACTTTGCTGCAGGTGTGGTCAATGCAACACTGACCGTTCCTGGCAATGCGGAATACGGAGTTCATCAGGGTTCAATCACCTTCACTGATGGAGCATGGACTCACGAGATTCCATACTCATACACAGTCGAGATGGATCTGACTGGCGCTGAGGGTGCTGTAATGACCCTCGTCGATGGAGCTGGTCCTGAAGTGACCCCATACGATACTGGAACAGCGATAACCTACTTCACTCCTGGTACAACTAGTACTCAGGAAGGTGGTGGTTTCACAACGTTCCACATCGACATTCCGTACAACATTGCAATCAATGCATCAGTTCTCGTTATGAGGGCTGAGTGGATGAACGCAGGAACAGTCGTAGACATGGCTCTGAGGACTGAAACCGGTGCAGGCATCACTGCTACAGATTCTGGTGGTCTACCATTCGATCCACATCCAACAGGTGCCCTGACTAATACTATAATCTGGCAGCCTGGTGGTCTGATCAATGGAACCTACTGGTTTGAGTACAACATTCATGTGTTTGATGGTGCAACCGTACCGGAACCCATCACAATCACATTCCAGTTGTATGGACCTACCTCTCTACAACCTGGTGACCCAGGCTTCACTTGGACCGCACTCGATCACGTCTCACCGACAACGATCAATCCAGATGATGTGCTAACAGGTGACCACGTCGTGATTGAGAGCTCTTGGAGCATTCCAGTAGTGGCTGGTCTACCTGAGTATTCGACTATAACTCAAACGAGGATCTCATTTCTGCAGGGACTCTATAAGGAAATTGACGGAATCTATGCAGATCCCCAAGGATACGATGCATGGCCCGTTCCGTTGCCGAATATTGGTACCTACAACTGGGAAACCGTTGATGGAATCAAAGCAGAGGATGTCGTTCACGTATCCATAGACTCACAAAATGCTGCTGATCCAGCAATTCAGGTCTATCCCTGGGATGACATCAACCTCGATGGCGAGGTTGATTACGAGGACGAGCTTGGTACTAAGCTAATAGACCAAGACCAAGGTACAACTGGAAACGGTGAGAGTGGTGTCTTCACGGCTGCCGAAGATATGAGCATTGCTATTCTTGTGTTTAACTTCGCATATGTATACCAACCTGGTGTGCATTACACACTCATAGTTGACTCACAAGTTGCATTAGACATTGACAGCGAACCAGGCACTCTTGAATACACCTCGTATGAGACATACGACTTCCTGAGGAACGTCACATTCTCCGTCAAACTGTATTGTTGGACAGAGACTGATGTTGCTTGGGTACTCAATTACGGTTCATTGAGGTTCGAGAACTTCTTTGCACCAGTCGTCACTGTAAACGCAGCTGTTGACCTGGGTAACGATATGTGGAACTTCACATGGACTGCATCCGATGCCAACATGTACGATTCGTTGTACTATAGCATATGGCTCAGCTCAGATGGTGGAAACACGTTCCAGTTAGTGAGCCAGAATCTGACGGAGACGTTCTATGTGTGGGATTCAGACGGATTCCTAATCGATGACTACATGTACAAAGTTAAGGTCTACGACTGTGACCACACATATCTCGTTGGTGGTGTTCCACTAGGTACAGCCGATACGCCGCCTTCGTCATACTGGCCAGGTCTGTCAAGTGATTCCATTAGCGCTTCGTTCAACGCTGGAAATGTTCCGCCAATCACGACAACCACAACGACAACGACTACTACAACTACAACTACTACAACTACAACTGTAGTACCCCCGCCATTCGATCCCTTGTTGATTGGACTGCTGGGTGGAATCGGTGTTGGTGTAGTGGTTCTGCTGATACTCTTCCTGATCAGGAAGAAGTAAGCACGTAGGATCGTTACAAATAGTTTAACGGAATATGGGGGCTTTGCCCCCATCCCCCTTTTCTTTTTTCATCCTTTGAATCTGCATGACAAGTCAGAGACCGTACGATCTGTATTCCTACTCACACCTGAAAATGATAGTGCATTGTGTTGAAGAATATGGACCTAGGTTATTCGAATTGTTCCCTTACAACAATATCTGGGATTCTCTTTCGTGGTCGCATAGGTGGAAGTTTCCCATCGATTTTACCAACTGGTATCATTGCCACTGGTCTCATATCCACTGGAATATTGAGTGTCTTTGAAACTGCATCCTCATCGAAAGCACCTACCCAGCAGGCGCCATAACCGTGAAGATGTGCGCCATACAAGATGTTTAAAGATAGTGCCGCAGTATCTTGAAGTGTATACAATGTTCTTCCACGCTCCTGGTATCTCTCTGCTGATTCTTCTGGAACTGCGCAAACGACATAGATTACTGGAGCGTCAGCAATGAACTTTTGGTTGAATGCTGCGTCAGCAAGTTGATTTTTCAACTCCATATTCGTTACGATGATGATTCTCCATGGCTGACAATTTCCACCGCTCGGAGCGCTGATTCCTGTCTTTACGATGTCATCGATTATTGAATCCGGAATTGACTCACTGGTAAATTTCCTGATTGACTGTCGGGACCTTATCTTTTCTATACAATCAATACTCAATCAAAGCACCTCCGGGTTGACAATGTTTGGTGGTTTCTCATCATTGAGAGCAGCAATAATATTCTCAGCACACATCGTTGCCATTGTTGCTCTTGTGTTCCTACTGGCGCTACCTATATGCGGAACAAGAACGATATTTGGAAGTCTTAACAATGGACTATCCTTGGAGATGGGTTCTTTCTCGAACACATCAAGTCCAGCTCCTCCTAATTGCCCCGTCGATAGTGCGCGATGTAATGCATCCTGATTAACAACTTGGCCTCTTGAAGTATTGATGAGAATAGAACCTGTCTTCATCATCCTCAACTCTTTTTCATCAATCAGGTGCTGTGTTTCAGGAGTGAGGGGTACATGTATTGTGACAATATCCGACTCTCTCAGTAATATTTCAAGACTAGCTGCTCGCGCACCCACAAGTCTTTCCAGAACAGCTATATGTCCGTTATGACTACGAGAGTGATAAAGCACTCTCATGTTGAATCCCTGTGCTCTCCTTGCAACTGCTTGTCCAATTCTCCCCATTCCGATAATTCCTATGGTCGCACCATAAATGTCCGCTCCCAGAAGAAGCTCAGGTCCCCACGCTACATTCCAGTTTCCATTTCGAACATACCGATCAGCTTCAACAATGCGTCTGGCAGTTGCCATAATAAGAGACCATGCGAGATCCGCTGTGGTCTCTGTGAGTACTCCAGGGGTGTTAGTGACAATGATTCCTCGTCGTGTTGCTTCTTCGACGTCGATGTTATCGTACCCAACAGCATATTGAGCAATCACCTTGAGATTCGGCAGCTGATCAATCAAGTCCGAAGCAATTGGATCTGAGAGGAGTGTGACTAGTCCTTGGCAGTTTTTCGCCTTTTCTACAATCTCCTCTCTACTAGGTGGATGTTCTGATGGCCATACGGAAACCTCGAACTTCTCTCTGAGTAGTTTCAGGCCCTCTTGAGGGATTTTTCGGGTTACAAACACTTTCTGAATCATTTTGCTCGCATTTTATTCACAAAGAGAGCTCTTGAATCCTGCTGTATGTGAGTACCTCATGGTTCATGCTGAGAACAGACGGCTTATATTTGAAAAGACAAATTATGAATATCATAGGATTGTGAGTTGCAGATGTCCTTGGATCTTCCAAACAGTGCGATATTAGTCCTCGGTAGTTTAGCTGCTGAGGGGCCGATGACTCCGAAGACCATCATCGAAAAAGTAGGACTCGCACCGCGCACGATTTCATTTGCTCTTAGAACTTTAATCAGGGAACAAGTTATCCGGAAGACACCTAACCTCGCTGATATGCGACAGCCAATCTATCATGTTGATATGGAGCGTTACAAAGAATTACAACTTCGATTTAATTCGGGTCAACTCTCACAGATGCCCTCTACTTTCAGATCTTCTGGTCATTCTTTCAATCGTTAGTACAAATCCCCTCTATTGGCCTTTCAAAATTGGGTAGATACGCTTATTTGTGGAAGACTGCTATAAACCGTTGGTTTATTAATTCTAATGTGTTTTAGTAAATGGGAACAGAAAGACCAAACTCTCAGGGGATGGTATAGACCGTATGTCTATCGAACTACCACGTAGTGCAATAATCGTCTTAGACCGTCTAACCAATGAAGGTCCATTGACGCCAAAGGACATTAGCAGTAGGGTTGATCTTGCACCTCGAACCGTGAGTTTTGCTCTAAGAAAATTAATGGGTCAGAAACTATGTAGGAGGATTCCCAACCTCACTGATATGCGACAACCCTTATACGTGGCTGACATGGATCGTGCAAGGGAACTTAGGATGAGGTTTGAACATGTCTTTAGGCAAGTTCTTGTGTGAGTACCTTTTACTCTCCGCATATCCTTCCTTCACAACAGGCATTATCCTATAAATTACAATCTTCAGGATTTTCTAGAGATACAATACGATTACGTTAATAACCGTACTTGGTTTCGCAGATTCAGGTGAATACATATGGCTCACGAAGGACTAGCAGCGTTCATGGTCATGCTTGGGGTGCTCCTTCTCCTTGCGTTTTATCTCGGACCGCGGAATGAAGCACGATTGAGAAAACGACAAGAAGCCATGATCATGCTTGTTCCATCTGCATTTTTACTCTTCATTCTTGCAGCAGTTGTATTCAGTGGAATTTTAGGTTGAATCTTGTGGAAAGTCAAGTGCCACAAGTTTACAAAAAATTCCTGCAGACACAAGGTCAGCTGTAGTTCCTGGATTTAGGAGATTACCCTCTCTCCGTAATTCTCCATCAAGAGTTTTCATGAGCTCTAGAGGTCCCGTTTCTTGATTCCACGCCTTCATTGTTTTCTCAGCTAACGCACGGACTTCTTCTGCTCTCTTTGTTCCAGCTTTCTTTGCGATGAGACCATCGGGTCGTTGTGATAGTAGCCAGACAAATGTTTGAACAATCCCCTCCTCCAAGTTCTCAAGGCTATCTGCTACTTTATCGAGATATGGAAAGACCCGCGATAGTGTTAGTTCGAAGTTGTTTGCCCACTCACCACTAATTTCATCAACATCTGCTGACATTTTAAAAAGACCCTGCAGAGTTAGTTTATCATCAAGAATATTGGATAATACAAGTTGATTGTCAATATCATATCTACTGTGATTTTCTGTCCAACTTGCTGATTCCTCGACTTTCGGATTTGTTGTTCTGATAAGATGAAATGTTTTGTAGAGGTTCAAAGTGTCGTCAACTGAAGTATTCTCAGTAATTTCCTTCAACCATTTCAAAATACTCCCTGTTGAGTAACTCTCATCATGAGTTACTGCTGCAGCACTGGCTACGACAAGTGGAATATAGAGGAGGATGGTCCCAAGAATGGTATTTCGTTTGTTGATCCCTGTAAATGTGTCTTGGGCACTCAGATGGATCAGCTCTCCGATATTGATCTCAGAGGAGCTCAGTTTTCCCTCTGCTAATGCCACTCCCCTAGACGCACTCGTGTAAAGACCTCTTGCCATTAATGAAGCACTCGCAAGGAAATGTCTATAGTCCGTATCTGAGAATCCAAAGTGTCTGTTGACATTTCCTGGCTTTGGCGAGCTAGCTTCCAGAAGAATTGATAGCTGACCAATGCTGGATAGTCTCCAAGAAGTCCTTTTCATTAGGTTTTTTCGGGTGTCAGCATCCGTTTTAGACATTCGCATTGTTAAGCTCAGAAAGTGTAAAAAGGAATACAATCTGAATCTCGCACATGTCGAAGGTGTTTTTACCAGCGCGCTTGACTTTCTCTCAAGTTGGAATTTTTATTTCGATTCTATCATATCTTGTAGTTCGAGGCTTTTTTGTTATCTTGAGGATTGGAGGGGTACTATGGAGTCAAGCAGGTGGATACCTTGCAATTGCGTTGCCACTCAGTCCTGTCATTATTTTGGGTTTCGCTGCATGTGTCATATCCTATGCTTTTTCCTATCTCGGTTTGTGGATGATGGACAATAACCTATACATACTAGGAGCACTCACTATTTTCCTGTCTGTAATAGTTATACCCGGAGGTCTCGGTGTTTATTCCTGGTTTGGTTTCACGATAGCTTCCTAATTTCCAACTATCTTTGGAATAATTTCTGTAGCTCGTCCCTTTAGGACAATGTCTGCAACTGAATCTCGATTCACTCCCTCTAGGTTGATAAGTATGATTTTTGCGCCTGAATTCTTAGCAATCTGCGGCAAGAATGCCGCGGGATAAATAGTGAGACTTGTTCCAATGACTAACATCAAGTCAGTGTTACGACACAATTCTATGGCTTCTGCCATTGCGTTTTCAGGAAGGGGTTCACCAAACAGAATTGCTTCTGATTTTAAAACACCATTACATTCCTCACATCGCGGCGGTATTTCGCCATTTGCTACCCTCTGGTGAACTGTATCGCCTACATACTCCTGATTACATTCAATGCAATGTGCTCGCAAATAGTTCCCATGTAGTTCAACAACTCTATTACTTCCAGCAGCTTGATGTAAATTATCGATATTCTGAGTGATGATTCCAATGAGTTTCCCATCAGCTTCAAGCTTTGAAAGACCATAATGAGCACTATTTGGTTCAGCTTTGAGAATGGTTTCTGCAAGTTCACGACCCATTGTCCAGAACTTCGTTGGGTTTTTTAGGAAGCTCTCAATGGTGGCGTACTCATGAGGGTCATACCGTTCCCATACACCTCCCTCTGAACGGAAATCAGGAATCCCCGAGTCTACACTAATTCCAGCACCAGTCAGTGCAGTGATTTTTCTGCTCTTCTGGACAAGAGCCCTCACACGTTCAATAGCATCAGAGTCTGGCATGTTATGCAAACTCGATAGTTCCCCCTTGATGTTGTTTTCGGTTTCCCCAAAAACTGACCAAGTCGAAAGGTTTTTCTTTGTTCGGTGATGGATTCCCCAGAGTCACCGAGGGGATCTGAACAAACAATACAGACCCTTAATTACGACCCCTTTCTGTATGGTTAGTCAGTCAGTGAAAACTACGATTAGGCAGTGTGACTGTTGAATGCATGAAGATAACGAGAAGGGTGATGAATTCGAAGTAGATCTCTCAGAGGAAGATATCGATGAGGATGATGTCGTTGAGATTTCTCCTGAGGACCCAATCAAATCTCAACTTGACAAAGAGTGCGAGAAATCAAAAGACCTTCTTGATAGACTTCAGAGACTACAAGCTGAGTTCGACAACTATCGAAAACGCATGGATGCCCGTTTTTCAGAGGTCGCTAAATTCGCAAGTGAAGAGATACTTCTGAAGGTACTGGATGTCTACGATAATATCCTAAGAGCACTTGAAATGGACTTTGCTGAAGACCCCGTAGCTGCAAGAAATGGCATCAATGCAATACAATTGCAACTCGACAAGATACTATCCGTTGAAGGGGTTCGTCCCATTGAATCAGTTGGACAAGTGTTTGATCCTTATTATCAGCATGCAGCACAGAGAGTGCATAACCTAGAGAAACCAGATGGTATCATTATGCAGGAGTATCAAAGAGGATACATGCTCAAAGAGAAAGTCTTGAGGCCCGCAGTAGTCTGCGTGAATCGTCACGAGACGCCCACTGCCGAAACAAGTAATGAAGCGACCAATGTAGAAGAATTAGAAAATAATGGTGAATAGCAATGTCAGGTAAAATTGTAGGTATTGACCTAGGCACAACAAATAGCGGCATAGCCTATATGGAGGGTGGAAAACCAACCATAATACCAAATGCTGAAGGAAAACGACTGACTCCATCAGTTGTGGGTATAACTCCCAAGGGAGAAATCATTGTTGGTGAATTGGCCAAACGACAGGCTGTTTCAATGCCGGAACGTACTGTCCGATCCATCAAGCGAAAGATGGGACAAGATTACAAGGTGAAGATTGGCGATAAGGATTATACCCCTCAAGAAATCTCTGCTATGATTCTGACCAAAATGAAGAGAGATGCAGAAGCTTTTCTTGGAGAATCAATTGAAAAAGCAGTCATCACCGTGCCTGCATACTTCAATGATAGCCAGAGACAAGCTACGAGGGATGCGGGTAGAATAGCAGGATTCGATGTTGAGCGAATTGTAAACGAACCCACTGCTTCTGCACTAGCATACGGTCTTGACAAGAGCAAGGAAGTCAAGGTCTTGGTATACGACCTTGGTGGTGGAACCTTTGATGTGTCTATCTTAGATATTGGAACCGTCGATGGTGATACTGTTTACGAAGTCTTATCCACAAGTGGCAACACACAGCTTGGAGGCGATGATTGGGATAATCGAATTATCGATTGGATGGTTAAGGAGTTCAAGAACCAAACTGGTGTTGATCTATCAAACGATCTTTCTGCCATGCAGAGGGTCCGTGACGCTGCAGAACAAGCAAAGATAGAACTGACAACTGTTATGCAGACAAACATCAATCTTCCATACATTACTGCAGATGCAAGCGGTCCTAAACATCTCAATTTGGATCTTGCACGTTCCAAATTTGAAAAGATGACCGACGACCTTGTTGATTCCACTGTTGGTCCCATTAGACAAGCGCTTGGTGACGCTAAACTTGAACCTGAACAAATTAACAAGATTCTGCTTGTTGGTGGTGCAACCAGAATGCCAATGATTCAGACTATTATTCGCGACTTGTTTGGCAAAGAAGGTGACAAGAGTATTAACCCGGATGAATGTGTAGCTCTTGGTGCTGCAGCACAAGCTGGAGTCATGTCTGGAGAGGTAAAGGATATACTTCTATTGGATGTGACACCCCTTACTCTAAGCATCGAAACTCTCGGCGGAGTTGCAACCGCACTCATTGAACGTAACACTACTGTTCCGACTCGAAAGAGCAAGACATTCACGACTGCTGCAGATGGTCAGACCGCAGTAGACATTCATGTAGTTCAAGGTGAGCGGAAGATGGTGAAGGATAACATGACCCTGGGGAGATTCCAACTTGTGGGTATCCCACCTGCTCCTCGCAATACTCCTCAGATTGAGGTGACCTTTGATATTGATGCAAACGGAATTGTCAATGTTAAAGCCAGAGATACTGCCACAGGAAATGAGCAGTCCATCACAATAACTGCTACTACTAATCTCTCTGACGGCGATGTTGAACGAATGGTCAAGGATGCTGAGAAATATGCTGAGGAAGATGCCAAGCGCGAGGATCAAGTTCAGACAAGAAACAATGCTGACCAGATGATTTACCAAGGCCAGAAGCTACTCAAAGACTTAGGAGAGAAGGTCCCCGCAGATCTCAAGAAGGAGCTTGAAACAAAATCCGCTGAAGTGCAGAAAGCAATAGAATCTGATGACATGGAGAAAATGCAATCTGGTACAGAGGAACTTCAACAGATAATCTACAAGATATCCGAGAAGGTCTATGGTAGTGGAGGCTCTGGAGCCGCTGGCCCCGGCCCTGCTGGATTCGATCCGAGTACAATGGCTGGCGCTGGAACAACAGGTCCAGCATCTGGACAGACATCTCAGGAAACCGACGAAGATGTTGTAGATGTAGACTTCGAGGACCTCGAGTAAGTCTAAACCATAGGTGATACTCATTGGCAGAAGATGACTACTATGACATTCTAGGAGTTAGCCGTAGTGCAACCCCGGATGAGATAAAGAAAGCATATCGTCGACTAGCCAGAGAGTATCATCCAGATCGTAATCAAGATTCGAGTGCAGAAGAGAAACTCAAGCGAGTAAACGAGGCTTATGATGTTCTAAGCGATCCTGAAAAACGTACAAACTATGATCGTTACGGCACTGCTGATTCCCAAGGTATCAATATGGATGGATTTGGCGATATCTTCGGTTCTATATTTCGGGGATTTGGTGACATGGGATTTGGTAGGAAAGGCAGAGCTGGACCTCCTCCAGGCCAGACATTGCGAATGACAATCAAGTTAAGTTTCAAAGAAGCGTTCTTTGGTGCTGAAAAGGAGATTGCATTTGGGAGGAAGATAAAATGTAAGAACTGTGGGGGGAGCGGAGCAAAACCCGGATCATCACCCACACAATGTAGAACTTGTGGGGGACAAGGCCAAGTTGTGAGATCGATGGGAGGGTTCATGAGTGTTGCACAAACTTGTCCAACATGCCGTGGTCTTGGAGAATCAATCGATTCGCCTTGTCCTGAGTGTAAAGGCCAAGGTTTGCAGAATGAACGGAAAGTAACTACTGTACCTATTCCTCCTGGCATTGAGGATGGACAAGGAATTCGAATCCAAGGTGGAGGCAATTTTGGTTCTAGAGGTGGACCTCCCGGCGACTTGATACTAATGTTCTCGGTAGAACCCCATAATTCCTTTGTAAGGAGAGGGCTCCATGTATATATGGAAACTGACATTCCCTTCTCAATTGCTGTAATTGGCGGCGAAGTTGAAGTGCCGACTATGTGGGGGGCTAGTAAAATAAAGGTGAAACGTGGTACTGAGGGTGGAACCCTATTCCGGATGAAGGGGAAAGGAGTCCATACCGAGGATGGTCGGAGCGGAGATCAACTTGTAAGAGTTAATATTCACGTACCTCAGAAATTAAACAAGGACCAGAAGGAATACCTCTCTAAGTTCGATGATATTTTTAGCTAAAACTCCATTGGCTTGCATAAACAAGCCCTCATCTTCATTTTTAGGAACCTCTGTGAATTAACAGGTTTAATCAACCAAGCAGTATCTGCTCCCCTTCCAGTTCCACCAACACACACTACATCTTGTGTGACAGGGATTAAACCGGCATCAGCAGCCATCATTGCAATCTCAGCACAGACCTTTGTCCCTTGACCGAATGTTCTAAGTGCCATGGCAACAATCTCAGTTGCCGTCCAAGTACCCAACTCCTTCCTGAAACTACGTGCAATACCTGCAAATGCATGAGTTGCAGTTAATACTTTAGCTCCCAGCTTCTCAATCTGAACCCTAGTTTCCTCACTGAGCTCATTCTCACTCTCATCTGCAAATCCTGTTTCATGTGATACCACAACAACCTTCTTGTCTGGGAACTCTTTTGCTGCTGCAATCCCAGTTGCTCCCTTAGTTGTTGCAACAACAATATGTTCAATGTGAGGCCTTTCGTTGAGAAACTCCCTAACCAGCGACAGGACTATATCCGTATGATTTTGGGCGGCTTTATCAAAATAAACTGTTTTTATTGACATCAATTACGCATCCTTTGTTTGTTGAGTTCTGATTACCCATTCAAGGACTGCAAAAGCTAGCAGCACGACTACGGCGAACATGAAATCGACAGATCCCTCAGTAACGACAGAAGCTATCCAAGACGCTAACACAACAACCAAGATAGCAAGCGTCAAGCGCATTGTGTAATAGGTCCATCTGTCAACAGTATTTTGTTCTTCCTCTGTTTCAACCTGTTCCTTACCGTACTCTTCAGCGATTTCCTCCGGAGTTCCTAGTACATCAAGCACCTCTCTAATGAGAAGCAATTTATCATCGTCAGGATTCTTCTGGACTTTTTCGTTGTAAGACTCATAGATGTGAGATTTTAGATCTTCTAGTAGATCCTCTGTCTCAAAACTATCAGGTAGTAATTTTGCAATCTTCTTGAAATAGTTCTCTACTACCCGACCAATCTCATCTCTACTCATTTTTTCAGAACCTCCAGTTTATCAAAGATATCCCCGACTAGAATACTCAATTGGCGAAACACACGGTCTCCTTCACCAGTCAAAACGTAGACCTTCCTACTGGGTCCGGACTCTGATTTTTCTGTGTGAACATTCAGTAAGCGTTCCTTACGAAGCCTATGAAGTATTGGGTAAAGCGTACCTTCCTTCACCTGGAGAAGACCATCAGTTCTTTCCTCAAGTTCGCGAGCAATACCATACCCATGAATTCCCTTCTCATGACGATTTACAATGGCAAGGACTGCATATTGAAGAATCCCTCTTCTGATTTCTATCTTCCAACTATCTTCAAAGCTGGGTCCTTTCTCCAAACTGACACAATCCTCTCTACTGACCGGTGAAGAGCATTCTATTACATCTCCTTAAGTATGTCTATCCTAGACGAGATCTGAATCATGACGCCTTCCAGGCAAATAAGTCCGGAGTTCATGCCTTAATGTAGAGGAGTATTGCTTAGGTTCTCGAATCAGGGTATAGAAGAATGAAGCAAAGAATCTGAGTACTCCGCTTAGCATTAGCATAACAAAGACCGAGAAATAAGCATCTCCAAATACTTCGAGAAGAATCTGTCCAAGGATTCCTGCAATCAATGAACCCACCAGATACATTACCCCTGTAAATGTATTAAACACAGCAAGATGTGACCCTCTTTCATCTTCCGGTGCAATATCGTAGATGTAAGCAATAACTGCATTCATCGCTGATGCTGTGCAAAAGCCAGCGAGTATGTTTGCAGTATAAACATAGTAGACATTCTGAGCAAAAGCATACATGATTGGAACCAAAAATAAAAGCCCTCTTCCTAGGAGAATCAGGGGTTTTCTACCGACTCTGTCGCTGAGTCTTCCGAATGGTATAGTGAATATGATCATGGATAATGTCATTACAGCGGATGCAATTGCGATTTCAAGATTTGAATTGTTCAACCATGATTTCTGCACGACAATGAAATATGGCCATGCCATTGACATTGCAAATGAGAAGAACACTGCGATGAAACAGAATCTTCGAAAATCACCTGGTTGAGATAACAATCGATGGATTGGCGGGAATTTCCCCGGACCATCCCGAGGTTTTGGATGTTCTTTGATTTTTATTGATAGGAGTGATGAGATGATTCCTACAATGGCTGTGAAGAAGAATGGTCCATAATAGGCTTCTCTGAAAGTTTGTTCATCCATTTGAATGGGGAAAAGCACTGCTCCTGCATCTCCAAATAGATTCCGAAGAAATGGCACGAGCGTTGGCAATATAGCAATGAATCCTGAAATCAGAGTTGCGGACAGAGACGCAATGTTTGTTGCGAGTCCAAGCTTTCCAAGTTCATCGCCTCTATTCGTTTCTTCCATCAACCCTCCAACTAGAGATTGCCATGTTGGAATTTGTATACTGAACAGGATTGATTGAATTGCATAGAGTATGATCATCTCGAGAGGTGAAGATACCCACAGGAACATGTACACAACTAAGAGCCCAGTCATTGTACCAAAAGCAACGAAAGCTTTTGTATTCCTGACTTTGTCTGAAGTTGCTCCCCATGCTGGTTGGAGAATGGTCGGTGCAAAACTCCCAACACTTCGGAATGCTCCTTGCTCAGCAAAGTTTTGAACTCCACGGAGGGCAACTTGCATATCAATTAGATATGCTTGAAGGAATGGCGAATACAGACCTACTCCAAACTGAGTTAGTGCTCCTACAAGGTAAGCACGTGCTGGTAGTTTTTTAAGTTCAGCTCTTTCAGTTGGAGCCTCTGTTTCTATCATTCTTGATTCTCGAGGCTTTTCGTCCTCCTATTAACTGTAGTTCTTACACCACTCAATGACTTAACCGTCACTGTTATCTAGACCCGTTCATATGTTCTCTCAAGTTGAGAGAGGTAACCAATGCTCGATGAATCTGTTTATAGGTCCCGTGTTGAACAAGTGCAAAAGTATCTTGAATCAGAGAACGTCGATTTTGCATTTCTAACACCTTCTCCAAATTTTCAGTACTTAGCAGGCTTCGAGTACAATATGCGTGAACGACTCCTAGCTCTTATCATAAGAAAGACTGTAGAACCAATAGTCATTGCTCCAGCATTCGAGGTGTCTGATCACACATCCCACACGTGGATCAAGAATTTTGTTCCTTGGACTGATGATGAAGATCCCTATTCACAGGTTACGGATATTGTTGGAGTGAAGAGTGGAGGTCATTCAGTCCTTCTTGATGATAGCACTCCATTAGGAGTATATTGGAAAATTGAAATGGCATTAGGCGGTTTCGCTAAGACTACCTCTTTGAGTCCATTGATTAATGCGCTGCGCATAACCAAGTCTGACAAAGAAATCGAATTGATGAAAAAAGCTGGTCACATCATCAATGACGCAGTTCTCAAAGCCTTTGATGAAGCATCACTTGGTATGACTGAACTTGAAGTACAACAGATAGTACACAAAGAAATACGTCGTCAAGGAGGAGTTCCGACCTTTGCAGCTATCCAGTTTGGTGAAAACAGTGCACTTCCTCATTCTGCGGCAGGACTTAGAGAATTGAAGATGGACGATGTTGTCCTGATGGATTGTGGTTGCACTGTAGAAGGATACAACACTGATATGACCCGTGTAGGTGTTGTTGGACCTCCTACGGAGGAGGTCGAACGCGTATATTCGATTGTCCGCTATGCTATGGAAACAGCTATCCAAAATATAGTTCCAGAAATGGCTTGTGGAGCTGCTGATGGTCTGGCTCGTCGTGTTATAGATGACGCAGGATATGGTGAGTACTTCACTCATCGTCTTGGTCATGGTATTGGTCTTGAGGTTCATGAGCCCCCGTACATTGTGAGGGGGAGTTCACTGAAGCTTAAACCTGGAATGTGTCATAGTATTGAACCGGGAATCTACCTTGAGGGAAAATTTGGTATCCGTATCGAAGACTTGGTGTGCATCCGTGAAAATAGCCCTGAATTACTAACATTTTCACCACGAGATCTTATTCAGATTCATCCGTAGAATCCACTTCCTCACGAGTAGGTTCTTCCTTGGATTTAGCTAAGATTTCATCCATCTTTTTACGGTCCTCTTCAGAGAGATTCTGCATTGCTTGAGCTGACTGTCTCATCATCTGGGTCATCATTACGGAATAGATTGCAGGAAGTGCCGCTGTGGTTTCTCTGCGTTGATTGAATTCCTTCTCTGCTAGACTTCGTGCATCTTGAAGCGCTTCCTTAGTCACCTCCCCTTCTCCCACTCCAAGGCAGTCCTTACTACTTAAAACATATTTCTGACCATCAAATTCGAGTGGAAATGTTTGACATGAAATAGGTCTGTCGTATCTTATCTCACATGAATTTGCTTGTTCATTATAGAATATACACGCAGTAACATCTGGATTGCTCTCTAGAGGTTTCCGGAGTGTTTCTAGGTAAAAGGAGTCTTGTTCTGACTCCGGTATATGAATTGTGATGCCTGGAAGAATGTTCATTATGTAATCATGATTCATCCATCGTATGAAATCACCAATTGTGACTCGAACCTGGGGTCTGATGTGACATGCCTTCGTTTCACATTTCTGTTCCAAACATTTGAAATTATACTTTGATTTTTCAGACATCCTCATCACCAAATGATGTGATTGGATGGTTTGGTCCTAAACCCTCTTTAACATTTTCGAAACATGTTTTTCCGAGGCCGATAGGTTTTTGTTTAGTTGCCTTGCGGTCATCACTAGTCTTGGAATAGATTCCTCCTTTCACTCGGAGCCTACAAAATGACTGAGTGGTATAGTAACGACATCGATTATGTAATGAAACGTTTTGAAGCGTCACCCGAAGGTCTCTCAAGCGCAGAAGCTGAAACCCGGTTTAAAGAATATGGTCCGAATGAGCTTATGGAGACTGGAGGTATCAGTCCACTACGTATGTTTTTTCAACAGTTCATGGACCCAATGGTAATCATTCTTCTCGTTGCGATTGCTATCTCGTTACTCACAACCTATCTGTCATCTGAGGGTTCCGACCATGAGGGCGGAGTAATAGATGCAATTGTCATATCTGCGATTGTGATTTTTAATGCTATCTTTGGTTTTGTGCAGGAGTACAAGTCTGAGAAGGCATTAGAGGCGTTAAAGAATATGGCAGCTCCAAAAGCTCGAGTAATGCGAGATGGTCTATGGTCAGATATTGACTCACGATACGTCGTACCGGGAGACTTGCTTGGTTTTGAAGCAGGCGATCTCATTGCTGCTGATAGTCGTGTTTCTTATGCCGTTGGTTTATCAGCTGATGAGGCACCACTTACTGGGGAATCAGTTTCTGTCCGAAAGATGGTAGAACCAATCCATCTCCGTAATCCTGTTGTCGGCGACATGAAGAATATGGTGTTCCAGGGAACCATCATCACTGCAGGCAAAGGCCAAGCAATTGTAACAGAAACTGGTATGAAGACTCAATTTGGAAAAATTGCTACACTAGTCCAAGAGAGCGAAAGAACCATGACTCCTCTCCAGATTGATTTGGATGATCTTGGAAAGAAACTGGGTCTCGTGATTATCCTTCTTTGCGTTATTGTATTTGCAGCGGAGATTATTCAGCAGGCTGCCGGAACTGTCATGGAGGCACTCTTAGCTGCTATTGCGCTTGCGGTTTCTGCTATTCCTGAAGGACTTCCCGCAGTTGTCACAATCACACTTGCTATAGGTGTCCAGCGAATGGTGGCGCGAAACGCGATAGTCCGAAGACTTCCCTCTGTTGAAACCCTTGGTTCTACGACCATCATATGCTCAGATAAAACGGGAACCATTACGAAGAACGAGATGACAGCCACAACTTTGTTTGTCAATGGAATGACAATCTCGGTCAGTGGGGTGGGCTATAACAAGGATGGGCGATTCACAAGGGCTAGCGAAGACTATGGTGTGATGGGAGATCCTCATGTTGTTAAACTACTTGAGATTGGCCAGCTCTGTACTAACTCGGTTCTTCAGCCTGATATCTCTAGAAAGTCTATCTGGAGCGTGGTAGGCGATCCCACCGAAGGTGCTCTTCTTGTTCTCGCAGAAAAAGCAGGTCTTACTCATCAAGACACGCTATCTCGTAATACGGAGATAACTGAAATCTCATTCGACTCTGCAAGGAAACGGATGACCTCCATCATCCGAGATGAAGATGGAAACATTGTTGTCAATACAAAGGGAGCTCCAGAAGTTTTGTTACCCCTCTGCACGCATGTCTATGAGAATGATGACATTCGCGAACTAAGTGATAAAGAAAAGGAAAATATAATCCAAATCAATGCAGGATTTGCAGAGAATGCACTCAGAGTTCTTGGTTTTGCATATCGCCCCCTAGAACAGGAGATTCCCAATTGGGAACCTGAAATGGTGGAACGCAATCTCATATTTGTAGGGCTCATTGGGATGATTGATCCTCCACGTGATGAAGTTCGAGATGCAATGCGAATATGTAAGCTAGCTGGAATTCGACCTATCATGATTACAGGTGACCACCATCTCACGGCACGTGCTATCGCTAAAGACGTAGGGTTAATTGAGGTTGATGGCGAAGTCATAACTGGCATTGAGTTAGAAGACATGACTCCAGAGGAATACCAAGAAGCTGTCAAACGATGCAACGTCTTCGCTAGAGTTGCTCCAGAGCATAAACTACAGATAGTAAGCGCATTGAAGTCGAATGCTCAAGTTGTAGCCATGACCGGGGATGGTGTCAATGACGCGCCAGCTATAAAGACTGCAGATGTTGGCATTGCCATGGGCATCCGAGGTGCAGATGTCACCAAGGAAGCATCTGATGTTATTCTTACAGACGATAATTTTGCTACTATTGTTTCCGCGGTAGAGAAGGGTCGTGAGATTTACTCTAACATCAGAAAGTTTGTCCGTTTCTTGCTTGCTGCAAACTTCGATGAAGTCTTTCTGATATTCACGGTCATTATGCTAGGACTCCCGTTGCCTATCACTGCTATACAGATACTTTGGCTTAATTTAGCTACAGACGGTTTTCCTGCTTTGGCTCTAGGAGTCGATCCTCCTGCAGCTGGAGTGATGGATCGGCCGCCCCGAAACCCTAATGCTAAGATGATGGACAGGGGAATGATATCCTTCGTTGTCATTGCTGGGTTGGTAGCATTTCTATCATCCTTCATAATGTTCATGTGGTCACTATGGGCATATGGTGGTTGGATTCCTGGTCTAACTGGTCCCATGCTGACACCGACTGAGTGGGAGCATGCTGTTTCACCGATTACTGGTAACTCTTGGGAATACATTCTTGCTCATGGAAGAACCGCAGTGTTTGCAAGTGTTGTGATATTCGAATTACTGTTCGTATGGAATTGTAGGGATGAATATCGACCACTATGGAAAACAGAAATCCGAAAATCAAAAGTCTTGATGGCTGCTGTAACACTATCATTAATCCTGACTCTGCTAACTATCTACCTCCCACCCATGTGGGCAATCTTTCAGACAGTACCTCTCAGACCCCGAGACTGGGTTATTATTGCACTGACCTGTTTCCCTGCGTTGATGATCCCTCCACACAGAATATTTGGATACTTTCGCAAGAAAAAAGAAACCAAGCAAGACTAGGATGGAAGACGTTTATCAAGCCAGTTGTATAGGTCTCTAAGAACCAAATCTTTCTCCGGCTCTTCGTGAAGTTGATGATAGAGGTCATCATAGAGATACCACGTCTTATCAGCGGATCCTAGATTATCGAAGAACTCTCGACTCTTCTCCGGGATAACGAGCTTGTCCGCGCCTGCCTGTTGAAGCAAAACTGGCATGATAATTCTTGGTGCAGAACGAAACGCATCTTTCGATGCCTTCAAAGCTTCTATACCAAAACGAGGCGTGACCATGGTGAACCTTAGAGGGTCATTTTCCATCATCTCCACATTCTCTGGATTTCTAGAAGCATCCGCGTAACTTACCTCATTAGATACATACCTCTTTACATTAAGGATTGAGAGAATTCTACCAGCGATTTTCTTTCCAGCACCGATGTCCAAGCTCTGACTGACCGCTGGACAATGTAAGAGAAGTCCATCTATAATTCTTGGATACTTTACGACATATCTAATTGCGTTTAACCCTCCCAAAGAAGCTCCGAAGAGAAATGTGATCTTGTTTAGATAAGTATCCTTCACTTGCATGATCAAGTTATGAATGTCTTCCACATACTCTTCAAAACTCATTACGTGTCCTTTCGTTCCAGAGTAGTGACCAAATCCCCTCAGATCTGGTGCAAAGACCGCAAGCCCTTTTTCGGCGAGATACTCCCCTATATTCTTCATGTCTCCTGCATGACCTCCTAGCCCATGAAGTGCAATGACAAGAGCTTTTGGCTTATCATCATCAGGACGCCAAAGAGCCATGAACATTCTAGTTCCATCAAATCCGATGTACTTGCTTTCCTTGTATTTCACTAGGAACACCACTGGTTGGTCCTAAACACCTACTGCTATTTATCTTGTCTATCAAAAAGAAGAGAGCGACTGGTCCTCTTGGACCAGTCACAGAGTAAGATTAGAATCTGTTTGGTTTGGGTTTTTCACCTGAGTAGTCATAGAAGCCCATGCCAGATTTCCTACCTAGCCAGCCTGCACGGACCATTTTCCGTAATAGCGTTGGTGCTCTATACTTGCTATCCTTGAACTCGTCAACAAAATAGTCTG
>CAZPWM010000001.1:86226-88952 GCA_964590575.1 uncultured archaeon
GTAGTATCTAGCCCAACGAAGTCTAGCAGAGTCAATGGACCCATTGGCCAGTTCAATCCAAGACGAATTGATGTATCCATGTCTTCCACGGTTGCCACCCCTTCTTGAATGGCATGAACTGCCTCAAGTAAAGCTGGGACAAGTATACGATTGACAGCAAATCCAGGGGCTTCGTTGACCAGCACAGTTTCCTTGCCAACCTTCTTTGACACTTCCTCAATTGTCTTCACAGTTTTGTCATCAGTAGCTTGACCTTTGATAATCTCTACAAGTCCCATTATTGGTACTGGATTGAAGAAGTGCATCCCGATGAACTTCTCCGGTCTCTTTGTAACAGCAGCCATCTGAGTTATACTGATGCTTGACGTATTGGAAGCGAAGATTGCATGACCAGGAGCTGCTTCCTCAACCTCTCTCCATGTGTCAAGTTTCAGGCTAACAATCTCTGGAATTGCTTCAATTACTAGATCTGCATCCTTGACAGCCTCTTTTAGATCTAGAACACCTTTGATCCTCCCGAAGATACCATCAATCTCATCCTGAGTGATTCTACCTTTCTCGAGACCTCTCTCTAAGTTCTTCTTGATTGTCGCAATGCCTTTGTCAATGAACTTCTGGTCAATGTCACGCATCTTGACTTCATAACCCGCTTGAGCACAAACATGGGCAATGCCATTTCCCATCAAACCTGCACCCAAAACAGCAATTTTCTTTATCTCCAACATTATCCACCTCTGGTGATTCTAAAGAGTATACATCTAGCTCATTAATGCCTCCAAATATGTTTGACTGTTTAGATAGGTTCCCGATGAATTGAGGTTTTAGTGAGGTGGAACAAAGAATGAGTCTATTTCTTACAATATCTGAAGGTGCATCGTTTGTCCCCAGATGCAATAGTTTCATAGCGTGTGAATTCTATCCAGTTTTCAAGGACATCAGCTAAAATTCTATCATATTCGCAGAGTATTGGTCCTAACTCAGGTTTGCCAGCTTCTCGAAGGATATCAAAATAAAGACATTTTTGGATGTCAAAACCATAGCAACCACTCTCTTGGTTGACCTCAATTAATTTGAAGTAATCATTGTTGTAATTAGCTTCGTTCCCTTTCCGTATCCATTCGACAAACGAATCCCATGGGTCGTCAGACTCTTCTAGAATTTTCGCCTCCGCTGTGAAGTACTCTTGAAGCATTGCCCTGTAAATGGAAATTACGATTTCCTTTAGTTCAATGAAGGAAGCTCTGACCTCACACATCACGTCATCCAGAGCCATCACAAAGAGAGAGTTCACACCATGCCTTTTTGCTAGTGGGTCTGGTAGCATATGTTCATAGTTATTATAATGAATCTTGAACTGTCGCACGAAGAGCTTGTGCATAGAACCTCCCTTATCACCAAACTGCTTGGTCAATTCTTCTAATGTCGACTGTGAGAAATAATCGATTAGTTGTTGAATCTGATTATCGGAGGTCATAATACACTCACGTTTTCTGTGCTTATAGTTCATTGGACCTCCAGTTGACCTTGATATTAGTGTCTATGTGGTACTTGTCTACATAGTGATAGTCACATATTGTGACTCCCTGCTGTGACCCTCACAAGTGGCTTCGCTATATATACTAAATCTGAGCAGTATTCCTTGTGAAATATCATGGCTCTAACAACTAACTCACGAACAACATCTGTGCTGAATAACAAGAGAAGCCACGGTGTAATGACCGAGGCTTTGACCTATGCTTACATGACCGTCGTAAGGTGATAGAGTAATGTACAATGAGCGACTGATCTCTTGGGTTTCTGTTGATCCTACGGTGACTAGAAGGTGGTCACCTTGTGGTCACAGAACTGGTCAGTTAGTCTCAGAAACAGCATATCTTGTGACCAACCTTTAGGAAGGTGTGAAAGATTATGGCTCTAATAAAGAACGATTACCGGTCTGTGCTGACGAAAAAATGTGCGCTTCAAACCCGTGCTATTCTTCATGCTTACACTTACAGGAGGTAAGATACATGACAAAGAAATACAATTCTCGAAACATCTATACTCGTGCAATCACTGATGCCTACTTTAGGAGGTAGGTATCAATGAGTATCTTGACTGGAGTCTTTAATTTTGGTTTTTATTATAAACAAAATAACGACCTAAAGTGCGGGATACAATACAATACTAGTAAGATAATACTTATAAACAAACCATTAATAAATAATGGTGTGGCTAACAAACTATACAATGTTTTAGGCCTGCGAACGGAGTGATGAAACGATGACACCATCTCAAATCATCTCAACGGACAAGTTCCACTTGACTGGTGAGGACAAATCGCTCTGTGTGCAATCATGTTACGCACTGCGTTCACTGGCTCTAACGTGTTAGAATAGAGCAATGCGACTTTCACTTTAGAGTTACACCGGACAAATCTCCTATCTCCGAATCTCCTAAGGTGGAGATTCAGCAGCGGCCCCCGTTTGTGTGATCCGGGGGCTGTTGCAATCCGTAGGACGTTGATAGACATGAAACGTGAATCTGAACTACCAAACAAGACTGCGAAACAGGTATGCCTAGTACGGGGCTCAGACTCGATTTGTTACGAAGATCACAATTAAACAACTGAGTGTTGAAATTTCATGAGCAGAACGAAATCCTTTCTTGGCTTGCCAGACGCCACTGATAAAGTCATAAGACTGGCTAAAATCATGGGAATCTTGGGACCACTAGCCAATGTTATT
>CAZPWM010000002.1:0-84298 GCA_964590575.1 uncultured archaeon
GCTATTGAGCAATTGATGTCCATCATTCGAATTTATGTTTCAGTTTTGAGAGATGGGGCGCAAGTAGAGATAGCATTAGACGATATTACACCCGGTGATATTATTGTTCTCAACGCTGGTGATATTGTTCCTGGCGATTGCAGAATAATCGAGTCAGAGGATCTATTCATAAACGAAGCAACTTTAACCGGTGAAACTTTCGCTTCTGAGAAAAAAAGTGGAACGCTACCTGCTGAAACTCCCCTGAGTAAGCGAGCGAACTCTTTGTTCATGGGTACAAGTGTTGTCAGTGGAAATGCAACTGCAGTGGTCGTTCTTACTGGAATAGAAACTGAGTTTGGGCGAATCTCAGAGAGGCTCAAGATAAGACCCCCCTCCACTGAGTTTGAGCAGGGTATATCTAGATTCGGTTATCTTCTCATGGAACTCACATTTATTTTTGTAGTTGTCATTTTCCTTTTCAACGTCTATTTCTCACGTCCTGTGTTAGATTCTTTCATGTTCGCACTTGCGCTGGCTGTTGGTATAACACCTCAACTGTTACCAGCTGTGATAAGCGTCAATCTCGCACAGGGTGCTAGAAAGATGGCTAAAGGCCAGGTGATAGTCAAACGGCTTAACTCGATAGAGAATTTTGGGACTATGGATCTTTTGTGTTCCGATAAGACTGGAACTGTGACAGAAGGTAGAGTTGTAGTGCATTCAGCTGTGGATACGAATCAAAACCCAAGTGAGCAAGTCCTATTGTATGCCTCTCTGAATGCCCATTTTCAGAGTGGATATACAAATCCTATTGATGTCGCCATTAGTGCGACAATCGATAGTAGTTCTCTTCAAATAAGTAACTACTCAAAGATCGATGAAGTTCCGTATGACTTCATCAGAAAACGATTGAGTGTACTAGTTCATGACGGATTTGAGAACGTAATGATTACCAAGGGTGCAGTCCAAAATATCTTGAGCGTCTGTACCAACGCAGAGATTGCCTCGGATAAGATAGTTCAAATTGATAATGAAACAAGTTTAGCGATTCTAGATGCATATCGTAAGTTTAGCGCCCAAGGATATAGAACATTGGGCGTTGCGTATCGCAAATTTGGGAATAAAGAAACGATTGATAGGACCCAGGAAGCTGATATGACATTCTTAGGTCTCATCGTTCTCTATGATCCGCTAAAAGAGGGAGTTGATGATGTTCTCGCAGAACTTCGGAGAAGGAAGATAAACTTCAAGATGATCACGGGTGATAACGTATTTGTTGCAGGAAGTCTTGCTAAGGAGATTGGCTTAGATTCACAGAAAATTCTGACAGGTCCTAGTATTCGCCTAATTAGTGATGAGGCACTAATGGTCCAAGCTACTGAAATTGATATTTTTGCAGAGGTAGAACCAAACCAGAAGGAACGAATAATCCTGGCACTAAGAAAAGCAGGGCATGTCGTTGGATATATAGGTGATGGCATTAACGACGCTTCAGCACTTCACGCTGCAGATGTAGGCATATCTGTGGAGGGTGCAGTGGATGTTGCTAAAGAGGCGGCTGATATAATTCTTCTTGAGAAAGACCTCAGAGTTCTCGTTGGTGGTATCGATGCTGGTCGAAAGACATTTGCTAATACTATGAAGTATATCTTTGTCACTATGAGTGGTAATTTTGGGAACATGATTAGTATGGCTATCGCATCATTAATACTCCCCTTTCTACCACTTCTACCCACGCAGATACTGTCAATAAATCTACTGACCGATTTTCCAGGAACCACGATATCGACCGATGAAGTCGACCCAGAACTTATTGACTCTCCGAAGAGATGGAACATCAAGTTCATTGCAAAGTTTATGGCAGCTTTTGGTCTACAGAGCACTCTTTTTGATTTAATCACCTTTGCAGCACTACTCCTGTTCCTTCAAGTAACTGAATCAGTATTTCAAACAGGATGGTTTCTAGTTTCAGTCGTTACAGAACTTCTCATTATGCTTGTTATCAGGACACGAAAACTCTTCTATAAGAGTCGCCCAAGCAAGCAGCTTCTTGGCTCTACGTTCGCTATCCTTTTTGTAGCTCTTGTGCTGCCGTATTCACCAATTGCATTAGTTCTGGGTTTCTCACCTCTTCCGATGATCATTCTTGGTGGTCTTCTAGTAATTGTCATCTTCTATATTCTTACAACGGAACTGGTAAAGCATTTCTTTTACAAGCATGTAGATTTCTGAAAAAGAATGTAGGATTTTTACATGTATTATGTTTTGAACGATTGATTAGATTGTACATCCCTCTTTATATTGACAATACAGATAATCTCTCAATTGGTCAAATCCCTCATGACAAACCTAATCGATGGAGTATCTAGAATTGAGGTACCCACACCATTTCCTGTAGGCAACGTTAATTGCTACCTGATAGAAGGCTCACCACTCACCCTGATTGACACTGGCCCAAGGACCCCCAAAAGTCTAACAACAATTCGAAACGAGCTTCAGAGCATATCGTATGATTTGTCTGAAATTGAGCAGATTCTGCTTACGCACAATCATATTGACCATATTGGACTAGCGGCCCAATTTGTCAGAGAACGAGCCCGTATTCATGACAATCCCACAGAGGTTTGGATCCATCATAAAGATGCTAAGGCACTCATCAATTATGAGAAGCATGCAGACAACTACATTGAGTCTTTTGTAAAGTTGATTTCAATATCTGGTGTTCCCAAAAAGGAAACACTGAAACTGGATCCAAAAAGACTCGTAGAATATTATATGTCACTAAGAGAGTCTGTTCCAACAGCTCAGAGTTTCAGTGATAACGCATCTTTTAAAACTGGTATTGGTGAAGTTACTGCTGTTTGGGTTCCAGGTCACTCTTCTGGATCAACATGTTTTGTCTGTGACGAACAACAAGTCATCTTCAGTGGAGATCATATTTTAGGAGATATCAGTTCAAACCCAAGCATTTCATTCGATAGCTCGGAAAAAATAGGCATGCTAACCTACCTTGAATCTTTGAATCGAATCTCATCCAGAGAAAGCTACATTGCATTTCCTGGTCACAGAGAACCAATACTTGACATTAAATCCAGAACTGAAACATTGCGTGCTGAATATGACGACAAAATCCAGAAAACTGCAGCTTCATTGACATCCAATCCCATAACAGTCTATGAGATATCACGATTACTCTATGGGGATTATAATACCAGTTCACTTGTCCTTGCCTTAGCTGAGAGTCACGATATTGTTAGAATTTTAGAACGTAGGAATCAAGCTAAGCTATCCAATCAGGATGGAGTTATCCATGTGGTAAGACTTGATGCTTGAGCATCCCCAACGCTTTCAGATTGAATTCCCTGCTATATCCATCCTAAAACAACAAATGATTGGTGAAACCTTTTATCAAAGATAGTCGCTCTGTATGCTATGACTCTTGATAAAAACACAACAGTACAGTATTACCCAAATTGGGTTCGAGGTTTGGATGTAATCACCGGTATCGTGGCTTTGATTGTAGGATTTTGGATTCTTCTGGACGTATCATTGGTTCAGCTTTCAATTCTATTCCTGTTCTCATTTGCTCTCCTTTTAATCGGCATTACTAGAATTGTAAAAGTAGCTACAACCTCTGATGAGGTCATGAAGAGTTCTAGTAGGGTCTTCAATGCAGTGGCTGGAGTAGTCGCGATTATTGCAGCTGCTTATGTCTTCCTGTTTCCATTGTTAACAATACTCGTATCAATCGCAATTTTAGGTGTGGCATTGATGGTTACTGGAACAGCTAGGCTGTATATGGGTGTTGTTGAGGAGGACCTACCGACTTGGATGAGAGGTATCAATGTGATTGTAGGTCTTTTGACAATCGGTTTATCCCTCATTGCTATCGCATTGCCTGGATTTGGATTCCTAGTACTAGCTGTATTCATCGCATTCACATTCATCTTTAATGCATTCGCTAGATTATCCAGTGGCATATCAGGACACTACTAGTTACTAGTAAAAGAAAAGTGGTTACTGAGCTTGAAAAAAATGGTCAGTAACCATCCAATCCATTTCATATGAAGATATTAATTACCCAGTTCTCCAATAATACTGAAGACACTCCTCATCAAATCTCCCTATATCTACCAGAAAAGGCAATCTCACATGTCGTACGATTAATAAGATAGTTTCATGGTGCTTGTTATGGGGATATATTGTCGGAAAACATCAACCTTGAAGCAAGTATGGACATAATGTCGATAGCTTCCAAGTATATTGTACTCAGCGTCATTGCTGTTGCTGTGGGATCGGTGAGTATCGTATACTCAATTCTGATATATTTGGTCTATGGATTGGAATTCTTAGTTGTTGTGGTTTTTGGAGCATTCTTTACAGGTGCGGCTTTCCTAATCATTGGGACTTTTTTGTCGTTCTGGGGTTTATTCTGGTTGAGAAATGAAGGTTCTAGACTGAGAAAAAGTATCGAAGGTGAAAAGGAATCAAAGAAGAAAACCACCAAGAAGCATAGCAAAGTGACCTGGGATACCATCGCTGAACACTCTTATGGTCGAATTGCATGGTACGCTTCGAGATTTTTGATATTCTCTTCGATAGGAATTGTGATTGGATTTATTGCTCTCGTTTATGGTGTTCTGAACATGTTCTTCTTTGCTGCACCACTACAGGACTTGAACGTGATTCTAGGCGTATTCATAGGAATCGGTTCGATTGTTGCATCGGTAGTTATTCTAGTGTGGGGCCTGTTCTGGAGACGTCAGGCTGAGAAAAAAAGGATATTCTAAGAGTGAAAAATCCCTGATACTACATAATCTGAGATGGTTCCCCTGCAGTTTGCTTTATGTGCCCAGTGACATCAAATACCGACAGTCTTTGACTTGGTTTTATCCCATCCTAGTTTCTTGGCTTTCTTGTACGCATCACTTGCCTCTTCATAATTACCCAAAATCCAAAGAGTAAGGCGAAGTTGGTTCCACAACTCAGGATCTTTTGGATGCTTTTCAAGTTCATCACGAATTCCTTTCTCAGTTCTTTTGTGGTGTGCCATCTCTCTCTCATTCTGAGTATGCATCGCTTGTAGCACTCCCTGTATAAAGGGTCCTTGTTTCTTGAGGACATATGACTGAAACTCAATTGGTGTTTCTTTGAGAAATGCATTGATAGCTTCGTTGGGAGTATCTTTCTCGCGTCTAAGTTCACCCTGAATGAGTCTTCGTTCATATGTGGCCTGCATGAAGTTCATAAGTTCCTCAAGATGAATAGTAACCTCGTCATTCTCACCAAGATCATCCAGTGCCTCCTTCCACTCATAATAGAGAATTTCAGTTCCTACCGTATAGAGTGTGTTAGGAGTAAGTTTGAGCTTCTTGAGGTCACTAAGCAAACTCTTTACAGTGTATGCATCTCTTATAGGAAGTCGTGACATCTTTTTATCGACTACCACGTATTCACACTCCAATCCTTTTCTAGGTCAATTCACCTTTCGATGCGGCTGCAATTCGAACTAATCCTAGAACAATGAAGACGACGGACAGCATCAGTCTGAGTGTTAAGAATCCCAGACCTGAAAAGATTGCCGCTAAGAATCCAAAGAAGAAGGCAATCCCACCCCCTATAATGTTTGACCATCTCACCCATGTTGCTTTTTCCTTCTCGTTGTAACCAACAACAATTCTTGATAATCCCACTAACATTATCGCGAAAGTTAGCATAGTGATCAGAAATATGACAGTCAAGCTACTGAAAACAAACGACAGAATCGAAAGGGTGATTGCGGCTACACCACTTATTATTTTTACCACACGACTGGTTATTGTTAGACCACTCATGGTGATACCTTTTCCGAATCTTATCACTCCGATGAGGAATAGACCAATTGCCATCGTGACTACCAGTGTTGCCTCAACAAGGTCTGGACTAAAAAGAATCCACACCCCTATTAGGACTGTGACCAGTCCGACAAACACATCAATACCTCTAATCCAATTAGGATATTCTTCTAGCGCCATAAGCCCGACGATTTACGTTCAATGATAATGAGTTTTTTGATTAATTACCCATCTGCAACAAAAAACGTTAGTTCTTCGTATATTCATTCTGAATTCTTTCTTTCACTGGATCCTCAGCTTTTAGAAGTACAAAGAATGCTAGTATGAGAATTATCGAGGCTACAACAAACGGAAAAACTCCAATCAGGCCCGAGTGGGTTTCTCCTACTACAGGGGTGGCTGTTATGTCTGCCAAGAACCCAAGTAGAAGAGGTCCTATTACGAATCCAAGGTCGCTTATCATACGGTAGAGTCCCATTGATATCTCGAGTTTGTCTTTCGGAGACACATCTGTGATATAGGCTGCACTTGGTCCAGATAGACCAATGACCGCTCCATAGATTGCTATAGCCATTGATAGAGTTAGTAAGTCGGTAGAAAATGGAATTGCTATTGTGATACCTGCAGTCAATAAAAGGCACAATGCAAGAGGAACCTTTCTCCCTATTCTATCTGAAATGCCTCCCATTGGTGTCATTGTAACAGCGGTCGTTATTCCTCCTATCGTAAGAATAAAACCAATGGCACCCGAATCCAATCCTAGATTGTTTGCTGCGAAAAGAGGGACTAATGTACTCCTCACACCAGTTCGTAGGAAGAACATAGTGAAGACTGCGAATGTCACAAGAAGAAAAGAGGGATTGGAAAAAACTTGACGCATGTCACGAACGATTTCTCTAAAATTGAGAGAAGCCATATCTCCGGAGTTAGTTAAACTGGGGAGTGCAAGTGTTGGGACAACAGCCAGACCTGTTAATAAGGCATAGATGAAAAAGGGTGCACGAATGCCATATAGGTCCGCGACAACTCCTCCAAATGTTGGTCCAAAAACAGACCCAAGAAGTAGCATCCCCATGTACAAACTCATCCATTGCCCTCTTTTCTCCTCTCCAGATATTTGAGCAAGAAACACCGTGGCTGTGGTGACGTAGAGTGCTGAACCTACACCTTCTATCATTCTAGCAACTACTAGCGTGATGTAGTCAGGAGCGAGACCTGCTACCACAGATGAAGTTGAGAGAAGGATCAATCCGGAGATCATGATTTTCTTTTTGTCGTACCTCCTTGAGAGAAGCCCAGCAGGCATATCGAGAACCATTCGTGTTACAGCAAATGATGAAACTACGAAGCCAACAAGAGTATAGGAAACCTGAAAGCTCTCAGCGTAGGTGGGAAGGATAGGTGCAACCATGCTTAGACCTAGAAGGACCAAGAAAGTCACTAGCGAGAGGTTGAGGACAGTAATCACACTACCCTCATATTTCGAATTTGGTGTACTCTCTCCATCTAGTTCATAATGTTCTTCCGACAAGACCAGTGACCGTCCTTGATGACTCGGACCATCAGCCTCTGGTTAAAGTACTTTCAGTTTGCACTGCGTTTCTCTAACTCATAAATGAATGCACAAACTCGACAGGATTATTCCATTCTTTTCTTCAAATCTAGCTCATGGACACGGGCCCTTACAGTTGCTTCAATTTTATCAATCTGTTTTCGGATGCTCTCAATATTTGCCAGTCTTCTCTCTACCTCGCCCTTCTTTTCTTTATC
Organism: uncultured archaeon; assembly: GCA_964590575.1. Taxonomy (GTDB): domain Archaea; phylum Asgardarchaeota; class Thorarchaeia; order Thorarchaeales; family Thorarchaeaceae; genus SMTZ1-45. Next base: position 7,587 of record CAZPWM010000002.1, read on the forward strand.
CAGCTCTACGTGTTCATCATAAGCATCCGCCCATTCTTGTCTGGTTTGAGTAAGCTGTTGTCTTAGATGCTCGTACATTATCTTCTTCACATGCACAGTGTTTCTAAGGTTGAGAAGCTTGGTTTCGATTTCTAATGAAAAATCACGGAACTCTTCCTCTGACTCCTTGAGTTTTGCGCGCAGCTCAATCAGCTCAGCCATGTCTTTTCCAATTTCAACCTCTTGAAGTGGGTGATAATCCTTAGCGACTGGTGTTTCTGTGACAGGTTCTGTCATTGCACCAGTAGTTACGCCACTTGCAACTGTAGGTGTATTGGAGCTATATTCAGAGGGCTGACTTTGTTCCATGGCTCTCACTGATACTTCATGTATTGTAGTAATGGTCTGACGATCTTCAGGATTGATCATCATCCTAGTCAGTTTGTCAAATGCCATATCGATATTCTCACCGGTCAATGCTGAGGTTTCGATGAAGATTGTTGGAGTGTTCAGCTTGTCGCTAAATTTCTTGGTGAATTCAAGGCCTTCTTCGTATGAGATTATGTCCTCTTTCGGATGATATGACCGAAGGTCTATCTTGTTACCTACTATTATCAGGGCTGGGAATTTCTCCATGAATCCTTTCGCCTCGACGAGCCACTTGGTGGCATCATCAAATGATTCTCTATCAACTACTGAATAGACAAGAATCAGCCCACTACACCCCTCGTAGTATCGTCTGCGGAGACTCTGGAACTGAGGTTGTCCCGCGATGTCCCATATAACCAGACGGACAGTTTCGTCGTTGGAGAGCATCACTGTTTTTTGTGCAAAATCAACACCCAGCGATGGGATATAATTTGACCTGAATCCCTGTCCAAGATACTTTCGACGGATGCTGGTCTTCCCAACATAACCATCACCAATTAGACAGATTTTAAATTGCCAGATGCGAGATGCTGCCATACGATTTAGCTCCATTCCCTCAAGGGGCAGCGCAATTATTCTAAATCTAAAATTCACTTATAGTGATATTTCGACTGTGTCAATGAATGAAAATTATCTGGTTTTGCAATTTTTGGGGTGCCTGCTTAGGTCTGTCTTCCCGTTAATCTGGCTATTGTTCTCATTTCTTCTACGACTTTCTTATAGTCGCTGTTTTTAGCCATAACCAGTGTTTGGTTCCGAATTTGTTGTACCGCAGCCATCTCTCTCACACCACTAGATGTATACATATGGAATACATCAGTATACATAATGTATTCAAACAGATATAAACATATCCTCAAATCCAGAGAAATGACTATTGTCCTTCGTCATATCTACCATCGTCAAGAATGGGTTGTTCCTTGATTTGATCCCTCTTCTTTCTTGTAGCTCTTTTCGTTGCTTTGACGGGAGCCTCGAAGGTATGTCGCAGACCATCGATTGTTGAAACAGTCCTTACATTTCGTCTGGTTTCTGCAATCAAAGCTTCAATCACAACCCTCTCATCTACATCTCCCGTTTCATTCACAAGTGTAATCCTATGTATGGCATATATCCCTATGATTGAAGATATGATAAATAAGAAATCAATACCAGACAAACGATATGTTGGGATTAACGTGAACAAAACTCCATCAATGAACCATGAAAGTGAGAACTCGATAGTGTGATGTGCAAACAAATCTGCTAATAATCCAGCCACTACAGGAGCAATTGACCCCGCTATAGCTATGACCGAGCCTCTTGCTGCAAGGTACGTGGCAGACTCACCACGAGGTGCTAATTTCAGACCAATATTGTTAGTACTCAAATTGACTCCTGCAGCAGAAAAACCATTGAGAATGTGTATTGCGACAATCAAAGGAATGAGGACACCATAGTTTTTTGCAATAGAGCTAAAGGTCCATAGAAATGTGCCAATGGTGAACAAGGGTAGTGTTACTTGCAGGATAGATTTGTTGCTATATCGATCAGCAAGACGACCCCAGAGTCTTAAAAAAATCACACTCGTAAGTTGAGTCAAAGCCACAAGACCTGCAACAAATACGACCTCTAATCCAAGTATGTTCACATCAAGTAGATAGACTGTGAAGAATGGGCTTGCGAAGGAAGTGCTTAGACTCCACACAGCAGAGAAAATCATCAGATTCCTATAATTCTCACTTTGGAACGGTTCTGCTAATAATTGAGAGAAACTGAGTTCCTCATGTCTGGTGTGCATTGGCGGTTCAGGTGTGGTGTTTGTATAATAGATAGCTATCATTCCAAAAAGAAATGCGATAAAGAAGAGAACTGAGTATGCAGATAATTGAGCAAAAGTATTGCCTGGGTCTGTGATTGCCAACCAATTACTGATGAAGAAACCTCCTGAAAGAGAAGCGACAATAGCTACCAGACCCATTAGTGCCATCCTTGTTGAAAAGAACTGACCAAGACGATCTGGAGGAATCACATCCCGCATCCAAGAGTTCCAGCTCGGTGAACCAATAGCAGTAAACACACTTTGGATAAACATTGCTCCAATTAGAAGCAATAGACCAATCTGGCCAACTGCTATGAATGGGATTAAAGCCATGAGGAGGATTCCTAATCGATTTCCCAACTGCGTGAATGAGTTTAATCTACGCCTGTTTCTGTACTTCTCAATAAGGATTATTGATGGTATCTGTAAAAGCTGAGTGATTGCTGGAATTGCTGCTAGGATTCCAATAACTGTGTTCGGGGCTTGAAGGAGAAGAGCAAAACCAACAAGGAAGACACTCTCTGTAAAGGTAGTCTTGACTTGAACGGTGACCCCTTGTTTCACCATCTTGCCAAGAGCCTTCTCTGTTTCCTCGGATGACAATGAAGGCTTTACTTCTTGAGTCAATTTATTGAATTTCTCCAATTTCACCTGTGAGTTTCGGAATCAGTCTAAATCTCTAATGAAGATATGCGTTCAAATCAATGAATCAATTGCAATAATGTGTGAACGTGCGCAGTAACAGAACTGTTTAACCTGAACGAGAAGTATGAAAAACGAAGCTGAAGGGAAAAACTGCTAATGTAACTGGAGTTGGTGTGGGTATTGACAAAGGAGTAGTAATCCTATGTGCTGATATCTCTGACACCGATTTCAGAATTGCCAGTACAAACCATGGCAATATAGTTCATTGAATTTTCGGATACATCTCTTGACTATTCTTCTACGAAACCGCGCAACCGGAATCCTTTTTGAATCTTAATTTGATATATTTCATATGCCTCGGCGTAAGCGACATCGGTTTGTTCACAGAGAACCAACAGTGTCAGTCTACAAACCTGCTGGTATACCAGCCAAGGATCTTGAAGAAATCCTTATTGCAATTGATGAGTTTGAAGCAATCCGTCTTGCTGATTATGAAGGATTGAATCAGAGAGAAGCATGCACTACTATGAAAATAAGTCAACCAACATTCAACAGAATTCTTGCTTCAGCCCGACATAAGATTGCACAAGGGATAGTAGAGGGGCAGGTGTTGCGTATTGAAGGTGGTCGCTATGTGCTGGGCGATGGTTCTGGTGGACTACAGTGCATTGATTGTAACTATCGACTAGACATGGAAAAGGACAAACGCAACGTATGTCCAAAATGTGGATCGTCGAAACTTCGATGGCAGAGATGGGATTCCCCACAGTAATCAGTACTATTGACTCGATTTCACAATACTCTCAACCCTTTTCCACATCTTTTCCAGCATTTTTACTAATTCATGTTCAGGTGAAAACTCTGGAAGTGTCGTTCCTGCAACCATAGACTTTGTCATTATTGGGTCGAATGGTAATTTTCCAAGAATCTCTGCATCATTTTCTCTACAGAATTTTTCTATAGCCTTTGTATTTTCCAGGTTCAAATCAAACTTGTTGATTATCACGGTAGCTTTAACGCGGAACTTTCCAAGCAGTTCTAGGACTCGTCGCATGTCGTGAATACCAGACATTGTGGGCTCTGTGACGATAATGCCTAGTTTTATTCCGGTCACAGTGGCAATTACAGGACAGCCAATACCTGGAGATCCATCAATGAGAACAGTGGATATTCCATTATCTGTAGCGATTTTTGTGCCTAATCTTCGAACTTCAGTAACTAGTCTTCCAGAATTTCCTTCGCCTGGTAGGAGTTTTGCATGAGCCATTCGACCGATTCTAGTGTCCGAATCATAGAGATTACCAGATTGACGTTCTACCATCTGGATGGCATCCTCAGGACAAACATACTCACATACACCACAACCCTCACACGAGATAGGATCTACTCTTGAATCAGTAATCGCACTGAATCTGCATGCTTCTTCACAAATTCCACATTCTGTACATAGGTCCTCATCAATCACTGCAACTTTTGATGCCACAAATTCAGTTGCTGTCTTTATTGAAGGACTCAGGAGGATATGGAGATCCGGGGCATCAACATCACAATCAGCCATGACTACATCCTCAGCAATCACACCTAAGGCTGCACATACAGTTGTTTTTCCAGTACCGCCCTTACCACTGATTACTGCTATCTCATTCACCATTTTGTATCAACTCCACAATATGATTAAACAAGTCCTTGAATTGTTGACGCCATTCAGGCATCTCTTCCACAAATGGAATCCCACGAGAATAGAGCTCAGCAATTTGTCTATTGAATGGGATCTCTAATAGTAGAGGAACATCGTTCTTTTTGCAGAATTCAGTAACTCCCTCATCACCGATACCAGCCCTATTGATTACCACACCAAATGGTATTTTCAGTTCGCGAACTACATCAATTGCCATGGACAAATCATGAAGGCCAAAGGGTGTTGGTTCAGTAACCAAAACTAGGTAGTCGCTCTCCCTCATTGTTTCAATAACAGGACAAGCTGTTCCAGGAGGGGCATCAAGGATGTTGATTGCATCAGCCTTGACCTGCTCTTTTACAGCCTTTATTAGAGTAGTCGCAATTGGTTCCCCGATAGAAAGTTCTCCATAGACCAAATGAGTTTGCCCTATAGATGATTGGTGTATTTTTCCAATTGACCTCTCTACCTCAGTGATTGCATCATCTGGACAAACCAATTTGCATCCGCCACAGGAATGACACATTTCTTCGTAGATCATTGTCTTTGTCTTACCCACAAAGATTGCATTGAACTGACAAAATTCTGCACACTTGCCGCAAAGAGTACACTTGTCTTGATTGACCAACGGGGTTGGAACGGTCACTGAGGATGTCTGTAGTTTAGTGGGGTGAAGAAGAGTGTGTACATTTGGTTCTTCAACATCACAATCTAGCAGATTCGTAGCCCCAATTGATAGAGCCATATTCACAGCAACTGTAGTCTTGCCAGTACCACCTTTTCCAGATGCAACTGTAATAATCAATAAATCACACCCATAATATATTTACCCACATTCATTTGTGGTGGGCGTCAGCACAGCCTTCAGTTAATTCCTCTAACGCGTTTTGACGATAGGCTTGAATAATCTCCTGTATGGATTTACTGTTTGCTCTAAGAACTGCAATATTCAGGGCTTGAAAACTCATGATTCCACGAGGTCCCATTCCCTGGACAATTACAGCACGGGGTTGATACTTCTGGACGTTGATGTGCGCATGACCTCGGCCGCCCGAATGCTCACCTGTATTCGGGTGCACTTTCATCTCAATTGCAGTTCCATTGTCATCTAGATCAATCACTGCAAAGTAAGGAGCTCTTCCGAAATGTTCAGCGGCTTCAGTACCTTCCCTATCCTCGGTTGGAATAAGTATTCTAGTCGTCACCAGTTTTGGCCCCCTCTACGACGGCCTCGTCCGCCACCGCCTCCCCGACCCATACCACGGCCCATTCCCATGCCACCGCCATAACCCATTCCAAGACCACGACCAGGACCACCTTGACCCTTTCCAACGTTAGCAGGACCAGGAGTAGCTAGCTCCTGGAATCCGTCCTTGCTATAGGTTTCTATTGCTGACTTGACTGTACCTGAAACGCCAGCAAGTATTCTAATCCCTGCATCCTGAAGTGCAGGAAACGCATTAGGGCCTACACTACCGGTGAGGACTGCTTCAACATTCTTGGAAGCCACAGTCTGAGCTGCCCTGATTCCTGCACCACCAGAGGCCATTGCAGCCTCATTTGACACAGCCTCAAAGTCATATGTTTCAGGGTCTACAATTATGAAGTACGCACACCTACCAAATCGAGGGTCAACCATTGAATCCAATGTTGGCCCTGATGAAGTAACACAGATTCTTGTCATCATTCACACCTTTTTTAAATGAATCCTGATTCACTATAATATTGAATCTTGATTCATATAAAGTCATCGATATATCATCAACTTAATGAGGACTAAACTAGAGGTTTCTTTATGACAAAGAGAGTGAATAGCCTGTTTCTGTGCGAAGAATGTGATCTATTGTATCACGAGGAAGAACTCGCACAGAAATGTGAAGATTGGTGTAGGGCGAAGAAGTCTTGCAATCTTGAGATCACGAAACATGCAGTGAACAAGTCCAAACTATCTCTCTAACTTCCGAGTCTTACGAATCACTATCGTGAAATAGGTGATTTCACATCTTGGACGGGTTATAGTTTCAGGTTCTAAGCTGATAGGAGCGTGTCCTTTGAAAGAAACCTTTGAGTTTGGTGGCGAGATTATCTGGCAGCCATCTTTAGAACAAATACAACAGGCTAACCTTACAAGATTCATGAAACTTTATGGGATAGAAACCTTTGATGAGCTCATGAAACGTTCAACAGAAGATGTAGCGTGGTTTACAGATGCTCTTCTAAAATATCTTAACATTGAATTTTATGAACCATATGAAAAAGTTGTGGACCTCTCCAAAGGAATTGCATGGCCACACTGGTGTGTTAACGGGAAGATGAACATTGTTCACAATTGTTTGGACAAATACATGAACACACCTACTGAGAACCAATCAGCATTGATCTGGGAGGGAGAGGATGGTACGACTCGCACAATGACATATAGTGAATTATACCGAGAGGCAAACAAGACTGCAAACGCGCTTCGTTCAATTGGTTTGGGAGTTGGAGACCCTATCGGAATCTACATGCCTATGGTTCCTGAAACTGTGGTCGCACTGTTAGCTATAGCCAAAATTGGTGGTATAATCCTTCCATTATTCTCAGGATTTGGAGTGAGTGCAATCGTTGACCGTTTGGGGGATGCTGATGCTAAGGCAATATTCACAGTTGATGGGTCTGCCCGCAGAGGTAAGATTATTCCAATGAAACCAATTGCAGATGAGGTTGCCACTAGTATTCCATCACTGAAACATATGATTGTCTTGAATTTAACAGGAACATCAATTGAAATGAAACCCGGCCGGGACCATTGGTGGGACGAACTCATCTCTGGTCAATCAGAATCTGCAGAAACGGAGATCACCGATGCTGAATCACCAATGATGATAATCTATACATCTGGCACCACTGGACTTGCTAAGGGCGCTGTTCACACTCACTGTGGATTTCCTATCAAGGCAGCTCAGGACATGTCATTTGGTACTGACTTACATCCTGGTGAAATAATATGGTGGAATTCTGACCTAGGCTGGATGATGGGCCCGTGGTTAATATTTGGAGCATTGATTCTAGGAGGTACTTTCTTTATTTTAGATGGCGCCCCTGATTATCCTGGACCCGGCCGTCTATGGGAGATAGTTGAGAAACACAAGGTGTCGATATTGGGTGTATCACCTACTCTAATTCGACTCCTGATGACCCATGGCGAAGGCCCGGTCAAACCACATGATTTGTCTTCACTCCGTTACTTTGCTTCAACGGGTGAGCCATGGAATCCTGATCCTTGGATGTGGCTTTTTGAAAAAGTTGGGAAGAAAAGGGTCCCAATCATTAACTATTCAGGTGGGACAGAAATCTCAGGAGGCATTGTCATGGGCAATCCTCTATTACCCCTCAAGGCTTGTGCATTCTCTGGTCCATGTCCAGGAATCGATGCTGATGTGTTCGATGAGGATGGCAAACCTATTCGAAATAAGGTAGGAGAACTGGTCATCAAATCTCCGTGGATAGGGATGACACGGGGATTTTGGAAAAACTCCGAACGATATGAAAATACATACTGGTCTCGTTGGAAGAATACGTGGGTCCACGGTGACTTTGCAGCGATTGACTCGGATGGACTCTGGTATATACTCGGTCGCTCTGATGACATCATTAAGGTCGCAGGCAAGCGATTCGGACCTGCGGAAGCAGAATCAGTCCTAGTCAGCCATCCTGCAGTTGCTGAAGCTGCAACAATAGGTGTTCCGCACAAGATAAAGCTCAATGAACTAGTTGTTTTCTGTGTACTTGTCCCAGGGGTTGAACCATCAGAGCTATTGAGAGAAGAACTGAAACAGTCAGTAGCCACGGCAATGGGAAAACCACTAACACCTAGAGCAGTCCTGTTCGTTTCTGACTTGCCTAAAACTAGGAATGCAAAGGTGATGCGTAGAATGATTCGTGCAGCTTACTTAGGAGAAGACCCGGGGGATACTTCCTCATTGGTCAACCCTGAGGCAGTAGATGAGATAAAAAATGCAAAATAGAGCTTATGATAAAAAGAAAGAAGAAGACCGGGGAGTCCCGAAAGACTTCTCCCGATCTTTTGATATTATTTCTTCTTTTTCTTAGCTGGTGCTTCAGTCTTTGTTTTCTTTGCTGGTTTCTTCTTTGCCATAGCAATCATATCCTGTTTGGGGTCGGATTGAACGAATTGCTATCAAGAAAGATTAAACGACTTGGACTCACCAATCGTCACTATCGTCGTCGTCTTCCCAGTCATCGTCGCCATCTTCAGCCCATACATCGTCATCATCGAAGTGCATTGATGCCACCTCACGCTCGTGTCACACGAATCAAGTGTAAAAGATGTCTAATATTTTTTATAACACTCATATTACTTTAAATACTCTAAAAGGGCCTATTAATCCTTTAAAAAATAAATATGATTATATCAAAAGAAAATACATTGATATGGGTATTTAAATACGCTAGACAAAGATATTAACGAATATGATAGTCGCGTAGATGTGTCACCTATGACATTGGAATTAATTCTGCCGCTGTATAAAGGACAATTGTGTAGCTCACGATGACCGAAGCAAGTATAGATGAAATCGCTCTGGCAAAACCCAAACTCAAGAGTGATTCCAGACTAGTCATTTTACTCGGGTTACCTGAGGGTATCAAGGATACCTCTAAGAAACTAATGTCTCTCGCTGGTGTTGAGAAGGTTCGAAGAGGTCTGTTTATCGTTCAAGGATATTCAGAGAGTCATGAAGCGATTCTTCAATCCCAATCGTTTGTTTCATTCATCAAGACTCGCGAGATACCCAAAACTCGGAAAAGACTTGAGGATGAATATTCGGATCGAGTATTTTCAGTAGTTTCATTCTCCTATAGCAACCCAACGGCACAACAAAAGAAGCGTGTTGAACGACTTATCAAGAAAACAACAGGCATCAGATTAAGACCTGGATTGATTCTCTTTCCACTTCTCAGGGCTAAGGAACAAAGAAGAGTTCTGGGATCAGAAGATGAACGAATATTGATTGATTCAAATGATTTCAGCAGACTGATTCGTGAGAATGGAGGCATTGCTTTACGCTGGACACGTCTTAGGATTATTAACTTGGATGGCGCCAATCATCTCAAACATGCATTTGAGCAGACACTTTCTAGAGACCTGACTCCGTTAGAGGAAAAGATACGTGTCCTTCGTGAGATGAGTAGAGACGTTGCTATTCCACTTATGAATGTGAAGAAGAACTATACAGTATTATCACATAGTTTTAGAGAATTGAAAACCAAATGGATGACAGCCAGACAACTATGGTTCTATGATGCAGAAAAAGATCTCAAGCGGACCTATAATATGCTGATTAATACCAGACGTGCAATTGTTTCTGAAGAGATTCGAAGGGGACAATGAACTCCTTATTTCTGATATTCACCTATGAATCACAGTTATAGCATCCTGTATACAGGACCTGAACTCCGCCTAGACACCCATCCCTGAACACAGTCGTTCCCTTGAGTTGAAGCTTATCGGCCAACAAGAATATTTGTTCAACATCCTCAGTTGTGGCACTATTAGGTAGATTTGTGGTCTTACTGACTGCATTGTCAGTATGTTTCTGAAAGGCGGCCTGCATCCTAAGATGCCACTCGGGATCTATCTCTTGTGCTGCTTTGAATACCTGTTTGACATCATCGGGTACTCCATCTATATGTTGCACTGAACCTGTTCTTGCTACTTCATGCTCAATATTATCATTCCAGAATCCTCTCTCCACGGCTACCTTCTCAAAAAGCGGACTAACCTCACTAAGATGGATTCCTTCGGCAAGCATCCTGCTATGGGCTATTGCAAAAAGTGGTTCGATACCACTGCTGGTCTGCGCGATTAGACTGATGCTGCCCGTTGGTGCAATAGTGATTAGAGACGCATTTCGTTTCCATTTGTTTCGTTTCTTCAACAAAGCAAAATTCTCAAAATTCCCTCTGATTTTTGCTAGGTCAGCTGATGCACGTTCAGCTTTCCGTCGAATGAATGCAATAACCTCTTCAGCCTTTTCCAGTCCCTTGACAGAGTCATAGGCGATTCCTAGTTCTATTAGGAACTCCGCAAAACCCATGATACCGAGTCCAATCTTCCTATTAGCCTTGGTTCCGTATTCAATCTCCTTGACCGGATACACATTGAGGTCTATGATATTATCTAGAAAACGAACTGCGAGTCTGACAACCTCTTCGAGCCTAGGCCAATTGATATCACCATCGAGAACCATTTTTGAGAGGTTGATGCTTCCCAATACGCATGATTCATAGGGCAACAAGGGCATTTCGCCACACGGGTTAGTTGATTCTATAAGATCTCCATTCAGCGGATGTTCCTCATTCATTCGGTCAATGAATACAAGACCTGGATCTCCAGTACTCCATGCGTTGTGCACGATTGCATCAAAAACTGCTCTTGCACTTATATTTTGAATCAACTCATTGGTGTGAGGTGCTATCAAACCAATTTCCTTCTCCTGGTACAAAGCCTCAAGAAACGGCTTTGTAATGGCGACTGAGATGTTGAAGTTCCTGAAAGACGCTTTGTCAGATTTGCACGAAATGAACTCCATAATGTCTGGATGATCGCAACGAAGGATGGCCATACTCGCCCCACGCCTCCTGCCTCCTTGTTTAATAATTTCTGTGGCAGTATCATACACCTTCATGAATGAAATTGGGCCGCTAGCCACTCCTCCAGTAGTCCCAACTGTGGATCCCGCAGGTCTCAATCTAGAAAAAGAGAATCCTGTACCTCCACCTGATTTCTGAACAATCGCCATGTGATGGAGTGATGTGAATATTGAATTCATATTATCCTCAATCGGAAGTACAAAGCATGCGCTACACTGGCCAATCTCAGTTCCTGCATTGAAGAGGGTTGGACTGTTGGGTAGAAACTCGAGGTTTGCCATCATGTAATAGAAGAGGTCATCATATTCTTTCACATCCGCACTCTTGTCATACTTCTTCTCAATGCTGGCTACTGCTCCAGACACTCTACGAAATAGTTGTGATGGAGTTTCAGTTGGATTACCCTCCTCATCCTTCAGAAGGTATCTTGATAGCACAGTTGCTGCGTTTGGACCAAACTTGAGATCATCTACAACCCCCATCATCTGGAGAATTCTACGAGCCTCATGGTGTTTCTCACGATGCTTCATATAGCGTCGAGCAATATCTGTGAAACCACGTAGCATTAGCGTGTCTTCAACAATGTCCTGAATCTCCTCGATGTGGATGACGTTTCGTTCTTGTTCACGAATTATTTGAACAACTTCTTTTGTCAGTCCTCGGACAGGACCTGTATCTGCACTGATTGATTCGAATGCTTTCGTGATAGCAGCCTCTATCTTGGAATCATCAAAATCCACTACTCTCTTATCTCGCTTCTCAACTTTCAACGTAGTTTCTCCTCACTGGCGGACTCTCTCACAAGTTGAAATGACTAATAGGCTATAAGCACCCCTTCTATATTTGACTTTACCAATGAGATTATGGAGTATTCATCCGAAGTATCTTGACACAAAGGGCTTAGTAGCCCTATGGAGAGAGTCCCTGCTTGCCCAGAAGGTGCTTCAAGGTAAAACTAAGGGATATAGATACCATCCTCAATTGGATCGGTTCAAGAAGACAGAGAATCCGATTGCATCAATTGGAATGTACTTGTATCACGTTTATCTAGAGAGTAAGGAGAGGAATTACCATTTCCAGTTCTCAAAGATTGATACCATCGAGGATGTTCCTAGAATTAAAATATCGAATAATCTATTAAAATCTGAATTCCAACATCTTCTAAGAAAATTGGAATTGCGAAACATAGAGAGATACAAACGGTATCTCGTGATTGACAAAATAATTCCTCATCCATCTTTTGAAGTATCCTCTAGTAAGTAGTTGTTGTGCTACTGATTCTTTCTGTATCTACTCATTTTATTACCCTGTACATGTTGCTTGAACAAAATAAACTGGATCTGCTTTTGAATACTCAAATCCCATGTTCTCGTATAGTTTCTGGGCTGGAGTGTTTTCCGCAAAATAATGTAGAATTACTTGTTCCGAATTCTCAAGAACTTCTTCCACAACTGCTTTCAAGCATGCTGCAGCGTACCCCTTTCTTCTATGCTTTGGATGTGTAGCGATATTTCCTATCTCTGTACCGTAAGGAGTGACATAATGCACTCCCGCGACAGCCATTATTGATTGGTCATCCTCTATAATTCCATAGAATGGTCCAAGGTTCATAGCATTAGGGGTCCATGCTGGCGTACCACTTAGTCGGTATAGCTCTTTGAGCTGTTCAACATCCTTCATAGAAAGCCTGACCGGCTTTGTCTTGCAATCACATTGAAGTTGCGTTGTTCTGTCAGCAATCATCTGTCTTTCTTCAATTGGTTTCAGAATTACACAAGCTTCGCCAAATTGATCAAGTTGTTCTTTCGTACAGATTGCTATGAACTCTTTTCCAACCAACCTTTCTGAATAATCTTCCATTATTTGTCGTAGTGACTCCACATTCCTGCACCAAAATGCTGTTGCCAAGAAATCCAAATCACTGTAGAGTGAAAACATAGCATCAATTCTGCCATTTTCCACTAATACCCGAACATCGCACCAATCTTTCAGTTGTGTACAATCAGCAATCAACACGATATTGGATAGTGAATCCTCTGATAGAATACTGAGCACATCATCAATTAGGTCATCTGAGAGTGTTTGGATTTGTGCGACCATAAGTCAATTTAGAACCCTTCTCCTTTTATCAATGGCTATCCAAATAAGAACTACAGGTGTGAATCATGTGTCTAGAGATTAACCCAATTGGTGTGATTAGAACACCATTCAAATCTAGTGATAAAATTCCAATCCAATCAAGCAAGTCTGACACAATTGCTGAAGTTGAAGTGTTCCCAGAATTCTCTGAGGGACTTGATTCATTGGATGGATTCTCGCACGTCATCTTATTGTACTGGTTTCATAAAGTCCGACCTCACAAATTGAAAATCATACCATATCTGGAAACAAAGGAAAGAGGTCTTTTCTCCACGCGCGCACCATCGCGTCCTAATCCTATAGGACTCTCTATTGGCAAGATAATCCAAATCAAAGAGAATATTGTGATATTTAAGGGGGCCGACATGCTGAATGACACTCCACTCATCGATATCAAACCCTTTGTTCCTGAGTTTGACAATCGATTAGATGCTACTTCCGGGTGGCTTACTGACTCGTTCTGTTCTGAAAAGCACGATTATCTCGGTGATGATAGATTTCTAGATTGAGAATCCACAAAAGTTGAATATTACCAATCGTCATCATCATTCCACTCATCGTCATCCCAATCTTCTTCTTCCCATAGATCATCATCATCGAAGTGCATTCTTTCACCACAGCAATGTGCCATCAACTAGAATAATGCACAATGGAACTTTAATGGATCTCTGATTAAAACACATCCAAATCATGCCCCGACACGACTTCTCCATTATATTGTTCTGACACTTCTGATATCAGGTCCTCTTCTGTTTGCCCCCATAGAAGTTGGTGATACATCACTAGCAATCCCGGCTTAACCAGATTGGCTATCTCGGCTAATTCATGTGATGATGTATGAACTGTTGAATGGTACTTCTGCCAACCTTCTGGCCGACTCTCTAGTCCAACCGCAGAATACACCTCATGAATCAGAACGTCACAGCCCTTCGCAATATCAACAAGATTCTGAGTAGGACTTGTATCTCCTGAAATTACAACTGTTCTATCGGGAGCTTCAAACTTGTATCCATATGATTCCAATGAACCATGATCGACTTGGAATGCCTCAATCTCAATGAAATCGTCCTGGTAGATATGCCCCTCGGATATCTCATGTGTATTCACAATATATGAAAATCTCTCAGCGGGTTCTAAGCCAAGAACACGTTCATTGATATCCACCTCATAAGCAGCCATGATGTGTCTAGTCATGTCAGTGAGACCCTTTGGCCCATACACTTCCAAAGGCTCAGTCCTTCCAGCAACCCCTGGAGTGAAGATGAGGTCTGGGTATCCGATAGTATGGTCTGAGTGTAGATGTGTTAGAAATGCTCTGGTGAGCTTAGTCACTTGGATGCCTGCTTTTGCTGCTCTTCTTACCACACCAGTTCCGAAATCTATGATGTACACAGACTCGTCAACTGTTATTGCCACCGAGGGTCCGGACTTGTCTACCTCTGGATTTGGAGTTCCAGTCCCCAAGAGAATGACTTTACTCACCAATTACACAACCTCCTAGTACAGGGCTGCAGTTGGATTATTGTTCCTCGTGTTTTACTAAGTTATCCAAAACTCGCTGAAGATACGTTTCAAACTGGTCCATCTCTTCAGGTTGAAAGCCTCTGTAGAAGATATTGGTCATCTTCTTTGAAACCTCAATGTATACGTTCAGCATTTGTCTAGTCTTCTCAGTCAACTCAATCAGAACCTTACGACGGTCCTCCTCTGATTGTACACGTCTAACAAGTCTGGCACTCTCAAGACTGTCTAACAGCTCACTCAGCGTTGATTTTCGAAGAAGTGTCTTCTTGATTAGTTTGTTTATTGGCACTCCATCCTCTTGCCAAAGTGCAAACAGGATTCTCCCCTGTCCTGGACCGATGTCGAGACCGCGCTCCTTCAATAGTTCTGAGAAGACTCTCCTTCCAAGATGATGAATCTGCGTTACTAGAAAACCGCCTGATCTCTGAGACATCATTGTACATCACCTAGTTCTAGTTTGAATGTACTACTACCAGTCCAGCCCCTAGCTACCTTTGGTATGATTTTCAATACGGTATGGTCAGGGTCATCGTACCCCTTGGGGTAGTATCTTTCCCACCCCTCATGCCACATTTTCTTCTTCAGGTCCGAATCTTCAACAACCTCAATCTCTCCTCCAAACATAACCCCTTGCCAGTCATCAGGATTACAGTAGTAGACCGAGGTTTTGGGTCTTAATCTAATATCCTCGATTTTTGTAGAGCTTGTATTGGTCGTAAAAATAATCAAGAAATCGTCCTTGTGCTCATCGAAAATCGATGTCAGTTTTGGGAATCGTTCCTTGTTTCGAAGATTGAACATCGCCCGGGTCTGAGGATATCCTTTCTCATCAACCGTTGTTAGATATGCTGGCCAGCCTGTATCCAACAGGTTCAGACACATCTCTCTGATATCTTTCTCATCCAACGGAAACAGCCTCAACTAGTTCGGAACCTAATCAACTAGTTCGGAACCTAACTAATATAGCTTTTGGTCAATGAAATCTGCCGCCTTATATACAATACAAGAGCGATATTTTACCATCATCTTATATACTAACTAAGAAAGGTGCGTTTTATGACCGAATTTAGATATGAAGAAACAAAACAATTAGCAAAGCAAGTTCTTACTGAACTGGACCTTCCGGAGCAGACCTACACAAGATGTCTGGCTATCTTGGATGATCGCAGAACAAAGGATATCCTAACGGAGCAAAATGCAGACGGAATCATCGCTGGAGCAATCTATATTGCTGGTATTCTGACCGACTATCGACTCACCCAACAATCATTGGCTGATGTGATGGACATCTCCAAAGCTACTATCGGCAAGTACTATGCAATGCTTGTTAAAGTGTTAGAAATCAAGAAGAAAAAGAACTAGGTGTCCTTCTCTTCGTTTCTCTGGTAAAAGTTGTCTAGTATACGGACGTCTTCGAATTCGTTGCTCATGTCTATCTAGGCCTCGTCCAAGTAGATTGTAGTATGAAAGTGGCCCCGAGATCATTTCGAACTACTATTCATATATAATTAATCTCTAATATAATGATAATTTATTGAATTTAAGATTACAAAAAGAGGGGTGAGGAAGCAGACTAGTCTGCTTCCTCTGATGGTGTACTACTAACGTTTCCTGAGCAGTACAACTGCCAGGATTACTATGACTGCGGCTCCAGCCACTATTCCAAGAGTCATCGGATCAAGCACAAGACCTGATTCGGAGGGAAGAATACCAAGAATTGGGTCATACTCAAGAGTTTCATTACCGAAGTTCTCGAAGGAGAGAAAGATAGCATTACCTGAATAGTCTCCTGAGGGTTCACCATAGCTGGCTTTCACCTGCAGACTGTTGTTTGCTGCAAGAGCTGTTTCATTATACTCAAAGTACCCGTTCTCAAACTGGAACTTTGTACCATCTCGCTGGAATCCGGATGGGTCCGTATCACCTTGATTCTGTCCATGGGCACTCTCAGTCACTGTGAACATGAGAACAAGGAGAGAATCCTCGTAGGTCCAGCTCCAACCTTCAACAATAAGATCGAACTTGAACTCACCCGGTCTTTCAAGATACATGTGCACATTGACACTCACATTCACATCGAAGGCTGGTAGACTGGGTAGGTTACCATAGTCCATCCCTGTGCCTTCTGGACGGGGATCAAAGGTTGCTTCTGTGGTGAAGTTGAAATGCACTTCGGTAGTGTTTCCATCATCTTCCACAGTTTCAAAACCACTGAAGTCCCACCCTGCTGTAGGAAGTGCGAATGGAGCACCAATCATTGTGTCAACGCCATTGTCGTAGACATCATTTGCGTTGGTGTCATTAGCCTCAAACATTCTGGCAAACATGACATGATAGTCTATAGTTGGAGTGTTAGGGTCCCACCAGTGAAAGTGTGGGGCTTGATCGTTTCCTGTGACCTTGATAGCAATATCATCTGTTTCTAGTGATACGATACCAGCGGAGTGTTGGTATAGAATTCCTGTGCCCTGCGCGGCAGCAAGCGGCACTCCCATCCCAATTATCATGAGAGCAAAGAGTGCAATTGATGTTTTTTTGTATGTGTTCATTAAATCACCAAGATAATCCGTGAATTATTACTATTAAAGGAGTGTTGAACAGCAAGGGTTCGACCTCATACGTAAAAGGCCTATAAATCCATAATATCACGTTTAAAGGTTTATGAACACTTAAAATCCTTTGATGGACTCAATCACTTACCAAGTAACCCTCGCGCCTTTTCGAGGACATTCTCCACAGTGAATCCATAGGCTTTGAAGACTGCCTCCGAGGGTGCAGATTTCCCGAATTTGTCTACTGCAATGATGTCGCCTATATCACCCACCCATTTCTTCCAACCCTGAGAAACTCCTGCCTCCACAACAAGACGAGTTTTAACATTGGGGAGAAGCACAGAATCACGATACTCTTGGCTCTGACTCTCAAACAATTCCCAGCTTGGGAATGAAACAAGCCGTACACTAATTCCTTCTGCATGCAATTTCTCTCCAGCTTCCACAATCAATGAAACCTCAGAACCAGTAGCCATCAGAATAATCTCTGGCTTCTCTCCGAGATCCGCAAGCACGTATGCACCTTTCCGTAGACCAGATGCAGGAGTAAATTTACTCCGGTCCAAGATAGGAATATTTTGTCTTGTGAGTGCCATGAGAGTTGGACCATGAATTCGTTCTATAGCAATCTTCCATGCTTCGACCACCTCATTTGCATCTCCTGGTCTTATCACAACAAGTTCTGGAATAGCTCTCAATGATGCTATCTGTTCTACTGGTTGATGAGTAGGGCCATCTTCTCCAACACCGATGCTATCGTGTGTAAAGACCCAGATGCTTCTATATTTAGAAAGTGCTGACAAACGGATTGCAGGACGCATATAATCCGAGAATATGAGAAATGTCCCGCAGAATGGAATCAATCCCCCATGAGCTGCCATTCCATTCACGGTCGCACTCATTGCATGCTCGCGCACACCATAGTGAATATTTCGTCCAGTAGGTGAATCCGCTTGGAATGAGGGGCTATCATTAATCCATGTTTTGTTTGATGGAGTCAGATCGGCAGAACCGCCAATCATCTCTGGCAATTTGAGGGCGAGAGCGTTGATGACTTTTCCAGAAGCACCTCGTGTTGCGAGAGGGCCTTCCTTTGCACTAAAACTTGGTAATTCACTGTCCCATCCCTCCGCGAGTTCACCTTTCATTCTTCGTTCTAGTTCAGCTGCTAGTTCGGGATACGACTTCTTGTATGCATCAAATTGCTTGTTCCACTCATTCTCTTTTTCAGCTCCGCCTTTCCCTATCTTGTGATAATAATCTAGAACATCATCAGGGACATAGAACATTGGTTCTTGAGGCCAACCAAGTTTCTTCTTGGCACCTGCTAGTTCTTCTTCACCTGCAGGTTCACCATGTGCTTTTGCAGTGTCCTGTTTGTTGGGCATACCGTACCCAATATGTGTCCTACAGAGAATCAGCGATGGTCGAGGATCCTTCTTAGCGTTCTCGATGGCTTTGTCTACCGCATCTACATCATTCCCATCATTGATATGTTGAATGTGCCATCCAAACGCTTCGAAACGTGCTCCTCTATCTTCAGAGAATGTCAGATTCGTACTTCCATCAATTGAGATGAGATTGTCATCATATAGGAGTATTAACTTACCAAGACGAAGGTGTCCAGCAAGAGAAGCCGCCTCAGAAGAGAGCCCCTCCATCAGATCTCCATCTGTAACAATGGCATAGATATAGTGGTCCACTATCTTGTGGTCTGGTCTGTTGAAAATAGCTGCTAAATGAGCCTCTGCTATCGCCATACCTACTGAGTTTGCAAGACCTTGCCCAAGTGGTCCTGTGGTGACTTCAACTCCGGGAGTGCAGAAGTTCTCAGGATGACCTGGAGTCTTGCTGCCTAATTGCCTGAACTCCATAATATCTTCCTTACTGATTTTGTAACCAGTCAGATACAATAAGGAATAGAGCAGCATTGATCCATGACCACCAGAGAGGATGAAACGATCTCGGTCCCACCAGTCTGGATTCTTTGGGTTAAAGCGAAGATGTCGAGTCCATAGGGTATATGCCAGTGCAGCTGCGCCCATTGGCATTCCTGGATGCCCTGAATTTGCACGTTGAACAGCATCTGCAGACAAGAAACGAATAGTATTGATTGAACGATTTTCAAGAGTTGCATCAGGCATCAGGTCTGTCTCCTTGTACGATTCTGGATATAATTAGGCGACTTAACGTTTCGACTTCTTATTGATTGTTGTGCTTCACTCGTAGATTAACTCAAGGTTTACCAACTTCAGTTCCAGGAGGATACTCTTTGAGAAACTCTTCTTTGAGTATGTCCATCATAATAAAGTCTTGAAACGCACCTTTTACGAAAGCCGCCTGACGATGAACTCCTACATTCTTGAAACCCGCCTTCTCATAGGCCCGTTGTCCACGCTCATTGATATCTAGTGTAATGAGAAAGACACTATTGAGCCCTAGAATATGGAACGCAATCCAGAGCATCACACGAGTTGAGTCTGTACCATAACCTTTCCCAAGATTCTCTGGATTGTGAATCGCAATTCCCAACTCAGCTCGTTTGTGTTGCTTGGAGATATTGAAGAGACTCACTGTTCCAAGAAACTCACCAGTTTTCTTTTCCTCAATAGCCAGTGTCATTCCACCATCTCGCCAAGGATCCATCGTAGTAGCGCGCTCCAACCACTGGCGTTCTGCTTGTTTGGACATAGGTATCTGGTGGTTCAAATACTGTCGCAACTCGAGGTTGTTCCAGTGTTTCAAAATGTCTTCAAGATCATCCATCTCAAGTGCCCTTAGACGGACCTTCTCACCATAATACATGGTCTTTACCTAGAAGAGGTTGAAAATAAAGATGTCCCATAAACAGCACTGTTCGATACACTCTTTACACATCAAACCAAAAGATGAAAAATGGAGGTCCAATTCGTGAGTCCTCGGAAAGAATTTTTTCATGAGCCACTTGTCAGGGTTGATTTTCTGAAGGCACGTTTTCCCAAGACCTGTCCAGTCTGTGGAGCTCCTGCAACTAAAGTTGTCCGTATGAAAATCGTCAAGGATGGGAAACAAGATCTACGACGCTCATGGGGGTATACTTACGGTCCTTACGTACGACATAGATATGACCAACAACTTTCTGAGATTAAAGTACTCCCAATTCAAGTTTGCGAGGACCATGCCAATCCAGATGATGGTACTGATAGATACCAATCTCTGTGCCTGATTTTAGATGGACTTCTCATGGCTTTTGTAGTCTTTAGTCTACTAATTATCGGTGATAGACTCGCAAGAGCTCGTCCAATCTCTTTCTGGCCTTTTTTCTTCATAGGTTTCTTCGGTTTCGCTTTGCTACTATCGAAAGTCGCATTTAGCCCAAATGTACTGGAAAAGGCAGTGCGTATAATCGGATTTGATCCCGGAATGCAGAATGTATTGCTTGCTTTCAAACGGTCAGATTATCGGGACCAATTCTTGAATGAAAACCAGATGACTGCAGAATTAGTCACTTGGATTCTACGAACAGATAATTAGGAGAAATTGCAGCAGAGGAAAAATCAGCATGAAGTGCTTACTTTACTTCCATCATAAGCACTTCATCGAGTGTGTGGTAACGTCGTTTTGAATTGTCGTTGAGTGAACTGAACAATTCAATCTAATTCGTCAATGAACTTTAGAGCTTTAGTTCAGCTTCACTCTTCCAGAGACCGTGAATATTACAATAGGATGTTGCCATCAAGGTACCTGGTTTACCGGTCTTGAAGACAAAATTGGCAACAGGTTCGCTATAGATTCCATTAGTATCAGGACCTTTTGCACTTTCTCCGTGGTGATCAAAAGTTGCGTATCCGATCTCGCAAGGAAAGTTCTCTCCCTCTGGCCAGAAGAAAAGATCCAACCATTTTATGTGGTGATTTGTTGTGTTAGGATGTGCAATCTCCTTGCCAACAGAAACCATGACAGTGACTTTTCCATCTTCGACCTTCTTAATCTCAATCACAGGAACGTGTTTCTCGCTTTTCCAATCAGCAGTCTGTATCCATTTCTTTGACATTGTTCCCTACCTCAATACTGATAGTGCAACAGCTGATTATTCAGACTGCGCACACTAGTTCTTATGTTTAGTCTGTTAAAAAAGTGTGGTTAAGACCGTTAACGGCTCACCACTAGTGTTACTCCACTCATAAGCTCAAGGTTATATACGTCCTCTTTTATCGGACAGGTGTTGGTACCGTGGAAGGTGTCTAAAAGATGGAGATGGAGTATTTTCACCCATCAGGTAAGAATTCTGCAATCAATATAGCTCTGCTTGCCATAATGACTGCACTTGTAACAATTATGACTCTTGTTATCCAGATTCCATATCCCGGAACAAGTGGTTACTTCAACTTTGGAGATACCATGGTGATGCTAGCTGGTCTTCTCCTCGGACCCGTTGGTGGTTTCTTTGCTGGTGGAATTGGGTCCGCGCTTGCCGATATGATTAGTGGCTACACGTTCTATGCACCAATCACCCTCATTGTCAAGGGTTTCGAAGGTATGGCTATTGGCGTTTTTAGCTTTAAAGTTAAGAAACAAGTCTGGCTTAGTAAATGGGACATTGTTGGTGTTCTAGTTGCAGCATTTATCATGTTGACCGGATACTTTGTTGCACAGGTCATTCTTTTTGGGGTAGCAGTCGCTATTGGAGAGCTTGTAACTGTAAACCTAGCTCAGGTTGCTATCGGTGGTGCAGTAGCTCTCTTGATTGGTCCACCCATCAGATCCTACCTCCGTACTGTGAACCCTCAATAACTCGCGCTTCTAGAGGAATATGTCAATAAGCCTATAGAAGTGTAGAGGAATTTTAATGTCGGAATCGTTTTTTAGGATGTAAAATCCTCCGAACCTGTGGTCGTTTAGGCCATATTTAATTGCTTAAATAAATTGGATGCTCCTGATATGACTGACCGGCAAAAGTTGAAAATCGATAGTAATCGTTTGAAAGAAATCAACGAGTTTCTTCTTCGTGATGATAATCCACTTGTCAACGATCTTCTCAAGGTGATTGAGAAATACGGTGGCGTGGATGAGATAAATAGGACTGCTGAGGAAGCAAGAAAACTTGAGAATCTTCTTTCTCAACTTGAAGCAAAAGACTCCGCTTATTTGAAGGACCTCACTTGGCTTCAGGAACAACGTGACGATGATGCATTCATTTCGATACCTGATTATCGACGGAAAATTCTTGGAGACAAGGCTGACAGCACAAAGTTCGATGACAGTTTTGCAGTCACTCTTGAGATAAGTGCATGTCAATACTTCCCTTGGCTCATTGATGAGGCAAAGCAGTCACTCGAGAAAGATGAACTCATGCCTGGTCGTTTCATTCGTGTTAGAAACATGGCCGAGCAGACCGCAGATGACCAAGTCATTGCGTTTGCTGCTGGAATGCAGATAGTCGGTGCATCCTATGTCGAAACACTAGATACGAAGGGAACTTATCCCGGTACAGATGGTGCTCCTGTCAATGTACATCTAGGTGGTCCAGATACGATTACTGGATATTTTGGTGGTGTTGGGATGCCAAACAAGTTTCCACTGAAATGGGCTGATGAGTATCTCAACTACTACACAACATATGGTGTAAAACAGGTCCTAAACGTCAACCCTGGTACTGTGCTGTTAGGTTACATGATGCACAAGCTTGGGATTGACATGGAGTTCAAGATATCTGTCTACATGGGGAATGATAATCCCTATGCTTGTTTCTGGACATTGTTGACTGCAAAACTATTCAGTCGAGATGATGGTACTAGTCCTTTGATTGGTTTCAATCTTTCAAATAGTGTAGACAATAAGACAATCGAAATGGCTGCATATGTTCGGGAAGACTTTGGTTTTGAAGATGTGGTTAGAATCGAGCACCACATCACTGAAACCTACAAATCCATCGTTCGACAACCCTACGATAGACTTCCTGAGCTACTTGAGCTTGCTGACCATGTGAAGAACATAAGCGCTAAGCATGAAGGTGCAGTCCCTGAGATTGACGCTAAACGAGAATATCCTAGCGACATCCTCGATTACTTCAGACCAAAAGCTGACATCATTGAACAAGGTCACATGTCATTTAATCTACGGAATTATCTAGACAAACATCATTCACTGAATCGAACTGCAGAGGAACTGACCAAACGTGGTCTGACATTCATTGCTGCACAGAAATTACACAAGACGTAGGACTACTCGTGAAATGAGAATATACGGTGGGAGGGCCTTAGAAGGCCCTCTCACATGTCTGGTTGGAATATATCATCATACATATTCTGCAGTTTAGTCTTGTGAGCTTCTTCTTCTTTTGCTAGAGTTTCAAAAACAGATCTGTGTGATGAATTACCTGTTAGCTCAGAGAGCGCCTTATAGAAACTATTAGCAGCGGCCTCTTTCTTTATTGCCACAATCACTACATCTTGTGGTGCTGATGATGGTAGAAGTGGTATATCGACGAGATATTTATCCAAATCTAATTTTTCCACCTCTTCAACAGAGCTGCAAGTGAAAGTATCACAAACCCCTTCCTTGAGTGCTTCTTCCAATTTCTGCTTATGGATTACTTCTTGACTTGCAAGATCCTTGAGCAATTTGGCAGATGCTTTCAACTCTGAATCTTCAGCGGCTTTCATGTAGAAATCGTGAGCTTCCTCCTCCCTTTTGATAGCAAGGGAGACTAATTTTTCAAAAGTCTGTTGAACCGACAATGATGTTCCCCAGATTTGGCATTAAGAAAGCCCGTATTAAGCTTGATGTTAGGATAAGATACAACAAAGCAATGCTTTTGAAGTGGTTCAGTTTCGGCCGATGCTGGAGTAACAAACCTTGGAACAGAACAATGGACGTTCATTCAACTGTGCAGAAAGTGTAATTATGAGAGTGAATCGTGAATCATCCTTGCCAGGATTCAATGACTCTTGTATGCGTGTTGCATCAGTCTTGGGGGGCGGTTTTGCTGGGTGTGGTGAAGTCTGTGGAGCTGCTAGTGGTGCAGTCCTCGCTCTTGCCCTTCTAACTGGGACTACCGGTGATGAACCAGTAATGGACTTCAAAGAAAGACGGAGTTTTGCACGTACCGTGATAAGTGACTTCATGAACAACTTCACCGATAACTGGGGATCAGTTGAGTGCAAATTCCTACGCGCAATGGATTCAGGTGGGGTTCCACCAAAAGGTAAACTCCGTAGTGGACCTGCTAAGAAACTCTGCGACGAGTATGTGGATTGGAGCACTGAGAAGGTGTTGAGTATCAGAGAGAATCTCAATATGTAACTGATTACTTCTTCTGAAACACTATCTCTTTCATTCCAGATGGTAGATACTTGTGCAATGCCTTGGGAATTTCCACACTTCCATCTTCTTTCTGATAATTCTCAATGATTGCCACCATTGTCCGCGGATTTGCCATCATTGTGCTGTTCAAAGTGTGAAGGAATGCCTTCTCAGTACCTCCCTTCTTCAGACGGTATTTGATGTTGAGCCTGGTTGCTTGATAGGACGTGCAGTTACTGCATGAACCGCCCTCTCTATACTTTTGTTGTCCTGGAAACCAGAACTCGAGGTCCAGCTTCTTTGCAGCTACTATCCCAATATCTCCTGTACAAACATTCACCACACGGTATGGCAATTTTAATGCTTGAATAAAGGTTTCTTCATTCTTGATTAGTTCTTCATGGATATTCCATGATTCTTCAGGCAGACTGAACACAAACTGTTCAACTTTATTGAATTGATGCACTCTGAATATCCCCTTTGTGTCCTTACCATGAGAACCTGCCTCCTTTCTGAAACAAGTACTCACCCCGGCAAGTTTGAGAGGAAGATCCGTTGGTTCAAATATCTCCCCCATATACATTCCTGCCATTGGATGCTCTGAGGTTGCAATCAAGTAAAGGTCCTCTCCTTCAATCTTATACATGACATTTTCAAAATCTGCAAGATCTGTTACACCCTCGTAGGGCTCCCGTCGCATCATGAATGGTGGATAGATTGGAGTGTATCCTTGCTTCAAGAGCATCTCTAGTGCCATCTGTTGCATAGCAATATCAAGCAAGACTAGTTCGTTTTTCAAATAGTAAAACCTTGAACCTGAAAGTCTTGCAGCTCTTGGGATGTCCCCTATATCTAATAATTCAAGCAAGTCTACATGGCTCCGACACTCAAAGTCGAACTCAGGTCTACCACCCCATTCTTTCACAACTTCATTATCTTCCTCATCTACACCATATGGAACACTTTCATGGAGGATATTTGGGATGCTCATTTGGATACCCCTGAGCTCTTGTTCAATCTCATCTGTTTCAGACTCTATTGTCTTGATCTTCTCATTTACCGCGTTTACCTTCTTGACAATCTTGGAATCATCCTTTCCCGATTTCTTCAGCTCACCAATCTCTCTTGAGAGTCTGTTGCGTTGAGTCCTGAGGACCTGAATTTCCTTCTTCAACGCTTTTACCTTCTCATCGAGCTTGAGAAGATACTCAAACTGTTTCAATTTTTCATCATCCTGTCGCCGTTTCAGGTTATCACGGATTAGGTCGATGTTTTCACGAATGAATCGGATGTCTAACATAGAACGATTTCACCTGTCAAGGTTATGTATTCTTGAGTGATTTCAGAAGCCAGATAAGTCGTTTCCTAGTCAGCCATTGGAAATCATTTCTCATCTAACTCAGCAGAAGGACACAGATCATTGAGTGAACAATCGATGCAATTTGGCTTCCGCGACTTGCACGTTCTCCTTCCATGAGCTCCAATCAGTTTAGCGTAATCGCTCCACAGCTTTTTTGGAAGCAATTCCATCAAGTCTCTCTCGATTTTTTGCGCATTCTTATCATGTTTACTTAAACCAAGGCGAACAGTCACACGCATAACATGCGTGTCTACTACAACTCCCACACTGAGCCCAAACACAACTGAAAGGACTACATTTGCTGTTTTCCTACTTACGCCTGGGAATGAGGTAAGTTCCTCCATAGTTTTAGGAACCTTATTGGCAAACCTCTCGATTAGCTGGCGAGATGTTTCAGTGATGTATCCTGCTTTTTTGTTAAAAGCACCAAGTGGTCTTATGATCTGACCTATTTCATCAAGGTTTGCCTTTGCCATCTTCTCAGGAGTGGGATATTCTTTGAATAGTATTGGAGATATCTTATTCACGCCCGCATCTGTAGCGCGTGCTGAGAGAATTGTTACTATCAACATCTCAAATGGATTCTGATAGTTCAGATACGTCTTAGGAGCATCAGGGTAGGTTTTATCCAGCATTTTGACTATCTCTACTGCTTTGCTACTCATGCTCATCTATCTCACCATCATTGACAATCTTGGTTTCTTTTTCAGTTTTCACAAGTCCCTTGGTTGCAATCCATCCGAGTATTATGAGATTAAGACAGAAGATGATAATGAAGAGATAGGCCTGAGGGAAATAATGGAAGATGACTCCTCCAAAATATGGGCCTATTGATGCAAATAGATAAACAATGAACCAAAACACACTGAGGATCTTCGATGTATCTCGTCTCGGGAGATTCTTTTGGATAATTGTCAGCAACAACAAATTCCACACAGCATCATTAACGGACTTCATTACTATGGCCAGAAAGGGGGTCGAAAACACAGCTCCGAGTCCAGCGAATAATGACTCGGCTTGATTAATTACTGATTGTGGAGCCCAATAGGGAAATATTGGAGCTATATAAAGAAGAAGAGCACAAATTGGCATTATGCTATAAACAATCAGTGAAGTTTTCCTCTCACCACGTCTATCAGACAACCGTCCGGTTCCCAATAGCAAAGGTACTGATACTAGAATAGTGACGAGACTCATCAGAATTATTCCTGGAATTTCGATATGTACTTCTTCGTAGATATAGATGTAAGCACCGAATTTGAACAGTGAATCGCTTAAGGAGTCGAAAATAGCAATAGTAATCATCCCAGGAACTGCTTTGAGGAGCAAACCTGCAGCTCTTTTGTTATCTTGGATGAAGAATCTTACGAGCGAAACACCTTCTCGTTTCACTTCTGGAGCTTTCCCCTCAAGGAAAACAGCTCTCACTATGGAAGCACCAACGAGAAATAGACCGCCAGTTAGGAACATCAATCGAAGGCTCGGTCCAAATTCCATCATTGGAGTCAGGACGATAAAAACACCGAGAGTTATTATTCCGAAAACTCTTCCAGCACTGAAGAATGAAATCCCCAGTCCACTGTGCTCTTTGGGGATGTTGTCCATTATGTACGCGGTTGAGCCACCTTTGAAAACATCCATTGTCGAGAAGAATATGAGCGCAATAATAATCCATGAGAACTCTACGAAGATACCCATTATTAGATTGTATACTGCCATCATGAACATGGCTACAACTGAGAGATGCTTCCTGTTGGACACATCTCCAACATACCCCCCAATCAGACGTGACGTTGCAGATATTGCACTCATGATGGATAATACAGTGCCAATTAACACATATTCCCAGTCCAACTTAAGTAGATAGAGATTGAAGAATAATCCTAAGTAGCTAAAAGCAGTGAATATCCATGAAGTTACAAGGTATATAGAATAATTACGCCATGAAAAAACTGTTCGAAGAGAATCTAGGAGACTTGGGTCTTCCTTTTTTGTTTCATGGAGTCTTCCTTCAATTTCCTTGAGTCTCTCTCTGATTTTATGGAGTTTTTCCTTCTCCTCTTTTATTTCATCGAGTCTTTTTCTGTCTTCTCTCTCAGATTTCATCAAGGCTTCCTGAGCAAGAAGATCCCATTCCATCTTAGAGGGGTCATCATCCAAGTTGTTTTTGCTCCTTTCGTTAGAATGATGGATGAGTTTCACTACTCTCTTGTCTCCAAACTGGTTGAAATGTGTACTGCCGTTCCAACTGGGACCCATCCGAACTAACTTCGGATTCAATATGAACGGCGTGAGAATAAGTAGGTGTACTGAATGAAGCTATATAGATGCCTCACTTTTCATACATACTGTACTAACTGTACTTCTCCGGGGTGACCGAAGTGACCCCGGTTATACGCCGGGTCCATTGCATTCACCGTGGCTACTATTCGAACA
This sequence comes from uncultured archaeon, assembly GCA_964590575.1. Lineage (GTDB taxonomy): Archaea > Asgardarchaeota > Thorarchaeia > Thorarchaeales > Thorarchaeaceae > SMTZ1-45. The sequence continues at coordinate 36,068 of CAZPWM010000002.1, forward strand.
CTAGCACCTTGATGTCACCATCCGCTGTCGGGATGGCCATGATTTTCTGTGTGCCGATGTCCGCTGTAACCACAAGACTCTCTGGTGGTGCATTTGCACTGATCAGATTCCTTACTGCAAGCTCGAGGTTGATAGCAATGAGTCTAACAGTTTCTGAATCAGTGAATGAGTCCACCTCACGTCCATTCTCGGGCGTGGTGATGTCTCCGAATACTGGTTCGATTCTTTGTGTTCGTATCATTTTCTTTTTTTCCTCCATAACGGGTTAACCGTATGTTTTTCGTTTTTTACCAAGGCTCATAACATGGGGCGTCTGGTTTTCCATCCATCATTTTTTGTTTTCTCTCCTCGTATACTTCATTGTTCTCCAATCTCTCGTAAGGTCGGTTTTGGACTCTCTCCCGGATCCAAGGGAGTGGGTCCGGAATCCAATTCTCCTTCGTTGTAGATTCTCTCTTTGAACTCTCACACTGCAGAGAATGACAAGAATCCATACCAACCGTGCCAGCAACGATTCATTCCAACTGATGTACTGCCTGTGTTCACCTATTTCCTAGTCGTCGTACATGACGATGACTAGAAGGGACTAGGATCTTCACATGGCGGCTGCACAACAGTAGAAATGCCGCGCACAACTCCGATTGATAACAACTCCAATGCTGCACGATTCTTAGTCATGCTCTCGTAAAGAGTTCTCATCCGGTCAGTGCTTATCGTTTTCACCTCCGTCGCTGGTTGTTGATATGGCGGATTCACTTGATTTTCTATGGTCAATGCGGTCTATGTTTCTCTTGTTCATAGCTTACGCCTACCTTAGACTAACTTGGAAGCTAGATACAACTGACATAGTCAGAATTACCTATCTTCTGAGCTCAGTCTGCAGTGTGAATCCAAGTAAGATACTAGGAAACGAGTATAATAAGGGAGTGTCGCACAAAGAACCACTTCTAGTAAGCCTCTTAGCGCTTTTTCAGGCCTGTTTTACAAAATTCATTGAAAATTATGTCAAACTCAACTTATTGTTTCAACAAATACGACTGACATCACATTCATAACTAAACAATTGGCCATAATACGTGGGTATTTTCTTGACAATATCGCGGTCTCTTAGTCGTAGCGAGTTACATCTACTCAATAGACTTGCTCTCGATCCGTCGATGAAACGGGCTAATCTTGCACGTGAACTTGGCGTGACGAGATCGGCAATAAGCCAACTATGGACTAAACTTGAAAAAGAATACGAATTAGTCGTTCGCAGCAACATTGATTATGGACAGCTTGGTTTGCGTCTTTTGTTTGGCTGGGCAAAAGCCTCTGAAACCTCAGATGTTTTAATGAAATTCTCTCAATGGTTGAAATCAAATTCCCTTGTTACGAGACTTACCAATTCTGTGATGTCGTCAACCTTGGGTGAGATAATATATTTCGAAGTAATATCTCCACTTGGTGAAAGGCACTCGTGGTTTCAAAAACAGATTGATCGATTTAGGAAGCGGCCATATAGCTTGAATATCGAGCTAGGTGAAGCATCAAACATTTCGTACAACATGAACCTTGCTCTCTTCAATGGAACCACTTGGTCATTCAGCAACGATTTTCGGCTTCTTGCATCTATTGATGCCGCGAAGGGGTATGTTGATGTGCTACCATCTGTTGGTAATGTCGAACAAACCGAAGGTGCGACTATCTCACTCGAAGATTTGGTTATTGCATCTGCAGTCGAGTCTAACTATCATGTGACTGCGGCTGAGCTTGCGAATAAATTTACAGATCTGCAAATGAAACCTAGTGCAGGAAGAACACTCCGACGCAAGATTGCCAATATGAGGATGAAAGTATCTATTCCTTATGCAGACCTTCAGAATATCGGACTCTCTCAAAAGCTCATTGTCTGTATTAAAACAGAATCCGAGGAGTCGTCTTTCTCGCGGGTTCTTCATGCACAAGCCAGTACATTCCCTAAAGCGAGGGTTATTTCGAGTCAATCAATGACCGTGCTCGATTTAGAGGCGCCAAAAGCAGTGGATTGGCTGACCGTGTCACAAATACTCACCAATCTCGCAGGTAACACTTCAGAGATATGTACATTTATAGCAGACCGTAATGAGATTAGTAAACGACTTGAGAGTGTGGTTTCAGCAATTGCATCACGTATGCCCTCTGGAGATCATCAAGTTCGGCGTTGAAAAAATTGGATAATGCTCGTACACCATCTGGAAAATCCTTTCAAGATATCCCATCACGTAAGAGCATTTCAATTGATATTGAAACTCCATACGACGACCTTTTCCCAAGCGTCAACGATTCATCAGTGCAATTCTATCTTGATGCGATGCGTATCTATCTAGGAATTTGTGCTGGCACTGTTTCAATAGATAGCGCATTGAAAGCAGTTGAACGGTTGAAAGGAAATCCAGAGTATGTCGCTTATCCTACTAATCCTACGCTGGTCCCAATTAATAATATGTTCAAGAATAAAGTCTTAGAGAATCTAAAGACATTGAGCAAGTTTAATTTGCTTACAAGAGACTCCGTTAGATCCGCTTATACGTTTGCGTTTCTAACTGAAGAAGTTCCAATTACAAAGACTGACTATGACGTACTCAGTCTCCTGACAATTGACCCAACAATCACTCTTGTTAGGGCTGCTGAAGTATTAAAAATGGCTCCTCGAACGGTTGCCAGATCATTGGATCGTATTCGTGAACGTCATTATGTGAGATTTAGTGCACTACTTGATTACTCAGCATTCAACATCCAATCTATAATGCTCTTCTTCACACTTCAGGACAATGTCGATTGGACTGAAGTAGAAAGAGGGTTATCGGAGTATCCATTTACAAAAAGTCTCCTTAAGACCACAATGACCGATCTTGGCTATGTCACATTCATGATACCGAACCATGAGAAAAATCTCCCAGCATTCCATGATTCGCTTAGATCAGTTTCTAGAACCTACTTCGACTACGCAAGCCTTCATCATCAGACCGGATCTGGCGCAAAATCAAATCTAGCACTTTTCAAAGATGGTCGTTGGGCTCTTGCGCGAGCTGTAGATTCTCCCTTTGAAGATGCAAAGCTAGACGTGGCTGGTTTGCCTCTTTTACTGCTGTGTAAAGGTGTAAAGAACGATTTTGGTCAGACCGATTTAGCTGTGGGTTCACAACTTCAATTAGATGTCCGTGCCCCACCAAGTAAAATCAGTAAGAGTTTGGCTACCCATGGGTGGGAGATTGATCCCCGGCGTATATCTCAGGTCATCCAAAAACTTCATAGCAGGGCATTAATCCATCCCTATGTAACAGTGCAAGGTCTTGGACTATCATCGAATTTTTGTTTTGAAATAGTCTGTAACGAATCTTGGAGAGACCGTATTCTCTCCACAATCGTCACATTTCCTTGGACTATGTATTATCTCTCAGCCAGAGGAATTATAGTTTGGACAAGCGTGCCAGCTTATCATCAGGTAGAATACTATCAGGTATTTCGAGCTCTTCAACAAATGAGTGGCGTTGAAATCGTTCAACCCATCATGACAATTAGTCAGAGCGGGTCAAGATCAACCATTGACCTCACTCGAAACTGGGAGTATGAAAATGGAGTCTGGTCTGTTACACCGGAAGAAGTTGACCTTCGTCAATACCTTCTCTCCTAATCTGCGTAATAGATTGATTTTGCATTCACTAGAATTTCCACACCATGCTGTCTAATTCCCTGAGGCGGACCAAAAACAATTGATGTAAAACCCATCTTCTCTAAAGCTTTCATATAAACATGGAGTTGTTCACTAGTCCCGCAAAATGCAAATCTTTGCAAGAACTCGCTTCCCAACGAATTTACAACATCCATTCTCATTTGCCCATGTTCCTTCATCAAGCCTCTAGCCGTCTGTAGACGATTCTGGAATCCAAAGGAATTACTGACTACACGACTTAGACCAATAGCGACCATTGCAGCTGAGTATGAAATTGATTCATTTGATAAGAAATCTTGACAATCTCCAACATATGTAGGTGGAAAAAGGCCAAGTTGAAAACCTGCAGGAATTTCGTTCTTGATCTGGTTCAGAGCCCATTCTATCATCTCAAGATCTGAGTAGTTGAGTAGGACACCATCTGCCTTTAGTGCTGCCTTGATCATCACTGGTCCTTGAGCTCCAAGGAATACAGAACAACTATGTCCTGCTTCTGATATCCGCTGCTTTATCTCCATAAGTGCACTTGTAGTCTTTTCGACCATGATTTTAGATGAGTATGATATACCCACTCTAGCTAGAGCAAGTTTGTCCCCAGGACCTAATAAGAGGTCAAATCTTTCTCCATAGCTATCAGCCAGAGTCGACATGAACTGCACAATCTGTGTTGAGGAGTATAGAAGCGGACTCACAAGACCTACTCCAATTCTGCATGATTTGGTTCTCTCAGCAATCGCTGCTGCTACAGTTGGAGCGTATCTTAGGGCTGGAAAATCTGTAATCCATACTTGGTCGATTCCACCTCGGTCAGCATGCTCTGCCTTTTGCAAGGTTTCAGTAATTGTTTCTCTGACATTGAGAGCAACTCCCCATCTCATCGCCCACCCCTCCTAGAGTCAACCTCTGCAAATATATCGATTAGAGCCTCCCTCCAATCTCCTGAGAAAGGTGGACCAAGTACAATTTCGGTAGCACCAATTCCAGCTATATCCTCAAATCGATTAACCATATGCTCCTTTGTACCACTTATCGAAAAGACATCCAACAGCTCGTCATCAACGAATTTTCCTCCTTCTTTAGGACTAGACGCCGCAACAGTTTCGCGAATTTTATTCACTTTGTTTCTGTCTACCGTAAGCATATCCAGCACTGCATCTGGTGTATCTGCAATCACCAATGCAACAACTCTCCGAGCAACCTTTTCCTGGATGCCCTTGAAGGTCGGAATTGTCGGGACCCAAACCACTTTCTCAATATCATCCTTATTTCTTCCGGCTTGGTTAGCAGCAGCATCAACCATCTTGATTGCATTTCTTAGATAGTCAAAAGGTCCGGACAAAATCACTCCATCAGCTATCGTACCTACAAGTTTCAACATCTGAGGCCCTCTGACCCCTAAAAAGACTGGAATATTGACTGGACTTGATTGACCCAAACCAAAGCCACGCAAAGAGAATAGTTCACTACTGGAATCTACTGTCTCTCCTGCCCATAACCGTCTGAGAATCTTCACTGATTCCCTAAGTTCTGATACAGGTTTTTTGATGTGGATTCCATGCTTCTCGAGGTCTTGGATGCCTCCAATTCCAAAACCAAATGCGAACCGTCCAGCACCAATCTCATCCAGAGTGACACCTACACGAGCAAGAGTTGAAATATTGTGAACAGTTACAGGTATAATACCAGTTCCAACTCGTGTTTTCTTTGACTGGAGCAGGGTCGCTGCTGTGAGCACAAAGGTTTCTTGTCCAAGTGCGATATCTTCACCAATCCAGACACTCTTTGCACCAAGCGAGTCTGAGTTCTGTGCAATCCAATCCGTTGCATTTACACCCATGTGCGTGGTGATACCAATACTGACTTCGTACGAGCCACTCATATCAATCAAATCATTCCATTCAAATATAACCCCTCTCAAATATCCAGCTTTTGTAAGGGGATATGTATTTCTGGGCACGTTCCTAAGTCAAAATGATTACATTGGCACGAATAGTCTGGGGGATCACTGGTTCTGGTGACCTAATACATGAGATACTCACAACAATGAAAAAGTTAGAGGATAATACAGACATTCGCCTTACCGTTATCGTTTCCAGAGCAGGTGAGCAGATGCTTAGACTTTACGGTCTTTGGGATGAACTGAATGGATCATTCTCAAAGGTCCTGAAAGAAACCAATGCAAATGTTCCGTTCATTGCCGGGCCTCTTCAGATAGGCAAGTATGATGCTTTCGTCGTAGCTCCCTTGACAGCAAATTCAACCGCTAAAATTGCACATGGTATAGCTGATACATTAATCACAAATGCCATCGCTCAGACTCTGAAGGGAAGTACACCAGTAATATTGTACCCTGTAGACCAAGTTGATGAAGAAGTACAAACAGTAGGTCCCAAAGGCGAGAAGTTCTCAATCAAACCTCGTGGGATTGATTTAGACAATGTGAGGCGACTTCGAGAGATGGAACGAGTCATCGTTGTAGATTCGCCTCTTGTGATTCCTAATCTTATTGCAGACCTCCTCAAGAAAGTGTGAGGAATCTAAATGGGTGGTAATGCTCGTAGAGAAGCTCTTGTAAGAAAGAGAGTGATTAATTGGTATGACAAACATGGTCGTGATTATCCGTGGAGGAACACGACTGATCCTTTTCTCATTTTGATTGCAGAGATACTACTACGTCGAACAACAGCTTCTGCAGTATCACGAGTCTTCCCTGACTTCATACAAAGATTTGGCACACCTATGTGTATAACACAGGCGCAAGAATCTACTATTACACAAGCTTTGTCTTCTTTGGGTTTACAATTACTCAGAGCAAAGCAACTCAAGGAAACCGCTTCTATTATAGTAGAAGAACACGACGGGGAAGTTCCTCGATCTAATGAGAGGCTTCAATCTCTCCCCGGCGTTGGTGTCTATATTGCTTCTGCTGTGAGAAATTTTGCTTATGGTGAATCTGTTCCACTAATCGATGGGAATGTAGTTCATTTTATCTCACGAGTTTTTGGAATCCAATTTACTGGACCCAGTGATGCAAAAGCAGAGGAATTCGTAGCCCAGTTTGGAGGCGTACATGAAGCCAAACTGTATTGGGGGATTATTGACCTCGTCGCCACTGTCTGCCTAAGGCGGAATCCAAGGTGTGGAGTTTGTACTCTATCTAATGTTTGTAATTACAGAAAGGTCAGTCTAGATCTGGGATAGGTATATCGATTGCTATCTTCTCGCCACATGGACAAGTTGCATTTATTGGGTATGTACTAGGTGTGTCAATACTGACTGAAGCTCCCTGTACTGCCGCTTTATCTATTAACGCTTGCATATTGTGGACCATATATCTGGCAAACCCCACTACGAGGTCTGGAATACACATATCATTAATCCAATACACGTAGCGGGAACAACTAGGACAATGACTAACGAGAATGTGTGTCCCATCACCACACTTCGTACAAGTGAGGTCAGTATGGTGATATTCAGGGGCATTTGGCATGGGGAGATCTAGTTGATTTTCTTCACCACAGCGGTAGCAAAAATAGCTGAATTCTTTATTCATTGATTGTTAGCCTCTCTTATTGGGTTCCTAGGAGTCTGTTATTGGGAAGAAATAAATCAACGCTATTAGAAAATTGTCCTGTGGTTCTAATAAGGCATTATTCACACAATACTGAGGAAGTGAATATGATGTTAATGCAACAACAGAACACGAAATTGATGTCCTTGTTACTCGTGTTCCTCACCGAGAATTACACAGCTGAACTACGACGCTGTAACGTCTGCGACACAACTACGCCACGATTCGAAAGAAGTTTTCTAATTAGCGGAGAGTGGGTATGTGTTGATTGTATTCTCTCACGAATAAATGGCATTCCGCGCCCCTGTTAGCATCTGCTAAACCGAACAGTGTAAAAGTAAGTAGTGGACCCTGAATCTAGTCAGGTGAATCCATTGAAGACACGAATTCAACCTCATCTTAGAGTTGGAGAAGGCGATGTAGAGAAACATGTCATTATTACGGGCAATCCCGATCGTGTACCTGTGATTGCCTCCAGGATGAAAGATTCAGAGGAAGTATCACGCTATCGTGGACTTGTCACTTATCGTGCTTATACACCAAAAGGTACGCCAGTAACTATCTCTGGTACTGGTATGGGTGCTGCATCAACTCATATTTGCATTGAAGAGTTGGCGAAACTTGACTGCGAAGTTATCATTCGTCTTGGTAGCTGTGGTGGCATTGATCCCTCTGTTAAGACCGGTGATGTTGTGGTACCTACTGCTGCTGTACGCGATGAGCGTGCAAGCCTCAATTATGCACCAATAGAGTATCCCGCCGTAGCTTCTCCTGAGTGGTATCTTGCGCTCTATGAGAGCATTTCACAACTGCTACCCCCGGATCGTGTGCATTCAGGTATCAATTGGACCTCTGATATTTATTATGTGAATCCAGCACTCAATCAACTTGATCTGTGGACCCGAGCTAAAGTGAAGTGCGTCGAGATGGAGGCGTCGCTTCTTTTCACATTTGCCCAGACTCGCGGGTTGAAAGCAGCTGCAATTCTCTCATGCGATGGCAATCTTCATGGAGCACAGAAAACCGAACAAGCTCATGAAGGAGAGGAAACAGGGGAACAAAACCCATTGTTGGTGGAGGCTATAGCAAAGTCACTTGATGCCCTAGTTATGGCAATCGATAAGATGGAAGAATCAAAGTAGTCTCTTCTGAACAACTGGGCAGGTTTTTAGTGGAGTGCTGCACTGGAAGAAGTATCATGCAGGAATCAGGGGTTCGCAGCGGCGTAATCTGTGATTCAGGTCAACAAATCACGTTGCGCTACTTTGACAAGGTGAGCAACCCTAAATCGATTCATGGAATCTATCCTTATCGTGGAAAGATGTCAGCATTAGATGCAGCACATGTCATCTCACAATTATCCACATCTGCCGTTCTCTTAGACCCATTCTGTGGGACAGGTACGATAGTCTATGAAGCACAAGCTCATGGCATGAGATCAATCGGTATCGATAACAATCCACTAGCTTGTGTAATTGCACGGGGAAAGACTGAACCCGTTGAACCGGAGTCCGTCATCAGAAATCTATCATCTGCGATTTCAGAAGCACAATCTCAAGAAGATGCTCCAAAAATGCCTGCAACTCCTGCGAAGTATTTTCATCCTGAAACAGCAAATCAAATCATGAGAATCATACAAGTTTCAACTACATTCTCTTCTTATCTTCTCTCAGCGCTTTATGGGTCGATTTGTGTGGCAGCTCGAGCCTGTAACGGTTGGTTGTGGACATCTACGTCAACAGGCCGTATCAATGACCCGCTGCGTAGGATTGACTTCTACTCGACATTTCAGCGAAAAACAAAGAAGCATATAGAATTCGTTGGCAAGGGTCACCCTGCATCGATTCTTACTCATGACACACGTCAGATTCATGAGATTATTGACGAAGAATCAGTAGATGTTGTGTACACAAGTCCTCCCTACTTTGACGCATTGGACTACACTAATTATTACTCCAAGATTGTCCTTGAGATACTTGGTATGGATAGAGCCTCTGTCCGTAAAGGTCTCATTCAGCGATACTCAACCTATAGAGAAGATATGAAAAAAGCATTAGAGGCGATTAGTAGAGTAGTCCATGATGAATCAATCATAATCTTTGTAGTTGGGGACCGTAAGGTTCGTGGAAAATTGATTCGGGGGTGTGATTTCTTCACTGAAATTGCTCCTTGGGACCATTCATACATTGTTGAGCGAGAGTATACAAGCACAGCAAGTGGTCTCTGGGATAAAATCAACAGAACTCAGAGAAAAGAGCAGATGATTGTCTGGGATCTTGGTAATGGAGGTAAGAAGCCAGAATGACTCATCACTTGGTTGTGATTGGTGATAGTACATGCATGGATGAGGTACAGGACGCGTCTGTCCACCTTGTCGTCACTTCCCCGCCCTATTGGAACCTGAAGAACTACGGTGAGGATAGAGGGATTGGACAGACTGCCACAACCTATGAGGACTATTTCAAGTCCATCTGCGATGTCTTTCGCGAGTGCGTTAAGAAGCTTGTTCCAGATGGTAAGCTCATCATCAATATCATGCCCATTCTTCTAACCGGAAAGAACACTAAATTTCATCGTAGGGTTACAAAAACAGTCTTGCCAGATCTTGAGGAATATATGACCTCGCTTGGCAATATGTACTTCCAATCATTGTATATCTGGGATAAACGAAAGGCAGTCAGATTCAGTTCTTGGGGCTCTTATCCATATCCACCAAATCTTCTCTCAACCTATCCCTATGAATGGATTATCGTCTTCTCAAAGAGTGGAAGGAGGCCTCCGATTGACAAAGAAATCAAAGAAGCATCGTCTATAACGCACAACGAATTTACAGACTGGGTTCAGAACTCAATTTGGGATTTCCAGACAGCTTCAGCTAAACAAGAAAATCATCCTGCACCATTTCCTGAGGAACTTCCCCGAAGATGCATACGTTTGTATTCCTTTGTTGGTGACACTGTGCTGGACCCATTTGCTGGTAGTGGCACAACACTCAAAGTCGCTCGAGAGCTAGGAAGAAATTCTATTGGATATGAAATCAATCCTGATTACGAGATTTTGATTCGTGAAAAGATTGGGTCTACAGCACAGGATACTGAGGACAGCTTCGAGTTCATATCGAATAAAGGCTAAACCTAAATAGTTCACAAGTCAATGGGAGATTATCGAGCAGAAGAATTGGTATTCTGCATACAAACGCAATTTTCTAAGGGAGGTCCACAGAAGTTTTGACATATGATGTCATTGTAGTTGGAGCTGGTCCTGCAGGTTCAACTGCAGCATATGATTGTGCCAAGCAAGGCCTCAAGACATTGTTACTGGAAAAGTACAAACTTCCACGTGAGAAACCATGTGGTGGAGCAGTAATGTATCGGGCCCTCCGGATAATTGGCGAAAAAATACCTCGAGAACTGGTTGAGCAACGGATTTACGGTCTCAGATTTCTTCTACCGGATGGCAGAGGAACTGAATTTATTTCAGACAAGTTGATTGGAATCACCGTTTTTCGAGACCGCTTTGATGAGTTTCTTGCACGGCGTGCAAGTAATGTAGGGGCTGAGCTCATTGATGGTGCTCCAGCTGTAGATGCATCTGTATCATCACAAGCAGCTAACGTTCGTCTTGCTGACGGAAGAGAGTTCAGTGCAAAATATCTCATTGGAGCTGATGGAGTGAACTCTGTTGTGAGTCGAAAACTTGGACTCCGTCCTAAGAGGAAGGACTTGACTAAGGTAGGTCTCGGAATGGAGGCTGATTTCCACGTTGGTGAGGCTGGAGTTTTAGAGGCAACTGGTGGAAATCCGTCAATCCTAGAAATGTGCCCAGTTGAGGGTCGAGTTAGTTATGGTTGGGTCTTCCCAAAAAGGGAACACCTTGCTATTGGGATTGCAGGAGCCGGTGTTCATATGCGTGCTCTGAGGACTCAATTTGACTCATTTTACAAACATGCGGAGAAACGGTTAGGTATTAGTCTCAACTTGGAGAAGAGAAGAACATTCTTTCTTGGTGGAGATGGGCTCGGCAGTAAGAACGTAACTCGACGTGCAATCTTAATAGGCGATGCAGCAGGTTTTGTCGATCCCCTGATGGGCGAAGGGATTGCCTATGCAATGCAATCCGGCGTTTTTGCAGCTTCAGTCATCTGCAATGCGTATGATGAAGACCGCTATGATGAAGATACACTCTCTAAATATCAGGATCTCTGCCACGGGGCGTTTTCAGCTAATTTTGGTTTAGCAACTCAAATTGGAATTAGAGGACCTATGTTAGCAGAGATTATACTCCCTAAAGCGAATGGACACAAGCTAGCTTCGAACGTAATGACAATGGTGGCTCGTGGTGAGATTGGCTATGCCGACATACCCTATGTTGTACTCAAGAAACTCCCAAGAGAACTACCCGCTATAATCAAACAAGTAGTGCTTTCTCATCTTACCACACTAAACTGAAAACCTTCATAGGCACGAAGTCATCGGTTAATTCACTAATGAAAATCCCGTGGACTGGACTGATTGTAGTCTTGCTTATCACTTTGGCAACAAGTCCAATCAGAATGCAGCAGACATCTCATGTTCCTATTTTCAGTGGAGCCAATGCGTATGAGTATCTTGTAGATCAATGTGATTTCGGCCCTCGTCCACCAGGTACCGAGAATCTCAGTCTCTGCAGAACAATGATTGCGGAAACATTCGAATCTTTCGGATGGAATGTCACATTTCAAAATTTCACCTACAAAGAAGTTGAGTGTGCAAATGTCATAGCTAGTTGTAACTCGCAGAATAATTCACCAATCATTCTTGGAGCTCACTACGACACGCGCCCACCAGGAACATCCGACCCCGGATCGGGCCTAGGAGCTAATGATGGTGCAAGTGGAGTTGCAGTTCTGTTGGAACTAGCTAACATCCTTCCGGCGGAAATCCGTTCCAATATAGAAATAGTCCTTTTCGATGCCGAAGACTCAGGGGGGATCACAGGCTGGGATTGGATTCAAGGATCGACATACTACGTTTCTCATCTCAGTACAGAACGCAGAGATTCAATACACGCTATGATATTACTGGATATGGTCGGTGATATTAATCTCGAGTTACCTCGCGAACGAAGTTCAACAACCTCACTTCAGAACTCTATCTGGAATATTGCTAAAGATCTAGGTTGCAATGACACATTCATTGATTCCTACCGTGGTCCAATTATTGATGATCACAAACCCTTTCTAGACGCTGGTATCCCTGCAGTCGATTTGATTCAAGTGCCGTTTCCATCATATTGGCACACGCTGGAGGACACGCCAGACAAGTGCAGTGCTCAAAGTCTTGAGATAGTCGGTAAAGTCATAGAGGTTTTCGTCGTAGAGGAATCTGATAGAACCACAAATTTTCCACTTGATTCATCCCCAATCATTTTCATTGTAGCTATTGTGGTTGTGGCTCTTGTAATCCCAGTACTCATTGCCCAACAAAAAAGAAAGTAGAATGTTACACACTTTTAAACCGAAATTCCTCGACGATTGATTGGTACTTATCCTGTGGTGAAGCAGTTTGGAGAAAATAGACCTGTACAAACCAACTGATAGTTTTCCCTCTCCACTGACAAGTATCGCAATTACTCCAAAAGGCCATCTGTTAGCATGTGGGACAATGGATTCCCAGATTCTATTGATTGATTCCAAGTCTGGAAAAACAAAACGTGGGATTCTGGGTCATAATGGTGCAGTGTCCGATGTGTCCTTCGTTGGAACTGCGAACTCAATCCTCTCATGTAGTTGGGATAAGACAACCCGATTATGGAATCGGAAGAACATTGACGAGTCACTTGTTCTCGAAGCCCCTTCAGAGGTGAAGGCTCTTACCATCTCACTAATGCATGGAAAGGGTGCTTCTGGTTCCCGCGATGGTATGGTGAAGATATTCTCATTGCGCCATCTCAAAACAATACGAAACCTTCAAGCTCATCGTTCAGATATCTCAGGTATTGCATTTATTGATGAAGAAAAAAAGATTGTAACTGCATCATATGATGGAACTTGCAGACTGTGGGATCTCTCGTCGTATGATGCGGAAAAGACCTTGGTCAAGCAGAAACAACGTATCCGGTCAATGGTTACATCACCAGATGGATTAATGGTTTTCTTAGGTTCTCAGAACGGCACAATATCTCAAGTTAGTATCGATGATACCAAGAAGAAATCAGAAATTACAGGACACACCGACCTTGTTAGTGCATTATCTATGGATCCCACAGGACAATACCTTGCATCTGCGAGTTGGGACCGTACAATTAGAATCTGGTCCTTAAAGGACAGAATACAAGTGGCCAAGGGCCAACTTATGTCAGGAATATCATCGACTACCTGGTCCCCAGACGGGACTATTGTTTATACTGCTGATCTCTCGGGATCAATAGTGTCATGGATGCCTTCACTGCGAACTAGTTGAGCATTGACTCTTGTTTTAAGGCTCGAATGTCAATATCTGCAAACCCCTCTTTGTTCCAAGTTATTCTGATACGACCATATTTCTTGTTGATTTCTCCTTCTTTTGAACCTCTAAGAATCTCTACTAATTTTTCGGAAAGTCGATTTCTGCTACGTTTGTCAAATGGAATTGGAAGCAAGCTATTATCAGCGAGAGTGAGTGTGACCGTTTTTTCATCCAGCCTTGCAATGGGTTGTGAAAGAATGAGTCGACCCGGTTTGAAAAATGGCGTCTTATCCCTCATACTCCGAATGGTTTCTGCTAACTGACGGTGTTTGGTAATCTCTACACTCGCAGTCTTCACCACATCTTCTAGATATTTACGTCTCTTGTCATACTTGGCCACAAAGTCTTCTTGAAGAACCTCCATTGTTTTTGTTCGGGATGAGAGACGTTGTTTGAGTATCTGTTTTATTGTCCAATTGGTTGCTGCTCCATATCTCTGAAGCTCTTCTTCAAGAATATCCTGCTTCTCTCTCGTCAGAGTGACGCTTAGTAATTTCAATATTTCAATATCCTTCATGGACAACACAGTCTTTGGAAAACCTAAACAGGTCTAATCAATTTTATCTCTTGACGCGATTCGCTTCTCCCGTTCCTCTGGCAAGAAAAAGATGGCACAGATAGTTTTCTTGCTGTTACTATTCGCGCTCAGATTAAGTAGCAACAGGTTGCAATCATTTGAGTCTAGAGGCGTTGTAAAATGTACTGAGCTTCTCCAATAATCCTCAGTATCTCCTTTGGGAGAATGTCGTAAGCACCATATTCTACCAATATCTCTTCATAGAATCCAGGTTCGATTTCACTGATTTGATCCATGAAGACTCCATCTACCATGCTGGAGAATTCCTTGAGGATGATGAGAGTTCTACCCAGGGAGCAGGCAGCCTGTCGCATTTCAAAGACAGCCATTTCATAGTCACCATTATAGGTCAATCCTCGAGCCCCATTATACTCTCTCTGGGCACTCGCCAAGAAACCAGTAGCAAGTATGGCCTGCTCATCGACTATTGCACTACTTATTCGTGACTCGGCTATGTCTAGCCATTGCTGCAAATCTTTGAGCGCTGTCAATAGTTTTGGCTCATCCATTCCCTTGAGCTTGAATGCCCTTAACAATATAGAATAGGTCATAGGGTCAAGCATTCTTAGCTCGGTCAAGACCTCCGCTGGTTTGAGTATCAAGAAGGTGTTGTTCAGCATTAGGACGACACGTCCAAGATTGAACAGGCCTTGACGCAGCTCAAAGATTGCACTCGGTCCCTCATCCTCTTCAGCGAGTTTTTTAGCTCTGGTTAAGTACTCCAATGTTGAACTCTTGACCTGTGAGATGGACTCTTCAGACCATACATAGTCCTTGGTCTTCTTCTGCCATTCACCCGCCTTTCCATCGGTGTCATGCATTACAAGTGAATTTCTTAAACGATTGATGACTTCGGATATCTTGGTAACATCGCTCGTGACCCTATCAAATACATTCTCAACCTCTTTAACGGTCATAAAAACCATGTCCACAAGCACCTCTTTATGCGAGGACATCAATCTCACTGGAGCCTCATCTGCATCCCAAACGATGCATATGTCCAAGTCCGAGTTTGCTGTGGCAGTTCCCCTTACATACGATCCATACACGAAAATACCTTTGACATTCTTATGTCTCTTCCATTCATTCACAGTGTCTTTCAGTGCTTCTGTAAAACGTTTACGAACGTCAGCCATCTTCTCCTTCGACTCCAATGTTCACTAACAATGTGCTACCAGTGTTTCTCAAAGGGCCTCATGTCAATAAAGCTATCTGATACGGGTCCCGACACTAATTAATAGTCGATTTACGAATGCTTTGTTATGTCCCGAATAGATGGCAGAGCCAATGATGCGATAAGAGCTGTAGAATTCACACGTAATTTTCTCAAACATCCCGAAGGTTCTGTTCTAGTTGCAACTGGAGAAACCAAAGTTATCTGCACTGCAACCGTAGAGGAAGGAGTTCCTGGTTGGCTGAATGGCAAGGGACAGGGGTGGGTAACAGCTGAGTATGGCATGCTGCCTCGGTCTACAGACGACCGAATGAACAGGTACAAAGTCAGTGGAAGAACTCAAGAAATTCAACGACTAATTGGACGGTCCCTCAGGGCAGCTGTAGATATGACCAAAATTGGAGAAAACACGGTTCGGATTGACTGCGATGTCATTCAGGCTGATGGTGGAACACGTACCGCATCCATAACAGGTGCCTATGTTGCTCTATGTGATGCAATCCAATACATGATTGAAATGGACATGATCTCCGAGAGTCCAATCATTGGTAACGTGGCTGCTGTAAGTGTTGGAATAATCACTGGTGAAACATTACTTGATCTCTGCTATTTTGAGGACTCTCAAGCAGATGTTGACATGAATATTGTCATGCGTGGGACTGATTTTGTTGAGGTTCAAGGAACTGCAGAAGGAGCAACCTTTGGTCGTGAGGCAATGAATGAGATGGTGGATTATGCAATAAAAGGCATCTCAGAACTTATTGAGTTTCAAAATAAGACGTTGTTAGTGAAATAGAGCTCAATAATACGGCCTCTGGCAAAAGCTTTATACGTGAATTCTGAGAATTTAATATGCTCTCGTCGAAGAGAGGGTCTTATGCGACGTAAACGTCGTGAGGCTTTTCTGGTGGCCCCGGTGACGGAAACTACCCTCGACGGATAGCAAGCTTTAAATCGCCAGCAAATTAGGCTGGCGGAGCGCTCACTGAAATAGTGATGTGCTAGCGTTTGGTCCGGAGTTCAGAGTTTTCGAACAATGAACAAAGGTTCATCGGGACCAGGTCATGAGTGAGGTACCATTCCCGATGGAGGACCGTCAACGTGTACGGCTCTGTGAAATGTGTCATGGAGAGTCAGACGCGTGGACTGCAGAGGATGGAGGTACACTGATTCAAAATGAATTGTAGGGTAAAAAAATTAAGTTACTACAATAACTCCTTGGCATGATTAGAGATAATCATGTTCACATTGAGTGGACAACAGGTAATACTGTGTCAATACATAAGTAGATTTGCGATTCGCTAAACGGCCAGTGGTGGATGACTTGGTTGGCTAGCCGATGAAGGGCGTGACAAGCAGCGAAATGCCTGGGGTAGACGCATGAAGTCTGTGATCCCAGGGTTCCCGAATAGGACTTCCAAGTATGGGCTAATACCCCATACTGTTCGAGGGTCAAATCTCGAATGGGAACGCTCCGAATTGAAACATCTTAGTACCAGCAGGAAGAGAAAACAAAAGTGATTCCCTGAGTAACAGCGAGCGAAAGGGGAATAGGCCAAACTGAATCCCTGTGCGATGAGTACAGGGAGATGTGGTGTTAGGGCCTGGACAAGTGCCTCTGCAAACGAAGCCGAAGTCGTCTGGAACGACGTGGCAAAGAGGGTGACACCCCCATAGGCGTAAAGTGCAGGCATGTCTAAGGATCCAGAGTAGCGCGGGTTGGTTTTCTCGCGTGAATGTCGCAGGTACAATCTGCGAAGCCTAAATACTCAGCCAAACCGATAGTAAACTATGTAGCGCGAGCGAAAGTTGAAAAGTGCCGCGGAAGCGGGGTGAAAAGCACCTGAAACCATTGGTCTACTCAAAGGAAGCCGATTACAAGATTAGATGCTCGGGGAACGAAGCGCGAGTGATCGCGTTGTAGGACTCGAGCGGATCGAGTCGGCTTCATCCGTCTTGAAACACGGGCCAGGGAGTTCATGGGCGTGGCGAGGATAAGGTAAGAAACCGTAAACGAAGCGAAAGCGACAAGCCCGCAACCTTCGGGTGAGGGGCGACGTGTGAAAGTGCGTGAAGTCACTCCCGTGATACGAGAAGCCAGTCGATCTTGGCGTGGGCAGGGTGAAGCCGGGCGAAAGCTCGGTGGAGGCCCGATAGGGTTATGACGTGCAACTCTTTCCGTTGACCTGCGCGAAGGGGTAAAAGGCTTATCTAGACTGGTGATTGCTCGTTCTCCGCGAAGTTGGTCGCAGCCAAGCCCTGCTTGAGGTATCATGTGGTGTAGAGCACTTTCGGATGTGCCCGGGGGACGTCAAGTCCTTCACCATCCTGAAAACTCCGAAGCTGCATGAACCGTAGACGGCAGGAGACGGGTGCCTGGGGTAAGCCCGGCAGGCCGAGATGGGGAGAACCGAGAGTGTGGTTAAGGTCCCTAAGTGCCAGATAAGTGCGGTGAAGAAGGGCGTCGAGAGCCCAAGACAGTCTGGGGGTGAGCTTAGAAGCAGCTATCCCCGAACGAAAGCGTAACAGCTCACAGACCGAGGCTCTCGGCCTTGAAAATGGACGGGGCTAAATCTGGCCACCGAGACCATACGGCACGCGGGTAATTCTGCGTGATCCGGTAGCGGAGCGACCCGGTTGGGTAGAAGTGGGGCTGTGAGGTCCCGTGGACCATCCGGGTTTGATGATCCTGGCAGTAGTAACAGCGAAGCATGGTGAGAATCCATGTCACCGAAAGGGAAAGGGTTCTTCGGCGATGCGTCATCAGCCGAAGCTTAGTCGGTCCTAAGTGGCGTCGTAATTCGAGCGTCACGAAAGGGAATCAGGTTAACATTCCTGAACCTCGGAAGTACGATTCGCGGCAACGCAAAGCCGAACTTGTAACTCATCTGGACAAGCCTTGCACGGCTCTCGCCGTGTTTAACACTATAAGCGTGCTGAGTACTGTAATAGTGAGAAGCAGGCAAAATGTGGAATAGCGGACGGTCGGACGTCCGTTTGGCCCATTCCTGGTGACCTTGAAAAACGAGTTCGGAAGGATCTTCCGGGTCCGTACCCAGATCTGACACAGGTTCCCTGGCTGAGAAGGCCAAGGTGTATCCGGGTCAATCCTGCCTGAGGGAAATCGGCCAATTAGCAGCGTAACTTCGGGATATGCTGTGCCTGGATTAGTTCACGCTTTTCCAGGTCTTAGTGACTAAGGGGTTCCAACTGTTTAATACAAACATAGCTGACTGCGAGCGCGAAAGCGTTAGTACAGTCAGTGAATCCTGGTCTGTGCCTGTCTGTTAAAGCTCGGGAACGGGTCGAAGCACAGGTTAACGCCGGGACTAACTATGAGTCTCTTAAGGTAGCCAAATGCCTTGTCGGTTAAATGCCGACGTGCATGAAGGGAGCAATGAGATCCCCACTGTCCCCAGGAGGAACCGGGTGAACCTACACCGTACCGAACAGTGTACGTAGTACCAATGGGAAGAGAAGTCCCTGCGGAGGTTTACTACGCAGCCTGTCATTGCCATTTTTGGTGACATACAGAGCGTAGTCAGGAGCGTCGAACCATTCTCTCCGGGGAATGGGAATGCAAAATTGTAACACTGACTATGTCATTGGGAATGGCTAACCTAAGCCAAGCGAGCTTAGGGACACTGGCAGGTAGGCAGTTGGGCTGGGGCGGCACAGGGCTGACAAGAGATCAGCCCTGACCAATACTGGACTCAGAGGCGACGGAAACGTCTCGTTGAGATCAAGGGTATAAGTCCGGTTGATAGGATCCCGAAAAGCAACGGATCCTGGGTGGAAACACTGGCCTAGCGAACCTCAATATTTGCCAATTGTAAGCGATTGAGATGACAAAAAACTTACCCCAGGGGTAACAGAGTTGTCGCGTGCAAGAGTTCATATCGACCACGCGGCTTGCTTCCTCGATGTCGGCTCTTGGTATCCTCGGGTTGCATAAGGCCCGAAGGGTGCGGGTGCTCACCGATTAAAACCGAACGTGAGCTGGGTTTAGACCGTTGCGAGACAGGTTGGTTTCTATCTATTGGTACTGTTGGATGTCTGATGGCAAGATGATTCCGGTACGAGAGGAACGAATTGTCGCGACCTATGGTGTATCGATTGTCTGAGAAGGCACTGTCGAGTAGCTAAGTCGTAATGGATAAACGCTGAATGCATCTAAGCGTGAAGCCAAACCAGAAAATAGACATCCACTTGCTAGACGATCTGAAAAAGACGATGGGACTGGTGACAGTAACGTCGAAGTCTAGGAACGAGGACTCTCGTAGAAGACGAGGTAAATAGGATGGGGGTGTAAGCACCAAGCTCCGGCGAGGTGTTCAGCTCACCATTACTAATGTCCGAGGCGTGCAGATCAAAAGTGTACTTCGCACAGTACCTAGGGTTGTCAAGAAGAGTTCATTGTAGTAGCGAAGTAGTATCTCCATCCTCTAGTCTTACCTATCATTTTAATCCATTCCACAATTTCAAACCCAGTGGAAGTTTTACTTGGCTTTTAGGCATAGGTTCTACGAAAGGGGTGGCCTTGTGGGGTCAGAAAAAGGAAACAATAAGTAAATATGAATCTAAGTAAAGTGGTGTATCCATTATGAGAGGGGAATCACATCTGACAGCTTCATTCATGATTAGCCTGCCTACTCTCATGGTTCTGTATAATATGGCACCAGATACAATGATTGACGTGATGGGTTATGTCCTTGGAGGGGTATTACTGGGTTGCTTACTACCTGATGTAGATGCTTCGGATGCCAAGGTGATGCATGGATATTGGAGGCCAATCGGTCTTTTTGGAAAATACCTATTCTATAAACCAATGACATGGATTTTGAGAACTCGCTCTGACGCATATCGAGAGCAACACCGCGGATATTTACACTCATTTATTGGTTGTTTTCTCGCAACGATTTTCTTTGCAATCCCGATAGCTATCATATTTCTACATTCAACATATGTACTGCTTCTTCCCTTAGAAACGACTATTTGGGTTTGGTTTGCATGGATTGGATTACCCTTTGGTTTTCTAATGCATTTGGTTGAAGACAGCTTCACAAAATCAGGAGTACGATGGATTTTTCCTGGCGGTAAAACCTATTCAAGTCAGACAACCACTGGAAAAAAGAGTGAGTATAATCTTCTATCAGCATTCGTCGTCACATATGGCATTCTCACAGTTATTGTATACATGGCGCCTCCCTCGTTTATTGTTCTATTTGGGGCTATTCTTGGATCCCTGGTTTTGTTGGGTGCGCTTTATGCGGCTAATCCGATAATTAGTAGACTTTCAAAGTAGACTGGTGCCAAGTAAAAATGACCGGAAATAGAACTGTAGAAAGTGCTACTTTTCCGGGTCAGTAAGGGTTGTGGGAACAGATTAGTACTGTCAGTGTTCCAATGTCGCAAAATCATCTGGAAAGACCGGTTGGAAATGGGTGCGGTGCGAGAGCAACTTGCCCTGTTGGAGAGAGCCTGATTCGTATTTGAATGGTCGGAAGTGCAGTCACCTCACTTGCATCCTCTTTGTCACAGTCCACCTCACGGATCGAACCCACTGGCAGGTCATGCTCCTGCAACTTTTCTCTCCACAAGCCTTGAGTATAGTATAAAAGAGCTTGCTGGAAAGATGATATCGGAGGGAAGTGACGTTCAAACCAGACAAACTCAGTAAGGATGCTATATCCGCAGTGAAGCAGATAATAGGTTATAGAAGCACTCCGATGGAAGACAGACCACAAGTAGAAGATATGTTTCAGACATCATTTGGAAAAACACTTGGTAGCCAAGTTGGTGAAATTCTAGATTTTGCAAAGAGAGGACAAATTCTCCTAATAATACTTCCACTCACTAAAATCATGGAGAAATTACAGAGATTCATTCAAGATGGAAGTTATCTTAGGGCTGAGGAAAGCTCTCTATCACCCAAAGATATTGATAAGATGAAGGCCTTTGAGGTTGTCATGCAGGATGTCGATGTTGAGGACACTGTAGAAACTGTGGAAGATGTGATAGACCAGGACGATGAGCTCTGGTACCTGTCATTGATAACATTTACAGTGTATGCGTATGTGGATGTTTACTCGAAGAGTCTAATCAAAAGTTTGACATCAAATCCATTACTGATGGAGAAATTAGAAACATATCTTGAAAGAGAAGCGCTTCAAAATAAAGACGATATAGAGAGAAAATATGTCACATCAGTTACAGATCTCTCGCAGTACGGAGTTAGTCGGAGGCTTTGGACCATAGAAAGAGGTCTGTCAATAGACCAGATTTTATCTAAGATCACAAATCCAGATGTTCTTAGCATAATTAGAAGCAGCTTTATCAAAATCATAAAAACAAGACATAAAATTGCACATAGAAATCCAAAGTTGAAAAGAGATGACTACACATATGAGATGTTTGAGGGTGTTTCAAACACTGTCGAAGAATTGGATTTCACTTTTAATGAAATAGAAGAAACATTCGGATTTCTGAAGCCAATATTTGGCACAATCAAAAATCTGGGAAAGCAGACAATGGATAGAATTAAGAGAACTATGAATATTGCCTACATGACAATGCTGTATCCAGCATTAATTGATGTAGTAGTTCACGATTTGATGGAAGATTAGTAATAGTGATAATGATAAGTCATTTCTAATTATGAGTAAGAATCTCTCAAAAAGGATGGTAATCGTTTCTTAGTGCACAGGGAGTGATGACTTCATAACATCGTAGGTACCCAGACTAGAAATGTGAGGTTACCATTGATCTTGAAATCGAAAACAAGACAGGACATACACTCGCACCTAATAATATGGCAATTAGCACAATGGATGGATGGTTTAAGGGCATCCACCCACAAGTATCAGGACTACCCCAATGAAGCACCGCACCGGATACAGACACTTCGGGTGAAGTGAAAAAAGAGGGGGCGGCAAATTAGCACCGCCCCATTGAACTGAGAATTAGTGATTACTTCTTTGATCCACCTCGATCGGCTGCACTCTGTGCACGTCTAGCAAAACCTTGATTTCGACCAGACTTGGCTGAATGACTCTGGATTCTGGATGCTGAACTCTTGGACATTCCTTTTTTTCCCAATGATTCACCTCCGTATTCATCATGAGGAATACTTGGCAGAATCAGAATATCAGACTTTGATGATGTGCATTGCATACGAATATTGTGCAAATCAGATTCACAGTACCTAGAGTTAAAACCTGTATCTTACAATTGTGAGTGAACTGCAAGAGACTCCTGTGTTCCACCTTTCTCACGACTACTGTCACCAGCTTCTGAATGTCTGGGGTCTTTCAGAGTGTCGCAAGCTTTGCCCCTCTTCACTGGAACATCGTTCCTCTGATGGGACCTGGCTTCTGTCCGCTGCATTGATTCACACTCACCAGTTGGTGCGATTGCAGTCGGTGTTTCCACAGCATTTGCCATGGCAAGGTCTTTGCCCCTCACAAACTCCACAAGTGAAGTCTGGTCATAGGAGCCAGCCACGGACTCCCCTTTCGAGTCTGGTGTCCCCTGGGGGAGTGCGGACTTCCCTACAGAAGAAGACTTCTTCCTCCGGGCTTTCAGTATGGCCCTATCCTTAGAGGTGAGCCACATCCCTAGTCCGTTCTCATCTCTCAGTGAGGGGATGAGCATGATGAGGCGCTTCCCAATGTTGAGAGCGCCATTCAGGTCGGCGTTCAGCTTTAGTCCACAAGTGGTACAGATGAAGAGATTCTGCTTCGGTCTCGCTCCCTTATGTCCGCATTTGTGACACATGATGGAGGTCCATTGCTCTGGAACTGCTTTGAACCTCTTGGGATCGAAACCAATTGATGCGAGCTTGTGCTCCAGCATCCCACTGATTCTTGCAAAGGCCCATCGGTGAATCTTTCCCCTGTACTCTCTTCCCCTGCTGTTCCCCTTGCGGGCTATGTTCCTGATTCCCTTCAGCCGACCGATTGAGACATAGAGGTCATTTTGGTTTGTCATCTCTCTGATGTGGTCAGAGATGTCCCTAATCAGTTTCTTGTCATACTCTATACTGATTCGTTCTCTCTTTCCACTCAGACTCCTGAGCTGTGCAGTCACTCGATCAGTGTTCTGACCTTTGGAAACAAGGAGCTCTTTCTCTTTCTGGAGTGAAGCAACCCTCTCATCCAAAGACCTTATGCGTCGGAGCTTGTCCTCTTGTTTCCAATATCTGACGTGCTTGTATCCCTTCTTGGTTAGAAGGACTGAACACGCAGCCTTGTTTATTCCAAGGTCGATGGAGAGAACAGCAAGGGGCTTTCTAGCGGTATCAATCCTGTCAACAGCAAGAGTGACGGTGAAGATAGCCCACCACTTGCGACGAGAATCCTTGAAGATTCGAACTGTCTTCACATCTCCCTCCTTCATCCTGTTTAGATGAAATGATGAGATGGAGAGGGGAATCATGAGTCTATCATGCTGATAACGCCCCTCATTCACAGAGTCCAGCGAGTCCCGTAGTTTCAACCAGTGTCTAATCTCCAGCTCTGGTGAGTATACAAGCTCAAAACGTTGGATGAATGCAAAGCGTGGGATCTTTCGAGTAGAATATCCTATTCTCCTAAGGGGTTTGGAACCACCTTTTTCAAGATAGCTCTGCCACATGGCAACTGCAGTACCCCTACACTCCTGAAACTCGTTCACTGAAATGTTTGGAAATCGAACCTTGAAGTCATGGGGTACCGAACTTCGGTTGGCTTTGCCTCGGGATGCTGTCAGGGTGAGTTCATCTAGTTTATTTGCGTCAAGTTTACTTCGTCTACGACCTATCAGCAACTCGTCTTCGTGACATTCAATCACTCCAAGATACGCCCTGATGACTCTTGTGTCTCTTCCAGTAATTCGGTTGAGCCGAGTCTTCTGCTTGTCAGTCATAGAGTCCCAACGTATTGGGACCTTCACACTGATTATTGTACCCTTGGAGCGACCCATTCATTTCACCTGAGGATTTAAACTTCTGACCTGTCTCTTTCGAGTTCACTCCCTTTCTCGTCAAGATGAAAGGTTTTGAACTCCTACTATTTTCTGTTACATAAGGGGATTTAAACTTATTAAGCCGTTTATGAAATAAGGCATTATGAGGCACTATTATTTAAAATAAGACATTATCAATCCTTATTTGACTCACCAATAAGAACGGATATCTTATAAATTAAAATATAAGGAAGATACTGATTTGATATGGGTCGCAAGCCTAGGGAGATACATCCGAATGCAATACTGACTGTCTCGATCTATACAGGACTTGCTGCATTGGTCAGGCTTGCGAGAAAGCGAGTTGACAAGAAGACACGGAAATACCTTGAGAGCATTCTAACACATTGGAGCAAAGCTCGAGAAGAACACAAGAAGAATCGAGAGAGTGTTGGAAGACAACGACTTGACTTCTCCTCAATCAAGAACGCAGAGTCCAACATGCGAAAATTCTTCCTCAAGATTCTCTGGCACAGTACGCGACGTTATGGGAACAAGGAATTCAAGCGGGTATACAGCTGGGAAGAGGGAACTGTTGGACCACTTAATGCATTACTCAACTACCTTGGAGCCCGACTGAGAGACCTAGCAATGACCAGATATCCATTTCCAGAACCCGAGAAATTCCAGATCAGGGTATATCCAGATGAGACAAGATTGACGGTTCAAAAGAAACACGTGTCTAATTATGCACAGGATAATGCTGAAGACACATACTGGAAGGCAGGATACAAGGGAAACAGGAAACATCCCACAGTGTTGTTGACACACCCCTCACTACCAGGATTGGACTTTGTTGATATGATACGTGCCCATGGTGTTGAGCTTGTCCGTCAGTGTTTCATCCACAATGTTCCACGGTCTGAAGCTCACAGGTACATCAGATTGTTGCTCCATAGACTCACTCCGTTCTTGGACCATGTCTATACTCAAGGAAAGTGTGGTAGAAACTACTTCGAGCCAGATGCCGACAAGGAGCTCAGAAGACTGGTTCTGGAGATCCGTAGTCGATACAGTGGGCGTGTGGGGAAGAAACAGTCCATATCCAGAGGTCTGGACCTGGACATCCCGGAACCCGATGTGGACATCTTGTGGAAGAAAGTGAGTGAGCTGGTTGAAAACACTCAGGACAAGAAGACAAGAAAGAGATACGGAAAGATTCTGGATAATATTGACCAAGGACTAATTGTAGACAGGGACATCCAGAAGCTCTATGACCAGGTCTTTGCCCTTGGACAGAAGGAGGGAAATGACTGGCACAGAGTCCTCCTGTCGGACCTTCACCACCCCGTGTCGTTGAGGTCTGTGATCTTTGCTGGGGACAGGATGCTTGACAAGCCCACATCGGTCCTGATTGTAGCCGAACTCCCAGTGAAAGGACTCGAAGGGATTGGACGCATAGATTTGACCGTGTTCATCAGGCTAAACATCAAGGGGCGCGTGTTCTGGAGTCCTGTGATGGTCATTGAGGTCAAGTCAAAGACCTCTTTCGACTTCAATCTCTATGCTGTGAAGACTGGTAAGAAGAAAGAGTGGCCCCCAGTACTATACGTATGGAAGAGAATTCTGACACAGGAGGAATGGGACAGGACCATAGAGTCAGACCCTGATGACCGGGTCTTAAAGCAACTCGAGGCCTACGAAAAGGCATTGTTGGAGGAGAGCAGGACTCTGATTCCCAATGGTGTCGAACTCCCAAAGAGGCTCCTGAAGGGAGTTATTGTGCTTGACACAGATCAGGACTACTCGGAGGTATTCAATGCTTTCCACACTCTTCTCGATGAACTGACCACTGAGATTCTCAAAGGCGGACTTGATGTGAGAGCAACTCAGACACTGTCTCTCAAGTCAGATGATGTTGGTGTTACCATTCCACGAGTTGCACTGATGCTTCTAGAGAGCGAGAACATAGACACATTCCTCAGGGAGCAGTCAGCTACTTTGTCACTCTCTGTTGAGAATCCCTTCAAGGAGAGAGTGTCTGATGACCGTCTGCTGACACACTATGTTTCAATTTCTTCTTCAACATCTTTCGGGAACGCAGCAGCATGGGTTTCTAGAAACTGGCACCTTTTGAACCACATCGAGGAGGTCGCTGAAGGATTGAGTGAGGACCTACAAGTCTACTGGCTCGATCTCTTGGGTGACTATCCATCCAAACAACTCATCAAGAGAAGGTTTGGTCTTGACACTCTATTGAAGCACAAGCAGATTGCCAAGAAGAGGCATGAAGCACTGACCTCTCTCCTTGAGAGTATCACCTTTGTCAACCTGAGAAACAATGTTGAGTCTATTATCTCTGGGGAATCTGCCGAACTCCAAGAGATCAAGATGAAAGGCCCTCATGACATGGAGAGAATCATCATTGTTGATGGATGGGTTCAAATCAGAGAGATGGTTTCTCCAGGTGAAGCGGACATTCTGAGAAACTTTGAAAACCACCTCTTAGATGTTCTACCCACCCAGAATGTGAATGTGATTTGGATTGACAGTGGAGTCACCCACACAAAGATGAACAAGCACTATCAGAGGGCCTGTATAAGACCTCTACGTCACGACTCCCCTCGCCGGTTTCACATAGACGAAATTATCTACAATGTACCAACTGCACCACGGTTGTTTGGTTGGAGGGTTCCAAGAAATGAGGACACGAGGTTCATCATCCAAGACACTCCAACCTCCGCAGATCCCTGGATACGACCCATAAGAGTGCCGCAACTGAGGGGATGGGCCCGAAAGTATCGAGGAGTCACAAAAAGGGATGGATTCGTCGACCCAGCAGATGTCTATGGGATTGACTTCGAGGGAGTACCTATGTATGGTCGTTCTGTGACACTCAATGAGGTCCACTCATCGATTGCACCCCTGACATCTGAAACTGTAAAACATCTGCAAGGAATTGGAAAGACCCTCATCCCAAGTCTATCAAGGCGAGAGGAATCAGCTCCAGACAGACAGTCAACAGAGAAACAATGGAGGGGGGTTCCGTTGCCCGTCACCAGAAAGGACTCTCCTTCACTCACCGACAGAATGACTTTCACACCTGGGAGACCTCCTCCACAGCATCACAAGAATAGGGGATTGTATGTTGATTTCTTGAAAATCAAGAGGGGCTGGTACTATGACAGAATCCCCATTGATATCAATGACGAGGAGTATGAGGTGGGAGTTTCCCGAAGACCACCAATATATCGAAGGACTGGACTGGATGAGGTGGATTCACAAAAAGTCCGCAGGAGAGAGGTCAAACGAGTCATGAGCGCAGCGAGATTCCTGAGAAGACAGCTTGACAAAGACAAGAATAGTCGCCTTCACTCATGCTGCGGCGACATTATCAGAGTGTGCGCAGATGTGCTCTCAGACACCCATGATGAAGAGGCCTTGTTGGTCGTTCTATCGGAGGTTAGAGGCATCATTCTCCGTGATTCTTGGAGGGCCCAACTATGGGACCTTGTTGAGAGTTCAAGAGAAACAGTTGGTGACGTCCTGACGACTGACAACAGGACTGTACTGACAATGGCTAGAGAATTCTGTCCTGACATTCTCTCCCTCTATGGGAACAATCTGTTCCTTGCCCTTCTCACAGTTATCAAGACACACTCCCTGAAACCTTCGGAGGACGTTATCATAGCCCTCTGGGAGTCGATGGCTGAATGGCGGTTGTACCAGATGGGATTCCGTCAGAAGGACCATGCAGAGGAGACTGCAAGTTCACAGTATGACTTCCAGTTCATCTACTCGAAGCTGGTGCTCCGAGTAGAACATCTGACTGATGTTACCACCCCACCTCTTCAAGCACCAGTCGAGGATGTGGCCTACGGCCAGCTTGTTTGGACTGAGAGAGAAGGTGCTCAGGATGTATGGGTTGTGTTACCAGACGTAAAAACGCCACTCCTTGGCCTTGAGTGCGGAGTCAGGGGTAGTGGAATGAAGCCTGGGTGGCATCAATGCGTGACAGATCCATCTACCCTGAAGACCTCAGTCAAGACTCTATCTGAAACTACGCTGAGGAGTCAGATTGCCCGGACCGTTATTGGGAAGACTCACATTCTATGGTTCATGGATGAGGTCGAAGGGGAGTATCAGTGGACTACACCAACAGTCTTTGAATTTGCCATCAGTAAAGAGGATGGCCGATTGCTTCGATGGTTCAGGCTCTCTCCTGTTCTTGAGAGTATCTTCTTGGAACTGGAGAAGAACAGACCCAGACAGATTCCAAGGGCTGGAACTGATGTGGACTCTCTGCTTTTTGGAGCCTTCAAAGGTTCACAGGACATTGAAGAAGTGAAAGTCCAAGTGAGTGTGGACATTGAAAACGAACTGTACTTGGTAGAGTTCAGTTCCGGTCATGTTTTCAGAGTGAGGAACACGCATGAACTAATCGGTCTGCTCAAACATCCTTACCTGAAGGGAGCACCTCTCAGGACAGATGATGATAGACTGTTGTTCTGGGACCATAAGAAGGACATCGAGTATGCATATGTTGTTGACAGGCGAGGGAAGAAAGGTCATGTCATAGACCTTTCATTTCTCAGACCTCTGGTTCATCGTGCGAACCTATTTTCTCTTGGTGACTTATTTCCCAAGACCTGTGCAGATCTCCTCAACACGAGTGATGGAGGAACCATCACTCTGGTTGCGAAGGTGGATAATAATCGTCGGAATAGGGGTGATTTCAACTTCATCAAGGTCAGACTGATAGGACTACCAAAGAGGTCGCGGTTGAAGACTCTTGAGGATGAGTGGATGAACCCATATGATTTAGAACTGATTCTTGGGTGTGAAGGATTGGTTGACTCCACTATTGGAAACAACTTCTCCCTTGAAACAGATGTGAGTGAGCTGAGGGGTGTTCGTCTGCCTTCGGGACTGGATGAGGACTCACAACTAGTCAAATCCCTCGTTATTGAAGACGATGGAGAGGAAGAACAGAAACCGTTACTTCCGGAAGGTGAGTGGACCCTGTCCAGTAAGTTCAAGGGGGGAACTATCCAATGGAGTCTAGACTCACCACTCGCAAATCAGTTGTGGATGGGCAAGACCTTTAGTACAAGGCTGGACGGGACTCTGAGTATAGAGGAAATGGTGAAGGAGTTTATCGGGGAGCTGAAGATAGTAGGTGCATCAAAAGATAATATCCACAACTTTGATGAAGAGCTCGATGACATAAGAGAAGGACTCAGAGGATGTGGTTGGGGGAACGAGCGTCCAGAGTGTAGGGCTGAAGCTGTGCAAACTGGCGGAGGGGTCAGAATATCTCTAAGAACCTGTGGAGAGAATGAGGTCATAGTCTATGAAGATGTCATCAATCCAGGTGAAGATGATGCTGCGGACTTGGTAATCGATGCTCTTGATGATTATGAATGGTCTAAATACACTACTGTGAACAAAGAGGAGTTCAGGAGGATGTTGAGAGGAATCTTGGACGACGAAGAGCTGGAACCAGATGTTGTTGATGTTGAAGAGGCAGAACTGCTGATGATTGTTGAAGAATGTAGAGTCGAGGGTAACCTTAGGTGGATGTGTAGTCAGACAAACACACTGGTAGATTATTACTTACGACAAGAGCGGCTTGATGTTGCTCTAGAGAAGATAGATGAGAATCTCTCAAATCTCGAGACCTTGGACTTGGATGATGAAGATGGACGTTGGTACTTGTTCATAGCCAGAGTCTTAAGAGCTGAGATACTCCTTGCAACAAATAATCCCAAAGAGTCAAGGAAAGAAATAGACAAAGCCTTTGAGATCATTCCTGATGATGTTGAGTTGTGGATGTTAGGAGTTGGGACAAGAAGAGAGTACTATGAGCGAGGTATGAAACTTAGAACTGATGTAATTGATTGTTAGACAACCTAGAGTTGTTCAAGGAATGTGTGTTGTAGTAATGAATAGTATCTCCATCTTCTGATGTCTTTATTTTTCTCCTTGCATTTTATGAAACAGCAACCTCCATCCTTTGTTGTCGTTTTTTTTCTTTTTCACAAACGTTGATTAGATAAACCAAAACTGAGAATCATTACGATGATTCAGAGAGTTCTATTGTTCAGAAACCTACTAGATAACATACCTAAGAACATTGGACTATACTCAGTGGGCGTCATGCTTCTTTTTCTGTTTCGTGTCACATTTGACCCATTGCAATTGCTGTTGGGACTGCTTGCCTTCATGGTTTCTTATTCATCGATTTATGTGCTTAACGATCTATATGATATTGAAGACGACAAGAAAGATGAAAAGAAAGTTCTGAGAAAACCCTTAGCTCAGGGCGTCGTGAATAGAAGCGAAGCTGTGAAGATTTTCCTTTCATTTTTGATTCTGGGTCTTCTACTCTCTATTTTTCTCAATATGTTATTCTTCTGTGTAGTTAGCTCATTAGTCTTCATCAACATGATTTACTCTATTCCATTAACAACAAACACGAACCAGAGCATAGAAGAGGTGAGTCCAAGAAGATTGAAACACACTATGTTTGGACCATTTCTAGTTTTCCTCATGCAATTTCTGAAGATTTTCCTTCCTTGGACATTTAACACAGAGGTGATGCAATTTCCAGTTCTTTTTGCTATCGGATTTTCTCTCGTCTATGTTATACTTTTCAAAGGTTACAAAGAATATCGCACTATTGGAGAATCTGTCAAGCAGACACCGTTTTCCTTTTGCTTCGCGATTGTTGTTTTCTTATTGTCAATGAGCATATATCCCGAACCTTTAGTTCAAGCATCAATAGTACTCTACATAATTGCAGGAATCATGTTCTTCTGGAATTCACACATTACTGATAGAAGGATCTTACTATTGAGCCCAATCTATATCCTTCTAGGAATTCTGATCTTGTTCTATTTAATGACAAATGTACTGACCTGACAACAAAGTTATGCTTGATGAGTAGCACGTGACCTCCATCACTTGTTGTCGAATATTTCTAACAACCTACTTCTGACATTGAATAGAATCTACACACGTCTTGCAGCTTCATAAACAGGTAACAAACGAGCTCTCCAAGCTGCAAGCTGCTTCGGTGATTTCGGATAATCAGCGTAAATCTCCCTCATGTTAGCCATCAATTTAGAAACCGCAGACACCCTCTTTAGAAATGATACATTCCCGAGTCCAGAGATTAGTCGTTTAAACTTCTCGCTACTACTTGTCTTCATTTCACCAGTTACGCTTACACTGAGGAGGTCTGAACCTTTGATGATTCCCTTTCTGAATGCAAAATTGATTTCATCATTTGTGACATTGAGGAGATATTCCTTGAAGATATCGAGTGCTGCTTGTTTCACACCATAGCTTCCCATGTATCTCTCATTATAAGACCAAAGAGATTCGATAGATGTATCATTCACATTAAGTGCTTCAGAGGCTGTTATTCCAGCAAGAGCGCCTCCCAGCATGGAAGGACCTATTCCTCCTCCATGGACCGGATTGACCTGACATGCCGCATCACCCGCAAGCATGAAGTTATCATCAACCAACGAATCTATTGGTCTCCTCATTGGCGCTATCCCTCCACTGCTATCAATGTCAATATTCTTCTTTTTCATGAAGTCCCAATTGGTCCGGACAAAGTTATCGAATATCTCATGTGGTCCTCCATGTCCTGAGAGAGTTAGTAAACCAACTCCTACGTTCACCTTATGGCTGCCCCGAGGAAAGACCCATGTGTATCCTCCGGGTGTTTGGGTCTGGTTCCAGTAGATCTCAAGAATATTGGGGGTTTCAAATGTGTGTTCAGGTGTTTCAAGGATAGATCGCCATGCAACCATCATATCCTGTTTATCGATATTTCTTTCAATCAGCGAATTCTCAGGCAACTGCCTTCTGAGCATCCCCGCTGCACCCGTGGCATCTACAATGATTCTAGCAGTAAGACTCTTGTCTTTATTTTCGTCATCGAGTTTTACCCTCACACCAGATACTTTTCCTTCATCAAAGAGAAGGTGCTTTACTCTGGTAGATGGCAGGACTTCTACTCCCTCCTTTTCTGCCAGAGATAACAACCACTGACCAAGCTTTAGCCTGTTGAATGAAAACCCCTCAATAGTCGGACCATCCAGTCGTAACCTATTCTCTCTATTAGGTGCAATCAAGTCTATGCCATTAAGGGTGTGCTCCACTATGCTATCAGGTATTGATGGAAATCCAATTAGCTCTTTGAGTTTCCTTGGATGATGAGCGGCAAGTGCATCACCACAAGTCTTGTCACCGATTTTCTCCTTGTTCTTTCTGTCAATCAATAAGATTGTATATCCTCTCCTTGCAATAGCCAATGCGGTTACCGCACCTGCAGTGCCAGCTCCTGACACGATAACATCGTAGTCTTTCATCTCCCAAATTCACCTAACTTGTCCAAATTTCAATATGCGATGGAATCTAAGATTCTTGTGAATAGCTTTGTCCAACTTAAGCGCTCATTTTCGTGCATTATTGCTCTTTAGAATTCAAGACATCCCTATGGAGAATGTTATCAAGCGGTTCAATATCGCAGTGCGAAGTTATCTATTCAAGATTGAAGGATTTGGTTCAATGAGTAAAGGAGTCCTCAAAGTCTTCTCAGAGGTTGCTCGCCAGTATGAATTGGTGAACCACATCCTGACATTTGGTCTTGATATTCCTTGGAGAGAGAGGGCCGCCCAAGTAGCTGCGTCAGGTGGAGGGGCTCTCTGGTTAGAGGTCTGCAGTGGGACCGGAGAAATGGCTGTTAATCTCAAGAAGATCGCAGATCCTACCACTAAGATTGTTGTATCCGATTTCTCCATGCCCATGGTTTCAAAGGCTAGTGAAAAAGAAGAACTTGGCACAGCTTCGATTTCACTTGCTGACTCACTACATCTTCCCTTCATTGAAAATACGTTCGATCTTGTGATAATTTCTTTTGCAACTCGTAACATCACACCTACCCGTGCAAAATTGACAATGTTTCTCCGAGAATTTTATCGTGTATTGAAACCTGGTGGTCGCTTCATCAACCTCGAAACCAGCCAACCTTCTTCAACGCCAATCAGAATCGCTTTTCGCCTATACACAAGACAAGTCATTAAATTGGTCGGAAGGATAATCTCAGGCTCAAAGACAGGATACGCATACTTGGCACATACTGTCCCCAGATTCTTTAATGCAGAAGAACTTTCAGACATTCTTTATGAGTCTGGGTTTTCAAACGTAAAATACATTAAATTGACATTTGGTGCTGTGGCAATCCACCGTGCTCTGAAA
Source organism: uncultured archaeon (assembly GCA_964590575.1). GTDB lineage: Archaea > Asgardarchaeota > Thorarchaeia > Thorarchaeales > Thorarchaeaceae > SMTZ1-45. Next base: position 69,788 of record CAZPWM010000002.1, read on the forward strand.
AAATAGAGTTCACATTAAACCAGAAACCTTTTCAAAAAGGCGAATGTTTTTACTAGATTATTTGAAGAGCCCTTCTAGGTCTAAAAGACCATGCTTCAATTAGCATCTATCGGAATCATGTTGATGGCTCTCAGCATTATTCCCCTTCTTTTCCTTCTGTACACAATAACGCACCTAGGAAAACTGGGAATTGAAATTAAACATCCTAGAGTGATAGTCGAACTAATGTTATTTATTGGACTCTTATTGGTGGGGCTAATTTTCTGGTTTGGCCAACCTATAATCTGATTACCTTCTCCTCTTTTCTGCTTCTCTCAGCGGCAAAGGTCATCAGATGTGTTTCTAGAGTTTCCTCAGGTCCTGAAAGAATCAGACTTGGGTCATTATGCGCAACTGCAGACACGAAGGTATCTATGAGAGTATAATCACCACCACCGTGATCTGCGAGGGAATCAGGAATACGCGGGGCATCTATGGTAGTATCAAAAATTTCTGTTTTGCCGCTTAGAAACTGGTGGATCTGGATTTTCTCGCTGTTTGCGTATATCTCACCACGACTGCCGAAGATTCGAGTTTCCCTTTGCCTGGCTTTAGTGAACCCAGTCATCGTGAATGAGGCTGTTTCTCCTCCCTCGAACTCCATATTGACTACTTGATGATCCACGACATCATTGTCGCATTCGTACACACACCGACCGTATGGTCCTGTTCTAAGCTCATGAATTATTCCTCCCTTTGTCATCTCCGAAGTGATTGTACTCAGAGGCCATTCGGTCCTTCCCTGTTCAAAGAGTTTCAAATAGAATCTCTTTGCAGAATACGGACATTCCGGTTCATAATCACATTCCAAACAATTACTTCCTGCAGTTTCAGGTTTGTTTTCACTACGAAAATGTGTCAGAGACCCGAATGAAGACACAGTCGTGCATTTCTTTCCCATGATGTATCTAATCCAGTCGAGGTCGTGACAGGATTTTGTAAGTAACATAAAGGATGATTCTTTCTCATTTCTCCAGTTTCCTCTCACAAAGGAGTGTGCCTGATGCCAATATCCAACTGGTTCCAGATGTTGAAGACTTATGACATCTCCAATAATACCCGAATCAAGAATCGCTTTGAGTTTCTGAGTGTACCTGGTGTATCTGAGAACATGACCAACAGCGAAGACTATGTTTCGTGAAAGAACGGTTTTTGCGATCTCTCTGCAGCTCTTTTCATCGGGTGCCATAGGTTTCTCTAACAGAATGTGGTAGTCTTTCTTGGCAAATGCAATTGCAGGGTCTCGATGCATATGATCTTGAGTTGTGATTATGACTGCATCTGCGAACTTCTTTTTCTTTGCCATGTCTTTCCAATCAGTGAAAACATTCTCTTCGGGTATATTATAGTCCTTTACCATTTTCTCTCGATAGAAATCACGTGGTTCTGCAACACCAACGATTTGTGCTCTTTTCGGGTGTTCTTTAGCATAGGAGGCATATACGAAACCTCGATCTCCAGCTCCTGCAATTATCAACTCGACTGGTTTCATAGTATTTTCCTACCCAGTGGACATTCTATGGACTGAATGCATGGTCCATTTCAATGTATACCTTAGTCCAATCCGATACAACTCTTATTCCTTCCCCAAACTATAAAACAGGATAATTAACTATAGTTTATAGTGATACATCATGACTATTGTGATGCTATACCATACCAAGGTCAAACAGAATTCTGTTGAGAAGATGGATGAACTCAGAGAGGGTTTCCGCAGGCTGTATGAAGAACATAGTATTGATGTGATTGGTCGATGGAAAAGCGTTGAGATGCCTCACGAGAGCTATTACATGGTCAAGTATGAGAGTGAAGATGACTATCAGCACAAGACAAGAACGCTCCATGATGATGAACAATACTTGCGTCTAACATCTCAGCTTAATGAGATTCGAACAGATTTCAAATCCATAAGACTAGTTCCGCAGTAGCGGAAAGCGTAGAGTTCTTAATCACTCGTTGATTCACTTTGCCATGTGGAAGAATTGGGAGATTTCAAGAAAGAGCAAGAATTGAGCCACACCAATACAACCCACTCCAGCAAAGCATCAAGCATTGCAATCTTGATGACACTTGTGGTGTTCCTCGCACCAATTGCTACGGCTGGGTATATTGCATATGGATCCTCTTTCTATCTCACTATCACTGCATTACTTTGGTCAGTATACATAACTAATACAGGAATCAGTTTCCAATTTCCATTTCTATTTGTATACAATCTACTGACTATGTTTCCAATCTTGTTGTTTCGAATTGCCTTGGTATATCAAATAACCAGATACTATCAGGGAAAGACAACAAGAGGACGAACAGCTGTAGTTGCGTTCCTTAGTGAATCTCCTCTCTTAGTGTTTTATTTCTTATTTCTAATCACCGCAATGATGTATGGTGGAGTGGGACTTAATTTCCCCTTGCCTATACTAATGATTCTAGGTCTTCTATTATTATGGAAGTTTCCTGTTCATGAGGCTACCGTTCCTTGGGAGGAGGAGGATGAACCTACCTACTGGTGGGAGAATGTTTCAGAAGATGAACCTGAACCTGCAGCAGATAATCAACCTTGGTAGTCTTTACATGCACAAGTTAAGTTAGACCTAAATGAGGATTTCAATAATGTGTGATCTACTTGGTCTATCATTCAGCACTCCCGTAGCTGCGAAGATATCGCTTGATGTGTTTCAAAAACGCGGTCAGATGAATCCGGATGGATGGGGCGTAGCGTTCTACAATGATGATCGAATTCAGGTCATTAAAGAGGCAGAACCTGCTATTGACAACAGACTCTTTGATTTTATTGAAAAGTATCCACGATCACGGACAATCATTACGCATGTGAGACGGTCTACACGTGGAGGCCGCAGTTATCTCAATACCCACCCATTCTATCGATATCTCAAATCCGAGTCATGCAAACGTGAGTATGCTTTTGCTCATAATGGGACATTGCTTCATCATGAACAACTCAAGCTCAAGCAATTTCATCCTATTGGAGAAACTGATTCAGAATACGCCTTTTGTTTTCTTCTTGATGCTTTATCAACCCGGCAAATTGATGAGTGGAAGATTGATGATTTTCAATTCATCGAAGAATTACTTCGAAGCATTAATGATGGCAAGAACACTCTAAATTGCATATTTTCAGATGGTGAGCACTTATTCTGTTATTCAGATGAGAATGACCACAACAATGGACTCCGCTATGTCAAACAAACACATCCCTATGGAATGGTTGAGCTAGTAAGCTCAGATGAAAAATTAGGACATATCAATATCCATACTGACTCTAAAAAACCATCTCAAACTGGATATATCATTTCCACGAGGATTTTGACGAATGAGAGGTGGACTGAGTTCGGTGGAGGAGAGCTAATTGTGTTCAGACATGGCAAAATCATATATCCAAATGAGCGAGTCCGAGCAATATCTTATCAAGATGATAAACGTTGAAGAGTTGCTTCATTTGCCTCCGCAAGTAACTCAAACAAATAAGCAACTTCGCTCAAGAAGTCTATCTTGACCGCTGCTTGATTGTAAAACTCATTAAGATTCTTCTCAATTATCACTGCTACCCTTTTTACAGTGTTATCATCACTGCCTTCGGAACTTGTTGTTTCTGGTTTGTATGTTTCAGAATTAAGGCCAATAATAGGTTCAAGAATCATCTCAGTCACGTTTTCTCTGCGAATACGTTCTAACGTTTTGATGCGTTTCTGTCCTCTACTAAACAACTCGCCAAACAAGCCTGAGAGATTTTGGTCTCTAGCGTTCTGACTTGCAGATTCGTAGAAACTTAATACTTCATTCTCAATTTCGAGTGCAAACTTCATTATCGCGCCGAAGGTTCCAAGTTCCATCTTGTCGTTCACACCTCAATCAGAACCATCGAGTGACCACGACCTTGTTCTCTGTGAAGAAACTCACAGCATCTTGACCTTGCCCATGAAGGTCTCCCAAGAATGAGTCCTTCATTCCTGAGAACGGAAACGTTGCTATTGGTGCAACAACTCCAATATTGATACCGATATTTCCTGCCTTAACCCTGTATTGATAGTCCCTCGCAGTCTTTCCACTCGATGTGAAGACAGATGATGCGTTTCCATATGGATTTGCATGGATAATATCTATGGCTTCATCAAGATCCTTTACATGAATTATTGGGATAACCGGTCCAAAGATTTCCTCGCGTGCAATTGCCATCTCTGGTTTGACTTTGTCGAAGATAGTTGGCCCAATGAAATATCCTCCTGGATACCCTGGAACCTCAACTCCGCGACCATCGAGTATTAGTTCTGCACCCTCCTTGACCCCCTTCTCAATATAACCAAGAACATTCTCCATTCCTCTCTTCGAAGCCAATGGACCCATTTGTATCCCTTCTTCGAGACCATTACCAACACTATATTGCTTGGCTGCCTCGACCACAGCCTCCTTGAGAGGTTTGTAGATATCGCCAACTGCCAGAAGCACACCCCCTGCTAAACAACGTTGCCCTGCACAACCATAAAACGAGGTGATAAGTGCAGGAACGGTCCGTTCTAAATCAGCGTCTGGCATCACAGTGAGAAAGTTCTTCGCGCCCATTTGAACCTGAGCTCGTTTACCGAACTCTCCTGTCTTCTTGTAGAGGAGCTTTCCTACTGGAGAAGAACCGACGAAAGACAAACCCACCGTATCAGGGCTTTCTATGAGTGTATTGACCGCCTCAGGTCCGCCATGGACCATGTTCAGTACACCCCTTGGTAATCCAAGCTCATGAATTATCTCAAACTGCTTGACTTGACTCAAGGGTACCTGTTCTGATGGCTTCACGATGTATGTGTTTCCAACACCTATCGCGAAAGGCCAGAACCAAGTCGGAACCATTCCCGGGAAGTTGAACGGTGCTACGCAAAAGAAGACACCAAGGGGTTGTTTAATGACCATCTCATCGATTCCTGCGGATATATCCTCCGTGTTGTAACCCATCTGGAGAGACGGAACGCTAGTAGCGCATTCCAGGTTCTCAATTGTACGACGATATTCGCCTCTGGCTTCATCAATAGCTTTTCCCTGCTCCATCGTGAGAATTTTTGAGAGTTCCTCGAAATTCTCTTCGAATGCATCTCGTATTCGGTTAAGATGTCTCACGCGTGTGAAGACAGGAGTTGCTCGCCACCGATCGAACGCAGCTTTTGCAGCTGCAATTGCCACAAGGGTCTCTTCTCTCGTACTCATGGGGGTCTTGGCTATCAGCTCACCAGTGGCTGGATTGAAAACATCTCGTGTCTCCTTAGCCTTAGACTCTACCCATTTTCCATTGATGTAGTTCTTTACAACTTCTACTGTCAAGATGGTCACTTCCAGTTCGGAACTCAATAGACGCTTCGATGTCTATTTGATTCTTGCGTACTGTCAATTTGTATGGACAAACTCAATTGCATCATCTCTGCATACTACATAGCAGAGTCCACATCCATCACACTTCTCGGGATTGATAACGGCTACTTTATCCCTCATCTGAATGGCTGCATAACCGCCATCTGCACAGGCAATGACACAGTCCTTGCATCCTGTGCAATTATTATCAATAACACGAGCCACAATCGGAGGAAGCTTACTTAGAGCAGTCCATGTAGTGATCTTAGGTAATGCTTTCCCGACCATAGAATCGAGTGTTGAATACTCTTTTCGCTCCATGAATTTAACAAGTCCTTCTTTTAGACCTTTGATTATAGAGAATCCATGCCACATTACTGCTGTACAGATCTGAACAGTTCTTGCCCCCACCATAAGATATTCTGTTGCACTGGTCCAATCCTCAATTCCTCCAATACCTGAAATCGGAATATCTGGGAATGCTCTCGCAATTTGTGATACAAAACGAAGTCCAAGTGGCTTAACCGCTGGTCCGCAGAATCCGCCATATGTGCTTAGTTGTTCTTTCTTGTCCACACCGTATGCAATAGGAAATGGAGTCGCTGTTTCGATATTAATTCCAATTAAAGACTCTACAGTATTTATCGCAGAGAGACCATCAGCTCCACCTCTAATAGCCGCCTCAGCAATAGGCACAATGTCCGTTACGTTAGGGGTTAGTTTCACTATTACTGGGAGATCAGTCCCTTTTTTGGCAGCCTTTGTCACGCGTTCTACCAATATTGGGTCTTGACCAATGAATGCGCCCATGTGCTTTTCTGGAGACCCGTGAGGACAAGAAACATTCAGCTCAATCGCATCTGCTCCTGTCTGAGACATGGTTTCAGCAAGTGCAGTCCATCCTTCTGGTTCAGGACCGCTCATCATGCTGGCAATAAAGATGAAGTCGTCTGAAGCTTCATGTTTTATCTTTGGGATCCACTCTTCAGTCCATATCTTCAGGGGCTCACGAGACAAGAGTTCTATATTATTCATTCCAATAGCCCTTCCATTTTTACGGAGAACTCCTAATCGTGTTCGTGGATCAACCGTAGGTTCATCTGTTACAGTTTTCATCACCGCTCCACCCCATCCAAGCTTTGCAGCTCGAAGAATATGACGAGGACTCATTGTTGGAGGTGCAGAAGATAATAGGAATGGATTCTTGAAAGTAATTCCCGCGAACTCGATTTCTAGTGGGTTTGAGACCATGTTTCAATTTTCCTCCAGTTCCAAGTTAGTAATACTACGTCCCTAAAGGCCTTTAGGGAGTTGTTACTTTGCACTGAGCGCGTTTACAGAAGTGGTGAATAGAGTGAAAGATGAACTAGTGCCAAAGGACCTTACAAGGAAATACTCACAGAAGGAAATTCTAGAGATTGAGAAGAAATACCTAGCCCCTGCTGTTGGCCACTATTACGAGGACCCAGTTCTATTTGTTGATGGTGAAGGTGCCGTATTGAGAGACTCTGCAGGGAAAGAATACATTGACTTGTTTGCTGGAATCTGCACGACGATAACGGGTTACAACCATCCAAAATACGTATCAACCATCCAATGGCAAGCAGAGCATCTTGTGTATACTAGTTCTCTATACTCAACAATTCCGTATGCTGTGTTAGTCAAACGGCTTGCCGAGATTGCTCCTAAGGGTCTTTCCAGTTCGTTTATTGTCAATAGTGGTTCTGAGGCAAACGAGGCCGCACTTGCCATGGTACGCAAGCACACAGGGAATCCGTACATTGTAGCCTGTCAACGGGCTTATCATGGTCGAACAACACTCACTCGCGAGCTTTCTAGCGCAGGGTGGCGTACATATCCAGAGGCTCACCCTTCTGGTGTCCGATTTACACCCTATGGTTATTGCTATCGTTGTCCCTTTGGCAAGGAGCATCCAGGATGTGGCATGGAGTGCGCACACTATCTGAGAGAGGTGATACGCACACAGACAAACAAAGCAATAGCGGCATTCATTGCTGAACCGATCCAAGGAGTAGGTGGTATTGTCCAACCACCAGCTGAATATTTCCAGATTGTGAATGAAATTGTGAAGGAGTATAATGGTATCTACATCTCTGATGAGGTACAAACTGGTTTTGGTCGAACAGGTGAAAAGTGGTGGGGAATCCAACACACCGGTGTCGAACCTGACATAATAACACTGGCAAAGGGATTTGGAAATGGTATTCCTATTGGTGGATTCATATCTCGTCCAGAAATTGCATCTGGCTACACGGTTACTGACGCATTTGCAACTTTTGGGGGAAATCCTCTCTCATGCGCGGCCGCTGTTGCCGTAATTGAAATCATCAAGGAAGAGAAGTACTTGGAAAAGGCTGCAAAGCTAGGTAAACTCCTGAAGAAAAACATGGAGGACCTTAAGGTGGACCACAAGATAATCGGTGACGTTCGTGGTCAGGGCATGATGTTAGGTATAGAGCTAGTCCGAGATCAAGCATCAAAGGAACCTGCTACTCAGGAACTACTAACAATCATGGAGGTCTGTAGAATGAAGGGACTACTCATAGGTAAGGGTGGACTAGATAACAATGTGATTCGACTTCAACCTCCGCTGGAACTCACCGGGGAGCAGATTGACCAAGCATATGTAATCCTGGGTGAAGCCTTCTCTAAGGTCGAAAAGAGCCTGTAAGACCTAAATCACAGTTTCGTGAGATCCCCGTAGCTTTCTGGTCTACGATCTCTGAAGAACTGCCATGTGTTACGGACCTCTCGAATCATATCGAGGTCAATATCTGCTACAATAAGCTCCTCTTTATCACGAGAGCCTTTAACGACCATTTGCCCTCTAGGATCTGCGATGTACGAGCTGCCATAGAAAGTCCCAGTTTTCCAAGGTTCCTCACCTACTCGATTTATGGCAGCTATGAAGTATCCATTTGCTACAGCGTGTGCTGGTTGTTCTATACTCCACAAATGCTCAGAGAGACCTGCTACAGTAGCTGATGGGTTGAAGACGATTTCCGCCCCATTGAGTCCTAGTGCACGAGCTCCTTCTGGAAAATGACGGTCGTAACAGATATAGACACCAATCTTTGCGATTGATGTGTTGAAGACTGGGTATCCAAGGTTTCCAGGTCGAAAATAGAATTTCTCCCAGAATCCGGGATCCAAGTGCGGGATGTGCATTTTCCTCATTTTTCCCAGAAGACTTCCATCCGAGTCAATGACGATTGCTGTGTTGTAATAAACACCTACTGACTCCTCCTCATACATTGGGGCAATCAGTACAAGGTGGTTGTCCTTGGCTAGTTTTTGCATTCGTTTACTCAGGGGACCGGGAATTGGTTCAGCATATTTGTACCACCTTCGGTCTTGCTCTGCACAGAAATAGGGTCCATAAAATAACTCCTGAAAACAGAGGATCTGAACATCCTGCTGTTTTGCGATGGTGGCAAAACCTTCGTGTTTTCGAATCATCTTCTCGATATTTTTCTCTATAGATGTTTCATCTGAAACGTCGCCTTCCCAAGTAGCTTGAACCAAACCTATTCGGACATTTCTCAATGCTATCACTCCACTCACGTTAGAGATTGAACTGTCATTGTTTCATCTAATAGGCATTTCCCAAACCGATTTATGGTTAGTTTTTCACTGTTTAATGGAGGACTTTTCATGTCCGAGTTAGATCTCATTATTAAAAACGGAAGTGTCGTGACTGCAGCTGACACCTACAAGGCTGATGTTGGAGTCAAAGATGGAAAAATAACAAATCTTGGGTCGGACCTGAATCCTGGGTCTAGCACACAAGTTGTGGATGCAAAAGGGAAGTACGTCTTTCCCGGAGGTATCGATGTTCATGTTCATCTTCAGCTCCCCTTTTCAGGGACAATCTCAGCTGATGATTTCGAGAATGGAACTAAGGCTGCAGCATGTGGTGGAGTTACCACTGTACTTGATTTTGCCATTCAGACTAAAGGGCATCCAATCATGGAGGCTGTGGAGGCTCGGAGGGCTGAGGCTGACCCGAATGTGTGCATTGACTATGGTCTACATGCAGCCATAACAGACTGGAATCCTCAGACGCAGAACGAGATCAAGAAAATCATAGACTACGGGATTCCCACATTCAAGATGTTTATGATCTACAAGAATGAAGGATGGATGGCTGATGATGGCATGCTCTTCAGCGCTCTTGAAGAAACCGCCAAGTTTGGAGGTCATATTGGCGTACATGCAGAGAGCGTTGATGTATTGGACCTGCTCATCGAAAGGTACGCGCAAGAGAAGGAGAAATGGGGTGCGTATGGCCATACTCTTTCGAGACCCTGCTTCACAGAGGAAGAGGCAATCATCCGGGCAATCAAATGGGCTGAGGTCACGGGTGGACAACTGTACATCGTACATATGTCAACAGGCGAGGGTGCAGATGCTGTTCATATAGCTAGGAAGAAAGGTGTGAATGTCTACGCTGAAACATGTCCGCAGTATCTGTTACTGGATGACGAGGTGTTTAAGGGTGAAAATGGTCACCTCTACGCCACCTGTCCTCAGGTCAAAAAGCCTCATGACAGCGAACGTCTATGGAAGGGACTTGCGAATGGAGATGTACAAATCATCGCGACTGATACTTGTACGTTTGATACAAAGCAGAAAGCGGCATGGAACGGGGACTTCAGGAAGATTCCATTCGGAATGCCTGGTGTCGAAACCATGGTGCCTCTGATGTATACGGAAGGAGTCGGAAAGCGTGGTTTTACAGTGAACCATTTAGTATCTCTTGTTAGTACCAATCCTGCAAAGCTCTTCGGCATGTATCCTGAGAAAGGAACAATCGCAATTGGTAGTGATGCGGATTTAGTTGTCTTTGATCCCAAAAAGGAAGTGACAATCAAGGCTGAGAATCTTCAGACAAACTGTGATTGGAGTCCATTTGAAGGGTGGAAACTTGTAGGGTATCCTGCCAAAACCATCTCTAGAGGGAAAATTGTTGCTGAGGATGGGAAATTCATTGGCGAGGTCGGTCATGGACGGTTCTTGAAACGGAAACCATATGGGAAACTCTGAACAACCATCTCGTCAACCTCATAAGCCATTGTCAGTAATCATGTTCTATGCGATTTCCTAATAGTCGTGCCTATCACGTGATCTATGATGACTCGTTGATGGATGCAGTCAAGTATGCAGCTGAGAACAACTGGACAAGTATTGTTCCAGACATCGGTGTTCCAGCCTTCTCACCCGAGAGAATACCTTCTGAAGAACGAACTCAATTGAGAGAGATGTCACGTGACCTTTCTATTGGCTGGGGATTTCATGCAGCTGGTGATAATGTCAGTCTGTTTTCGACTTACCCTCCAATAAGGGCTGGAATAATGCAGTATTTCAAACAAACTATTAATCTTGCTCGGGAAATCAGTACAGGACCAACTAATGTCGTGATTCATGCAGGAGCACCTCCGCAGTTCAAGCAGGCACGAAACAAACCGGGGAATTTCAGCGCGATTTATCGTGACACATATGCTCAGACTTTGCGCGAGAATTTGACAGCACTAATAGAACATGCATTTCCTCATGTTAAGATAGTTCTCGAAAACACCGAATGGACTCCTTTAATCCGAGATGTGATTAGACAACTTCTCCCCGCAGGTCTGAAGATTTGTTTGGATATTCCTAAGCTCTATGGTCCAGGATTCAAAATCATTGAAGAGGACTGGAATTTCATCCAAGAACACAAAGGAGCCATTGAGGTCGTTCATATTCATGATATAGACCCAACACTTGGCTCCCATCAAGTAGTTGGAGAGGGAATTATTGACTTCGAACGATATCTTCGTTTTCTGGGAGGTCTTTCAAACAAACCCCACTATGTCTTCGAAGTAAGACCTCGGGAAGCAGCCACCGAGAGCCTCAACAATATTGGTCGACTTCTAGAGGTTCTCAAATTGGATCTCTAGTTGCCACGTGAATGTTACCACAGTACACTGGTCTTAGACTTCTGATGAATTTCCCATTCATCCTTGACAAAAAGTAATCCTTCTAGAGAATTTTCATGCGAAAACTGTCCCAAACTATCAACAGAGTACCACGATAGTCTGTTATTACTCCATTCCTCATTTCCCAACACTCTTTCATTCATATCAATATCATCAACAACAGTTCCAACGATGATCATAGCTATGCCAACTGTTCCATGGAGTTGTGACAACATGGCTACTAATTCTTTCTCAAGTCTCAATTTTACACTGACCTCTTCACTAATTTCTCTTAAGCATGCATTTTCAAAATCAGCGTTTGTATCTCCTACCTCTAGTATACCCCCCGGCACAGCATGAAAGAGGGGACAGTACATCGATTCGGCAGAGCGCTCACCAACAAGGATATGCTGTTTGTCTGGAGAGAATATGATTGCTTGGACTCCAAGTGTTCCATATCCTTCTGGTCGTTGTTTAGCCTGATCTAGTGTCAGCACACGCAAGAACCGTATGAATCCTAAATCCATGGAAATTGAATCTTCAGTAGCACGAAAATCATCAAGAGTGAGAACCTTCCCGTCATAGGTCTCTGGATGTGATTCAATCGTCTTCTTCCAAATCTCATCTCGCTTCTTCTCAAGAGAGTCTGAGAGGAATTGTTCTCTTTCATGTGAGAATTGCCAGCTCACATTTCCCACTGGAATTCGACCCCTCCAGTAAATCTGATATCTAGTCATCCTCTAACACCTAGAGTTCAAGGTAGTTCAGTCTACATCTGTGTTGAAAATATGATGTAGAAGACTAGGGCTGAAATGAATAGTATTATCCCGACGACGAATGCGATTATACTTCTTAGTTCCAAGTCATTTTTTCTCCTGTTGTTGAATTAGAGCATCTCTGACCTCACGAAACGTTTCTAGCGTTTCACGATTGAATACTCTCTTCCTCTTTCTTGGTTTTCCTTTCCGTTCTATTTGAAATGGAATTCGACCAAATCCTCGAAGTTCACGTAGAATGAAGTCTCTGAGTTCCTCGTGGAACTTTACACCCTCAATATTCTCAGCTCCTGCCCCTCCTCTCATGAGCCTCTCAAGTATTAGCGCGATCACTCCACCTCCACCATGTGCAGTCGAAGACTTAGCTGCAGTCTCAATCTGAATTGTCCCTATTCCAAAGAGTCTGTCGAAGACTCCCCTTCGTGTCTTCACATAAGTAATTGTGCGAAAGGGAACATGTCTCTGGGTGATTTGGATGATCCCTTTTCTCACGTAAATCTCAGGGCTAACATCCCCCTCCCAGCTGGCCAATGAGTAATCGATACGCTTGACGTAGATGTATGTGTAAATCATCCAAATTGCAAAGACGCTAATTGATATAGTCCAATAGAAGAGGTTGAACGTTTCCCATCCAAGTATGTAGAAGACCTCAGTCCATTTGGCTAGTTCTAATATATCTGCCACAAACACCGGATCGTTCGAGAGTGCATAGAAAACGAAGAAACCTGTCCAGATTAGAACTATGATGATAAACACCCTCAGCCACTTCTTATAGAGAAAGGCGTTATGCGGATGAAACACTCTCCCGCTGACCACTTGTTCAATAGGCGGTTTTATGACTCGCCCTTCTCCTTGAGTCATCTGGTGAGTCCCTCACTTTCTGTCTTTCTTCAATAAGTCACGAATCTCTCGTAGAACTAGGAGGATTTCATCCTCCAGATTATCCTCCACTCTCAGTACTTGTTCCTCTTCGGGGTGTACAACTTCAGTGCCTGTCACATAGGGATCTTTGAACTTGCGGAGTTCCATGAGGATGAAGTCTCGCAACTCCTCGTAGAAGGTCAAACCCTCTAGTTTCTCCTCAGATGACTGAAAGGAACTTCCAGACCCGCCTGCAGTTTCAACCTCGATTGAGCCAATTCCAAACAACCGATCGAAGGGTCCTGCCACGCTTTGTATATTCGTTATAGTTCTGAATGGAACGTGTTTCCTTGTTATGTTGATGAGTCCCTTTTTCACATAGATCTCTGGCATTGTTTCGCCGGATTTACCGACTACCGAATATTCGAATGATCTGATATAGATGGGGTATACAATCAGGTAGGGTATCAAAACAATGAGTGCGATGACCCAATACCAGAAGTTAAGGGGGAACCATATGACTGCTAAATATCCTGAGGGTCCACTAACTAGTTCCACTAGCCAGAATACGAGAAACATTGAACAGATTACAATCAACCACAACATGATGGCACTGAAGATACCCAGAAACCAGTTCTTGTTTCGGAAGTACTTTGATGGCTTGAAGACCTTCCCTCTGGCAATCTCTTCCATTGGGGGTTTGATCACTTTGCCTCTACCTGACATGTCTATTTCATTTCTCCTTCTCGAATTTTTTGTTAATCTTTTCTAACACATTCCTAATCTCACGAAGCGTTATGAGTATCTCGTCGTCGAAACTATCACTCATTCTCGGGACCTTTTCATCAACGGGATGAGTCACTTCAGTGCCAACAACATATGGGTCTCTGAAGCGACGTAGCTCATGAAGTACGAAATCACGAACCTCCTCATAGAAAGTTATACCTTCGATTTTTTCTTCAGGACTCCGACCTGCCTGAGCACCCCCTGAAAATCCTGCTGTCTGAATCTCAACAGTGCCTACTCCAAATAACCGGTCTATTGGACCAGCTCTGGAAGAGATGTTCGTAATAGTACGGAAAGGCACGTGTTTCTTTGTAACATTGACGAGACCTTTCTTAACATAGATTTCTGGCATTGTAGCACCAGCTTTAGAGATAACACTATACTCAAAGCTTCGTATGTACAACGGAATAGCAACCAGTACTGGGAGGAACCAGAACACTGACGACACTACATACCAGAAGTTGACAGCAGGTAACCAGTCATAGAAGATGACCCAGAAAATTGGGACCCAGTCACTAGCTGTGTCTGATGCTCCAATCCAGGACCCAAGTACAAGAATACCTATTGCACAAAGCCAGAAGAACAACCAGACAATTACTGCTCCAAACCACTCTTTGTAGTAGAACCTACGGTCTGGTTTAAACACACGACCCGCGGTCACATCTTCCATTGGAGGCTTGATCACTACACCCCTACTGTCACTTTCCACTTACATCATCTCC
>CAZPWM010000003.1:0-70224 GCA_964590575.1 uncultured archaeon
ACGTTCATAGCGGCAGGACTAGACCAAGGAGGGACTTTATACAATACATTATCCACCGCTTTTCCGATTTTTGTAATGCTCTTTATAGTATCATTAGCTCTCAATCCAGATTTTTCCAAGGCTAAGCAAAATCAATCCGAGACAGAACAGGACTCAAGTCTGCTCTAGATTCAAATCTCTTGATTTATTGTTCCTTCGTATGAGGCTCTTGCTGCAACATGACCTGGGAGAGCAATGTCATGGCCTGCAATAAAGAGAGTTCAGTAACTGCTATACAGTTTGTTGTATCAACTAGTGGAATCTGAGTTCTCTTTGAATCTAACATGAATGAACTTGACAAGTTTAAACATTGAATTCAAGGTCATAAAGATACGAGTCCGTCTGCTCCAAGCTGGTTTCTTTTCTATGCGAGAGAAGAAGGAAAACCAGTCAACAACTTCAATCTGAGGTGACCATCCTTCAATCTGTTTCTGACTCTTTGCCTCGAATTTGTGTTCGATGCCTACTACCCCGAACTTTTTGAAACGTCTGTTGAGTAATGAGTTACCCCGTGCAGAACTACTATCAAATATAATTTCACCACTTGGAAATCTCTTGGCCAATGCTCTGAAAAGGTCTGCAATACTCTCCTCATCGAAGTATACAAAGAGTCCTCCTGCAATCATAAGCAGTCCATTATTTTCTGCAAAGTCAACATCATCCATCCAGCTAGAATTAAAAAATGATTTTGGAATGCACCTGCATCTTTCAGTTTCTGGAATGAGCCGACGACGATACTCGATTGCATCTGGAAGATCAAGATTATACCACAAAATTGAGCCATTATCAACTCGAGAAAAGGTTGTATCAAGCCCACACCCAAGATTCACAATGGTGGCGCTAGGTTTCTTTTCAATATAGCGTCTTATTGTGTCATCGAATGTCCTCGCACGAATGACGAAGGACAACCCAAGGAGCTCATCTATGAATTCGTCCAATCTTTTGAAATCATCATTCGAATCAGGACGGAGTTTCATCACCATCTCTATGAGTTCGACAGCCTTGTCGTCCTGAAACAGGTCTGGGTATAGTTTTGAGTATTTAGCCCGAGCATAAAGAGGCCCGACCATTGTAGATTGTATGGAGGTCGATGGTTTTTGGTCACCATTCTTCATTCTCGGGTTTCCTCTCATGAAAAACAGTATATTCTGGATATGAATTTTCTCTGTGACTCAGAGGCAGCACAGATGATGGTTTGAGTGTGTGGAGGTATGAATGGAAGGTTGTTCCAGCGTAGAGTGCTAGGATTGCAACTTGCAAAGAGGGTGGAAGGTGCCTTGCAATAGTTCCTCAGAATGAGGCTCACTCAGATGAAGATTTGATGTCAGGTATCCCGAAAGAGTGAGTTCTTTCCTACTCTCGGACGAGTCATTGGTTCACGCTAGCATTCTTATCCAAGCGTCCTCTTGTCTAATGCGGACTGATTTTCATGGAAGAGAAAGCAATCCAAGACAGGTGGCATGAAATCGGAAGTTATTGCTGGGGATGCGGCAGAAGCAATGAGCAAGGCCTCCGGTTGAAGAGCTTCTGGCAAGGTGATGAGGTGGTGGCCACGTTCCAGCCTGCAGAGTATCACATGGCTTTTCCCGGTGTTCTCAATGGAGGTATCATTGCGACACTCATCGACTGTCACTCCTTGAACACGGCGAATGCCGCCTCCTGCCAGGCAGAGGGACGTGAGTACGATGCAGATCCACTAAGTGGGTTCGTCACAGGTTCAATCTTCATCAAGTATCTCAAACCGACTCCCACTGAGGAGCCTGTCTTCCTTCGTGCCCGGGTCAAGGAGATGAAGGAGCGCAAGATCACAGTCACATGCTCTCTTTACTCAGGAGAAACCGAATGCGCAACCGGAGAAGTAATTGCCATACGAATCGGCCAGAGTAAGCTTCTCGGGTAGGTTGGCGTTCTAAACAGTGAGCCAGATGCTCAGCATCGAGAAAGAATGAGGTCGACCTCCCTTAGCAGTTCTAAACCCGCGATATCTTAAACAATCCAATTCCTTATTTGATAATTTTACATATATTATGTGGACTCAGTAGAGTCCCCCGTAAGAGAAACGGTCAGGTTCAGAATGAAAGTAACAAAGAGAGATGGTTCGACCGAGGCGTACATGCCCGAGAAGGTTGTTGTCAGCGCGGTGAAGGCTGGTGCTCCATATGACACTGCGCGTGACATTG
Organism: uncultured archaeon; assembly: GCA_964590575.1. Taxonomy (GTDB): domain Archaea; phylum Asgardarchaeota; class Thorarchaeia; order Thorarchaeales; family Thorarchaeaceae; genus SMTZ1-45. Next base: position 2,220 of record CAZPWM010000003.1, read on the forward strand.
CCAGCTCGCTCTCCAAGAGGTCTGAGAGTACGATGAAAAGTACAGAGATTCGTACACACGTATTGTCAGAGCTCCGCACGAGAAAAGCGGCGTCAGCTGCTGATGCATGGGAATCCTACGATCGAGAACACAAGAAATGATAGTACACGATGTAATGTAGTTTGATTTTGATAACTTGGAATAGAGAAGTGATGACACATTTCCACTTCTTAATAACATCAAACATGAAATGTAGATGATTTTCTATATCTCAAAAGCCAAGTCTTGATCTGGGATTTGAATAATGCCTGCGAAGCAGAAGGGCTGGTATTGTACTTCTCGTTCCTCCGAATGATATACGAAGATACTAGTGAATAGATTTAACATGAATGAGACCATTAGTATTGGACACATTAGGAAGGAGATTTGCTTCAGAATGACTGAATCATCAGAACCTCCCATGGGAGTGATTTTACTAGCAGTTCTAAATATCATAGTGGGAATCTTTGGTGTATTTGCAGGGATTACAATTGATTTCATAATGATCGGTGGAGAGCTCACGCTTGTAAGCAGTTTTCAGCTTGGTACGATATTCATAGGCTTGTTTCAGATTATTGCTGGATATGGGCTTTGGAAGTTAAAATCCTGGGCATGGTGGCTAGCAATCGCCATCACAGGTATCGGGTTAATTCTTAACCTTCTCATCGTTCTAGTTGATTTCAACCTAATACGAATGTATTTACTTCCAATACTGATTCGAATAGTGATACTTGCATATCTACGACACAAATCAATTCGTAGTAGATTCCGATAGAAGCTAGGATGAGTCCATGAATTTGGTTCCTGGACTCTCCTTTTTATTCGTGGCTGAATCAGTTCCAGTATCACCTATTATTTGGCTTTAGGTGGAATATTCTTTGGGTCGTACACTTCTGAGAGTCGTTTCTCTCCTTTGTAGACATACTTGCAATCTGGGAACATGGCACACCCATAGAATGAGCCCTTTCCTTCTCGACCTTTTCTTTTTATCAACGGGTGCCCCCAAGGGCATCGATACTCAGTTGCTCTCTCCGTCAGGTCCTCTATTTTCTTCTGAAGGTTTTTTCCCCAGTTCTTTGTTCGTAAGGTCTTACTCTCTTTCATCACAGCTTTGCTATTCTTGTACATCAGAACTGTCCTGATTGCGTCCTCCCCCTTTTCCCGAGACTCTCCACTCATTGGATTTATAGTTGAGTAAACCCAGATTGACAGGTCATTGTGCAGTGGAATTCTGTAGATAATTTCTCCCTCTACTGAACGAATCGAGGTTTTGGCTTTGTAAGGTTTCATAAACTCTTCAAAAGTTTCACGTGTGATCACGGTATATTTCCTACTCATTTCATTCTCCGAAGAATATAGTACAAGGTTGCTTAAAAGAAAACGCCTCGCAAAAAACGACCTTCTGACACCCTTCGGGAGCTTTGATGGTTACTCTATATCGAATACTGCCAATCATATTCTCCCCATGACATAGAAGATGTAGTCCTGAGGAGGTGGCTTCAATCCGAAGTGTCGTAACATGGCTCCGATTTGTGCTCTGTGAGCAGTACCATGGTTTATCACATGTGAAAGAACATTCCACACTTTCATAGGTTCCTGAAATGTCTTTTCGAGGTCACCGTCCTTAAGACCATCTAGATCCATTCTCATCTCCGCTTCCACCAAGTCCCATTCTAATCGGATTTCCTCAGGTTTTCCATAATTCTCAGGATTGTGAAAGCCAGAATCTGGTCTCCTTCTGAGTCCATTAAACCATCTCTCATCAACACTCATGATGTGAACAAACTGATTAATGATGGAACCGACTGAGATTTCCATCTTCTCGGTCATTTGCTCCCACGTGAGATTTTCAATACAGAAGTGCCAGAATTTCCTATTGAGGGTAAAGTGATACTCGAAGAGATCACGCATATGGTCTACATTCATTGATATCTCTCATTCATGTGCTTGTCTTGAGGGAAATCTCGAGAGATATGTGTTATTGATTTTATCTTCGAGATATATTTGTCCATAGTTTCGATATGCCGATGGTTCCTTCGTGTTGAAGATTTGTAACACATCAAAAGCCTTAATAATAAATTTAACAATAGTTATCACAGGAGTTAATTTTATGCCATCTTTCAAATGTAAGGATATAGGAATGAAGTGTGATTTTACAGCAGAAGCTAAAACACAAGATGAATTGATGAAGAAGATTTCCACTCATGCTGCCTCAGCGCATGGAATGAAGACAGTCCCGGCTGAGACCATGACTAAAATCAAGAAAGCCATCAAGAAATAGTTCTTGGACTAGCCGCCACTCTCCTAGCAAGAGGAGTGGCTTTTATTTTTGACTTGGTTATTGTGGTCGTTCTGCGTATTCTGGAATAACAAATGCAAAGTCCGCAAAATCTCGAACTCTTCGTGATTGAAGAAGCAGTAGTAGAATGATCCTCGTACAATCATAATTTTTCAAGTCCATCAATCAAATGACCCCTTATGGTATAGAAACCTACCAAAATGACAATGTAAAAGGATAAAACACATTTTTGCCTAGTTTTTGAGAAGTTGGCGATTCCCAATTATGAATGTAAGTAAATCGAATGAATCAAACACAACCTCCCCACTAATTGAGATGTTCTCTCATCTGGGGCGTCCTTGTACAGTCCCTCTTATTTTTGCTCTTGGTGACTACTCATACAATACCAATGTGCGTGAGCTGCGAAATAGTATTGACGTGCTTGGTGGTAAGAAGTTGAGTGAAGCTACAATCGCGAAGTGTCTTTCTGACCTCTCGCAGATTGGTCTTGTTGAAGGAACTGTTCATGCACACTCACCTCCGAAGGAAGAATTTAGTCTGACTCTGAAGGGTCAACAGTTATACAAACATCTTCTCCAGATACGCTCACTGACAGAGCGGGTCTATTCGGAACAAGATTCCATTGATAGCATATCTGCCTGCTAAAGCATGGACTTATGGGAATGAATCAGAGTCCTTACGGACTCTGTCCCCGTCCTTTTTCACCGATCAAACTGACACCCCCGTTATCTTGACTGAATAGTTTTAACGAGGTTCTGTTCTACTCTGGCTGATGAGTTACAAAAATCCGAATTTCAAAACGATTGATTATGATAAGGTTTCAAAAGTCTATGACAGTGTGCGTGTCGGAGACCCTGAGATGGTCCACCAGATTCTGCAAGGAGTCAATCTTGACCAGGATGCATTGGTCCTAGATGTAGGGTGCGGCACAGGAAACAACACTCTACTTTTTAGAGAAGCAACTCATGCAAAAGTGACTGGACTAGATCTATCCCATGGCATGCTTCAGAAAGCCTACGAGAAGAGTAAACAGGTTCCTCTTGTTCAAGCCCCCGCAGATACTATGCCCTTTGCTGGTGAAACTTTCCATTTTGTTTTCATGACCGAGGTCATCCATCACTTGCCTGATCCATACTCTTCGATAGAGGATATCTTCAGAGTCCTCAGGAACGGAGGGTCATTATGCATAGTGACCCAGTCTCACAAGCAGATAGATGGTCGGATGACGTCAAGATTCTTTCCAGCTTCCGCAGAGGTGGATAAGAAACGATACCCTGATACGGATGTGATTGAAGCTTACATGTTGAAAACTGGATTTGGCAGTACGACTCTGAAGGAATATCAGTACAAACCAACACAACTCGGTGAGGAGTATCTAAACACTACAAGAAATCATGGTTATTCTATGCTTCACAAAATCAGTCAAGAGGACTATGAACAAGGCCTCCAAACATTGGAAGATGCGTTTGCAAGTGGTGAAACGCTTACGTACTCCGCTGGTTACTCCTTCGTTTGGGCTATCAAAGAATAACTTCTATTCCACAGCAATCTGTATCGTACACTTACTCTCCAGTGTTCCCCTGAATATTTTACTAACAGTCAGTGTTGTTGTTCCGATTCCAACTGTTTTAAAGAACCATGACCCCTTCTCTGCATCTCCACCTGTCCACCCAGGATATTTCATTTTCTCTGGATGTAAGTACTCCGTTTCGGTACGCAGATGTGCAAGAACAGATGTATCCCCGATTTCAAACTCAGCATCCTCTCCAACTGACCCATGTCTATGGAACTCGAAGAATATGGTTTCACCCACACTGAGGGTGACTACGTCGTCATCTTTTGGACATTCGACCTTTTTAGCTTCTTTTCCCGGTTTCATGATATCACCTACTCACCAAGCCGCTGTATTACTGACTTTTTGCGTTTAATCCCTCTGTATACAATGAAAGCAATAACCAATCCCATCCCTCCGCTCACTAAGATTATCAACAGAGTAGTAATCTGAATATCTCCCCCCACAATGGTTGGCATTCCTGGATACCAGTGTACGAATATGACATCGATGATATCGTTACCTAGTGTGGTGTATTTGTGCCTGAGATAGGTGAGAGTGCCATTCTCCTTCTCATACCGCATCTCCACACTGACTGTGATATCACTGCCTCCTGTTCCCTGAATAATGCCAACCCCAAAAGTTCCCCATTCATCATCAGTGTCAATTAATGTCAAGCCTGCAGTTCCTGTAATGTTCTCGATTTCATCGAGGAATGTCCAATCACCAATAGGAACAACAAAACCGGTCAGGTCTGACATTATAGCAACGGAATCATTGCTTCTCAATAGATTGCAATATGAACGAGGAAGCTGGATTGACTCATTGATCAGGCTCTCAATAGCATCAAGGTGGTCTACTTCCAAGACTACTGTTTGACCAGGTTGAATTTCCGCAAGGAATGGAATCTGAGCTTCTATGAAGGCTTTATTATAACTGTCCGAATAATAGGCTCTCTGGAGAACATAGGTGAACTCCTCATTTGGGTTCACTCCCCACTCAAGTGTATGATTTGACTGTGCGAAGACAGGAGTGAACAGGGGTATTATCAAAATCGCCACGAGTAGAATTTGAGCGAGGCGTCTAGATTTCATTTCATTCACTAAACCTATTCAACGTTGTAATGAAGGTTGTGAATAGCTGCTCAAAAGTTGGACGTTCTTGAACATTTATTCATCGGTGTTTATATAATCCGGATAGAACTGTAAGGTGTGGAGTTAATCTAGGACAAAAACCAAGTCCATGAACTATCTCTGCTGTCGCCGCGAGTTGCACGGAGACTGAAAACGCCTGTTGGAGAGGCCGTTAGACATCAAAGACCGTGGGCCTGAGATGCAGCTTCGATGAAGCAGGAACCGAACATCAATCATGGAGTGTGATTTCCGAGTTTGAATAAGTTTCGGACAACGGTATTCATCCACGAAGGAATTCAGAGTATCTCCAAAAGGTCTTTGATGTGCCCAATCACAACAGTGTCTGATGATATTTTCTCCTCCTCCTGAGGGTCGCACCATGTCAAGAGGATTGGGATCATTCCTGCACGTGTTGCAGCTACAACATCGTACTCCACGATGTTTCCAACATACGCACATCTGTGTGGATTTGTACCAAAGGCTGCAGCAACCTTCACAAGCATGTAAGGCGACGGTTTTCGATATCCTGGGACATTAGTATACTCTACAACATCAAAAAAGTGGTGAATTCCAGCGGTCTCAAGATGTTGAGTTGGGTCAGTGAACCTGTTTGACGCGATTCCAAGTTTGAATCCACGCCGCTTCAACTCTTCAAGACCCTCTGTGCAGCCCTTCATAAGTTCATGACTAGCTATCTCATGAAAGCTGTTCCATTCTTTTTGATAGTCCAGCACGACATCTTCGCGGTCTTTCACTCCCAAGGCTGCCAAGAGTCTTCTATCATACTCGATCCAGTGCTCAAGCTCTGGTTTCCAATGACTACCAACATCATTCTCCATCATGTAGCTATTCAACCACGCATCGGGTTCTTTGGTGGCAGCTAGAATGTCTGCATCTGAAAAATCACCACTCTCCCCTAGTTGTACATTATTCAGAAAGTTTCGAGTGAGACCGCACATGTCTGAAACTGTTCTAAAGAGAGTCCCTCCCAGATCGAAGATTATTCCAGTTATACCTTCCAACTTCATGACCTCAAAACATCAGACATACACACACAAGTATTAATCGCAATGTGCTTTGTCAGGCATCTCAAATCTTTTCAATGATAAATTATCTCAATGAGTGACGAATTATGGATTCTGTTGACGCCTCCTTGAGAGCAGTGGGTAAGCATCTTGAGGCTAACCCAGATGATGCCTCTGCCTGGAATGCAAAGGGAGTCTTCCATGCTCAGAAGAGAGAGTTTGGAGAAGCTCTCCGGAGTCTTGACCGGGCATTGCAATTGGATTCTAATCTTGCATCAGCTCATACCAACCGTGGCCGCGTTTTGCTAGCACTAGGACCAGAAAAAGCAAATGATGCACTCAAATCGTTTGACACTGCATTGAAACTAATGCCAGACGATGTTCAGATTTTACATGATAAAGCCTCGGCTCTTCATGCCCTAGGGCGTACTGAAGAAGAACTTGCCAGTGTCAGAAGAATCAGTGAGCTAGCTCAGAATGAGTGGGGTGTTTTGGTTCGTATTGGGGACATCGAACTAGAACTTGGTCACTTTGAATCCGCAATAAAGAATTATGACACAGCTCTTGGATTGAAGGATGATTTGGTTCCAGCATATATTCGCAGAGCAATCGCCTTCGGTATGTTAGAGCAGTGGAAGGATGCAATAAAGTCTGCAGAGACCGCTACTAATCTAGAGCCAGAGAATTCAGAGGCTTGGCTCATCCGTGGTGATGTAAACCTTAGAGCTGGAAAGCACAATTCTGCCATGAAGGCTCTAAAGAAAGCCTCAGAATTGGATCCAGAAGATGCCTCTGTAGAGAATACGATGGGCATGGTAGCATACAAAGATGGCAAGCTTCAGGATGCAGTTAAACACCTTCGAAGAGCTGTCCTCCGAAAGAAAGAGTATCCTGCTGCATTGCGAAACCTCGGACTTATCCTCATGGAGCTAGAGGAGTGGGCAGAAGCAGTGAAGGCTTTTGAAAGTTATACATCCTATGTGAAGGACGACCCCGACATGTATGATGCGAAATCCACGGCATATGCACGCATAGATGATTTCTGTTCTGCTGTTGACGGATGGGAGCGAGCACGTAAGTTGTATAAGAAAGCTGGTGATGATGCTGAAGCAGACAGGGTTTCTGCACTTGGCCGTGCAGCGCGTATAAACTGTAATCGCTTGAAGAAAGCAGAAAAAGAACAACGCGAGCATGAAAAAACACAGAGACGATTTGCAGATCGTTATAACCTGAGACGGAAGAAAGACAAACGTAAGCGATAAGCTAGCTTGAGAACCTGTAGGCCTCATCAGCCCCCTCAAAATCGCCCAGCTTTGTGAGTATGTTTCCGATTCTCTTCCAAGCTTCCTTATGGAATGGATTAAGCTTGACTGTTGAACGATATGCTGCAGCTGCTGCAACATTGTGTCCCTTCCACTCCAATAATTTTCCATAGGAGAACCATCCCTCTACATCATCGGGTCTTTCTAATAGTAACATACCCATCATGTCCATTGCAAGTGTTGGGATGAACGGGACTGTAAGTGCCAAGAATATGCTGACAGCAATTATTGTGAGTAGAGGAAGCATAACAAACTATATTCTATTCAATCACTTTTCTACTTTGTCAAATACTAGTGATTTAAGAAAAATGTCAATTCCAAATCGCCCTTTTGTCATCTCAAGGTACCATGGACCAGTCAGTTCGAGTGTCTCTTGTATTTCTGATATTGTCTTGCCCTCCTTGTGCAATTTCTGCACTTGTGTCCGAATGTCTTTGAGAAAATTAATTCTGACTTGGACGTGCTCCTTTGGTGATGTGACTGGTCCTCTATGAGAGTCGAAGAGAATTTCAATTTCCATCTCTGCAATCTTCTCAAGTGTTTCGATCATGAGATGAATATTCTCATCTGGCATACCAATTACCTTTCGAGATGGTACTGGAACAGCATCAGCAGAGAACAGCCATTTGCGATTTGGCTCATAGAATCCAACCATTTGATGCCCATGACCTGGGAGTGAAACAACCTCAAATTCGAGGTCTCCAATGTTGAACTGTAGGGGCATCTTTTCGACTTCTGCTACAGGTTTTGGCTGTCCCCAAACAAAATCAAAGAATTCCGGAATGGTTGGCGGGTTCTTGATGATCTCAATGTCTTCTTCCATAGCATATATTGTTGAGTGGGGTGTGAAGGCGGAACATCCTCCATAATGGTCTTCATGTGCATGACTGATATAGATCTTATTGACCTCGGTCTTAGCTGCAAACTTCTCTGTGTCTTCAAGAGCATTTGCACACCCTGCATCAAAGAGTGTGTCTTTGATGAGGTACGCAATAGCCCACATGATAGGTTCTCCATCCTCCATTGCTGTTGCGGTCTTGACAAGGGTCACGTCATCGTTGTAGCGTTCCACTTCAAACATAAGACATGCGCATGCAATGCATAACTTGATTCCTTCGGTATAGCTATACCATGACCTTTCTCTCAACAAGTATTGGTGGTGCAAAATTACGGAGTCGTTTCAAGCCCAGGAACTTGTCCTGTCTTCCCACTTTGGAGTCCATCAGGGCTTGCTCCATGTAGTCGATTGCTTTGTCATAGTCCTTTCGTGGGACTGGAAATGGTACTCCATCTTTCCCCCCAAATGCAAAACACATTCTCACAGGGTCCGCCCAGGATGCAGGTGATCCAAATATCATCTCTGAGATGAGCGACAGACCTCTTACGGTAGCAGGACCTACTCCTTTCATGAACAGAAGACTCTCGTAATCAGATGGTTGGGTTTCATAGGCGCGTCGAACTGCATCCCAGTCCATTCTTGTGGGCAAAACCTTGTAGGCTGGCAAATCTTGAGCAGTACCATCACCTTCTATCCAAGGGATGAGCGTGGATTGGCCATACGACTTGATATCCTCAAAGTACCTTCTAACCCGGGCTGGGTCCTCCTTGATAATATCTAAACTGACCTCTCTACAAGCCTCAGATTTTCTAGAGGTCATATCCAAGGCTCCATCCTTAACCTCCCCTGAGATGAGTCCTGAGTGTGGTTCATCGATGAAACTATCTGTGATAAAAGAGGACCAGTGATAGCGTCTTGCATCATTACTGTCACTGTCCATTCCCTGTTGAACCACTGTCCAGTTCTCTTCCGAATCTACAAAGAACATATGTTGGTAGAGATTGTATCCATCCTGAATACCTGCATTATCAACTTTGGCAACTAATCTACTGATGTCTACTAAGCCTGCACCATCAAGACCATAGTCTTCGAGAGCTCGAAGCTCTGCTGGAACCTTCCTAGAGGCCATCCCCTTCCCTCCGATTCCAATCATTCCATGACTCTCGAAGTCTAGAGCAGTCTTCAGGACTCCACAGGTGACAGTCGTAGATCCTGAACTGTCCCAATCATAACCAAGAACGTTGGATAGTGCTTGGAACCAAACAGGATCTGCTAGTCGTTGCAAAAGTTCAAATGTGCCAAACTCATCCACTATGAATTCGCAAAGTGAACGGGCCATAGGAATCATCCGTTTCACTAACCAGTGAGGTGCCTTCCCAGGATGCAGTTTGAGGTCTGCCACGCCGCCTCTTTTCAAAACGACATCTCCAATGCAATGTACCGGATTAACATAGATAAGGACCACAGATACTCCTAGAGTGCAGCGCGAATCTTCTCTAGTTCTTGTTTCAATTCATCCCCAACATGCGAAAGCCACCTTTCTAGAGTGTCACATCCATAATCATCACAGTGAGCACAGGTTTCTACACCCCGTGCACTTGCGCAAGATTTGACACTACACTCACTACAGAACTTAAATTTGGGTTCAGCATCAACCTTACATCCCACACAGTTGATTTCCTCTTCTGAAATTGGATAATCAGGACTTCCCCATTCGGCAGCCTGTTTCTTACGTAATTCATCATCATCGGTTTTCCAAGCGACATGAGCTGGACACACTGCACAGTCAAGTCCACAATACGCACGCATGCTCTCGGTCATGTTTAGCCACAGTGTCCAAGTGGAATATAAGCACAACAGATACCCGAAACTACTTCTAAGGCAACGTTTGGAAAAACTGCAGTTCAAGCAATCCTTTTCTGACCTGAATCTCAATGTGAGTGAATCACAACTTCACGAAACTTCTGTGTTCCACCCCTCTCTTGCCAGTGTCACCACCTTTCGAAACCCAGGGGATTTCAAGATTAGCAAGAGCATTGTCAACGTTCATCGGGATGGGATCCCTCCTGCAGACCTGGCTTCCTTCTCCTGTATTGATGTTGGTTCATCACTTCCAACTGCAGTGAGCTTTTCCACAGTTCTTACCACGGCGAGGTCATTATCACTCATCTTGGAGTCGTCACCGAAACCAAGAAGGTTCCCTTGAACAGAGTGAACAGCCGCGGACTCTCTGGAACTTGATGTCGGTTCCTTTTTTGAGAGTAGGAACTTCCCTCTGAAAGTGCTCCATCGGGCTTTCAGTCGCTGACTTCGGGTCTTCTCTAAGACATTTGTCAGCATACTTAGTTCCTTCATAGTATTCTTTGTTGCTGGATGCATATTAGCCCATACTTTTTTCTCCTCCCCGTCTTACTATTCCCCCACTATCGTCACCAGTATTAGCATTCAATGACTTAGTCACGAATCTTGATAACTCTCGTGAATCCTCAATCCTTTTATTCTTAATTCACTAGACTCACCTGTTGGTGAATTCCAACAGAATTCTTTCGTATCTATGAGATGGTACATATGTCTGAAGATGCAGTCTGGAAAAATGCAATTGAGTATACGCAATTTCTGAAAGGTGCGCGTGAGAATGTAGAAATCATGAAAGCGAGATATAATGATCTTCAGATAACTGAACAAGATCTTGAACATCTTCGCAGCCTTCAGAATAACCTCCGGATACTTGTCATTGGCACTGACCGGTGTAATGATACCGCTGGCAATGTACCTATTCTAGCCAAAATGACTGCAATCTCATCCAAATTGCAGTTACGTATTCTTGACAGTGATGCCAATGCAACATATCATCAGCAGTTCAAGGTCAACGGAAAGAGGAAGACCCCTGTTGTACTCTTTCTAAATGAAAAGCATGAAGAGCTGTGTCGATGGGTCGAAAGGTCAAATGCTGCTTACAAGGTAATCAATGAGGGGACGAATCCATCCTTAGAGCGCCGACAGAAGGAGCTAAAGACACTATACAGCGACCCGGAGATTCAACGACAGAGCGTGAAGGAGTTCTTGGGTCTAATACTTAGGGCCGATTATATTCTAGGAAGAGCTAAACATGGTACACCCTCAAGGGAAGGCTGACTGGACTAACGATGAACATGTTCAACGAATGGCGAAATCCTACAATGTGAGATATGATGACGAATTCTGGAGAGCATTTGAATCTCTCACAGGTAGAAAAACCAGATCTATTGTTGCTGACTTTGGATGTGGACCTGGATTACTGCTCGTTGATCTTGCGAACCGATTCCACGCTCACACTGCTATAGCGATTGATGAGAGTGAGCAAATGCTTGTTCTTGCAGAAACTCATCTCAAAGAGCGAACTGACCTTAAATCTATTCAGATTCAACAAGTGAACTTCGATGCTGATAGGATGCAGGTTGATCCTGATAGTATCGACTTTGCGTTCTCAGGGTTTATGCTTCATGAGGTTGCTAATCCAGGTGATTTTGTATCAAAAGTCTACAATCTTGTCAAATCTGGTGGTATCTATGTTGTTTATGATTATGTATCTGGAAACGAAGAGATGTTCGTCAAAAAAATGAGTGGACAAAGGATGAGTGCGGAACAAGCTCGAAAGCGATACCCACATATGTGTAAGCACTCTGCAGACGATATCATAGCGATATTAGAAACCTCTGGGTTCTCAGACTGTCGCTCGCTGATCATTGGTGATATTCGCGCAGTTGTAGTAGGACTAAAGAGGTAAGCAGACATACAATCGCTTGAAAACAGAGAGTCGAAAACCATGTCCTCTTCTAACAGAACGGCTTCCCCATGGGCGCACGATGAATCCGACTTGAAGTGTCCAAGATGTGGGAGTAACCGCATAGCGCGAATACTTGACTCATGGTCCCGCCCTCGGGGTGTTCAGATGCTCAAGTGTACATCGTGTGGGAAGAAATTCTATGAAAGAGGATACGATGACTATCGACCGACATTTATCAGATAACCAGCGAGTGGAGCGAGTAACTTGTCAAGACAACTTCACCAGATGAAATATCCTTTCTCACTTCAAGCTAGGCAAGCCTCACAAAAGCTGGCTCGGGATTTGGGTGTTCTCGTTGACCTTCTAGAAGACCCGGAAAATCACTATATCGTAGATGAAGCAGGAGCACGTGTCTATGCAGCTCTCACTCAATCTCAGATTCGATATCCTACTATGGAAAACGAGAAGGATGTTCTAATCTACCCAACAGCACGACTGATTGTTGAGGAACTTGGCCTTCCTCAGGTTCGTGCACTCCAAGCTGAGGCTGAATCTAAGGAAGCCAATCGACAACTTGGCAAAGAGGACAATGCATTAGTTTCTGATCTGTGTAAAACTTCATTCAACTGGAGCATAGACTCTATCGGAGATATAACACAGCGGTCTAAACTCCCATTGATGCTTCGAACTTACGAGCTGAAAATCCGGTTTGAGAATTACCTTGAAGTTGCTCCGGCTTTTCATAGTGAGGAATGGAGTCTCATCAATCGCTTTGTCGACAAGGGATGGATTCTCATTCGACGATCTGAATTGGATCGACTAATCTCAGGCAAGTTTAGACAACTCATCATGCAGGGTAGATTTGACATTCCGAAAATGTCCCAGAGACTGATTGAAGCAGTTCAACGTATCGAGGCTGAAACTAAAGGCAGGATTCGTCAAACCGAACCGGTGAAAATGACAGAAACCCTTGCATCTGCTTTTCCACCATGTATCCAAAAGATGTACGATGATTCCGTTAGAGGTGATGTCAATCTATCCCATGACGCACGATTTGCACTTGCTGCATTTCTTCTTAAGATTGGGATGGAAAGGGATGAGGTAGAAACTGTGTTCAGCGGTTCTCCGGACAAGAACACCAGTCTCATCGGATATCAAGTCCAGCATATCGCATCGAAAAGGTCCATGGGTGCAGATGACGAGGGTTATACACCTCCTGGATGCAAGAAACTGCAGGTCAATAATCTCTGCCCCGTTTACCTAGGGACAGCCTCTGATCCTTTGTGTGAATATATTTTGAATCCCCTCAGTTTCTATCAGACACGTGCGTGGGAAATAACAAAGGGCATACAAGATCACTCATGGTACGCAAGAAAACGTGACAAGAAGCAGAACTTCTAGACTTTGCATCTTGTGTAATGATAGAGATATTCTTGAGCATAGCCTGCATATCTGCCAAAGTAATTCCTCGCTGCTTCTGTCCTTTTTGAATACGATTTTCCTGTTGTTGTGAACACACCATAGTGTTCCTGAATCACGCGTTCAATCCAAACATCAATAGGAAAAGCTTCCAGAAATCCTAGTGAGAATAAACTCACGCAGTCTGCAACTTTATCACCAACCCCATGAAGTTTCTTCAGCTGTTTGTGCGCTTCACGATAGTCCATGGATACTAGCTTGTCCTCGGTAACCTCCCCTGCTGTTATTGCTTCTGTTGACTTTACGATAAATTCGGACCTCCACGCTAGTCCAAGTTTCTTGAGGTCACTGACTGTTGCTTCTGATAACTCTAAAGGACTTGGCATTCCATAGAATGTCTTTCCTCTGAACTCATAAGATGGACCCCATTTCCTTCGTATAGAACCCGTCATGTTCCGGATTGCAGGTACATTCTTCCATACTGAACAGAGAAATGAAACAAGACAGGGAAAGAAGGGGTCATTAATGATACGCAAGTTCGGTGCGAAATCTATACTCTTCTTCATAATTCCATCTCTGGTGATCTCACGATGGATTTGATCCAACGGGTCCTCTAGCCTGAAAAGTTTTGAGAGGTTGACGTCACTTTCTGATGTGTCATAGAATAGTGTGTTTCCCTTCTGTTCTACGTAAACGACCTGCCCAATATCCGCGTTGATATATCCCTCGCCTTCTTTGATCCAACAAAATGTCTGTCCACATTCCAATGAGTCACTGAGACTGAAACTTTTGACCTTTAGACTTCTCATCAGAAGACTACCTAGTTAACCTCGAAATGAGTATTGTGCTCCGGCTGCTATTAACAGATAGACAATGCTAAAACGAAAGCCCTCTGATGGTTATATTGCGGCAGTGATGAGCCTCCATTGTGAGATTGTGAACAAATGATCGACCTAAGGGGTATCTGAGCCGTGGGCTCAGCTCATTTTTAGCTGAGCCACCTCTTCTATTGAATCTGTCAATTAGCAACATAATCACAAATCATGGTTCCCTATTGAACAACTTGAGAGTTGTTTATATCTTACAAACATGATATGGAATTGAGATTGAATTAACACATCTTATATCTCAAGGAGTAATTCCCAGTGCCGTTTCTGGGAGGACAGAACTCCTGTGTTCAATTTTGTCCAAAATACAATGAACGGTATCTGAGCCGCACCGCCACCAAAATCCACCAGTTGTAGCTTACTCAACTTCTGAAATATTTAGAGCTCTGGTTTTCACGATTTCAACAAGCTCTTCTGTTTCATCAATATTGATGATACGGATGCCTACACCAGCATCGTTCTCTCTGTTTGACCAACTCACTATGGCCTGTGTATTCATAGGAATATCATCAGGTTTTATTTCAGTATCTCCGATGCACCAGAACCTAGGTATGTTTACTGACTTCATTCCTTCTACAATTAGATAATCGTACTTGGACAACCTCTCCATCTCGTCGGGACCAATCCGGTCTGCGAACCTTGTAGACTCTGTGCCAGGGCCAAGAAAGATTGACAGTGAGGCTCCAGCCTGCATATGCCTCCAAGTATCTGTTCCCCGATCAGGTCCTGCTTGATGTCTTGAACTCTTTATTGTGGCCACAGAATGCCCACTCTTGACTAGTGATATGATAATTGCTTCTACAAGCGTTGTTTTTCCTGTGCCTGAAAATCCTGAAACTGCAAATACTCGCATTGCGCTCTTCTCTGAACTGTTCGCATAAGGTAGTTTCGTTTTGCTAAGGGTTGTTCTTGTGGTCTTTCAAAACATGCTCAAAGAGGGAGCCTTAAAACGGGGTCATGTCCAATCCGATGTTGGTGAAAATACCCTTGGCTAGCGAGAAGCATGTGGCAGTTGAATGCATAGATGTCCATCGTGAGTTCCAAGATGGCTCACGAGTCATTAAAGTACTACAGGGAACCAATCTAATAGTCAATAGAGGCGAGTTTGTAGCTATTGTAGGCGCTTCTGGATCCGGAAAGACCACTCTTCTCAATATTATTGGCGGTCTAGATCAACCGACCTCAGGGACAATTCTTGTCGACGGTGACAACATCACGGAGCTCAATGATGATGAGATGTCTGAGATTCGACGTCACAAGATTGGGGTTTTATTCCAAGACCAGCACCTTTTACCCATCTTTACAGCCCTCGAGAATGTCGAAGTTCCCATGCTTCTTGATGATGTTCCTCCAACAGAGCGAAGAGAGCGTGCAAAAAAGCTCTTAGAGAATGTCCTAGTCGATCATAGAGCGCAGCACATGCCTCACGAACTATCCGGTGGGATGCGATCACGTGTTGCTCTAGCCCGAGCTCTTGCTAATGAACCTGCTATCCTTCTATGTGATGAACCCACAGGGGATTTGGACCACAAGACCGGGGGAGAGGTCATCCAGCTGATGAGAGACCTTGCTAAGAAAAAGAATCTTGCAGTACTAGCAGCCACACACGATCCAGAAACTGCTCGGATGGCAGACAGGATTCTTCTTCTCAGAGATGGCGTACTGGTAGATGAGCTTGTAGGCGACTTCTTCAAGCACAGTAAGGTCGATATGAGCAAACAACGTCGTGATGCGGAAGTTGGTGAAAGTGCGTCTATCTAGGAGTGAACTAAATGGGCATGCCAAGGAACTCGAAGCAATTCAAGACAAAGGGGAACCGAGCATACGGTCTCTCTTATGCCCTCAGCGCACTCAGAGCGAATCCCTTCAGAGCTCTTAGTCTAGCTCTAACATTGAGTCTTGGAATCAGTCTCTTTGCATCAACGATGGTCTGGGGCGACACTGGTATCTTCGTAAGTATCTATGATTATCTAGAAAACAGCGCGTATCAGATAAATGTGGACTCAGAACCCGGAGTTCCTGAAGCTCTCGGAATGGCTGAGGCTTATATGAACCAGAACCAATTCGTAGAGGAAACCCACCGTATCAACTCCACAGTTGGCTTGGTCTGGGGTACGAATATATCCGATAGTATAGAATATGACATAGATGATCCAAATTATAGTTACGGGATAAAGGACTGCAGAGTAGTATTCGTGGATAATGAGTTTCTGAACAAGACTGCTTTCGAGTTTGCGATTGAAGGTGCATTCGAGCTCGGTGCTGGCGAGATTATAGTATCTCGAATGTTTGTAGGGTATGTAGACCAAGTTTTTGATATCACTCTTCAAATTAATGACACAATAGATGTTGAACTACTGACTGGAGATGTAACTTATTCACCGTCAGGTGACATGCAGTCATTACCACTGAGTATGCTAGACCGCATGAGTATGACCAATCTCAGGATTGTCGGCATTTTTGACCTTCGAACATTTGGTTCAATAATCGAGCGGGCTCTTCCCTCATACGAGGATGGGCGGGCTAATTGGAATAATACTAACCTACGATATGATGTGATGGGGCTTCGAGATAGCATCTTCATGCGCGAAGACGCAATCCCTCAAGGAGCACTCTCGGAGAATGGGTTCTTTGGTGAAACAATGCTCGTCAGATTTTCAGCAGGTGCACTAGCAGATGATGGTCCACAGAATGTCGCGACTAATCTCTTTGAGTTGACAATCCGGACAGACGAGTTATACAACATCACGTGGTCTGGCTATGATAAGATTTGGGAACTCCAAGGTGTTGTCAATACCTACGTTTCAACTTTGGACCTCTCTATTCTCGCCTTACCAATCATCCTACTAGCTCTGTTCTTTTCGGTATTTGCTGCTGACACTTTCATGGCACCTCGTAATGTTGAGGCAGGTATTATTCGGTCTAAGGGTGCAAGTTACTCACAAGTATCATCTATATTCTTGTGGGAATCCGCGGTGATTGCAGTACTCTCGATAGGGCTTGGTATTTTGTTTAGCGTACTCTTTGCACCATTAATTCCATCAACTACGAGTTTTATGACCTTTGACTGGGATATCTACACATTCTATCTGTCAAATACGGTTGTCAGTTTCAACACAATTATTCGAGCGATTGGTCTTACTGTCCTTCCCAGTCTATTATTCATCCTCTACCTAGCAAGAAGAGCAGCTTCAGTTGAAATCAGTCTTTCATTAGCTGAAGTGGCTCAGGATTCAACTGAACAGTCAGAAGCACATGGGTTCACAATTGGAGCATCCATCTTCCTTCTAGCATTGGTTATAGTCATGATGCATATTCTCCCCCGACACCCAGTTCTTTTTTTGATGGAACTTGGGATGGGGACTGCTGCTTGGTTCTTCATAGCTTACAACGGGTCACGGATTTCTCGAGTGGGTCTTGCAAAGGTGTCTGAGAAATTATCGTTTGTGCTGGGCCAGAAGAATCTAATATCCGCCGGATACCTGAAGATGCGAAAGGGAAGAATCATCCCGCTCATGGTTGTTCTTGCTCTCACCATGTCATCGACCATCGCATTTGCTGTACAATCTGAGAGTCTCAGAGTTGATCTAGACCGTGAAGTTACATATGCTCTAGGTTCTGATCTTCGTATAGATTGTACTATTCGTGAGTTCAATTTTAGCTACGACTTAGAAACCTATGATGGTGTCAATAATTCGATGCCAGTATTGAGGACTTGGGCAAGAGTGGGTCCTGATGAGTTGAGTATCGAAGCGTTATATCCCCTCGAGTATGCAGCGATGGGTAAGTTTGACCAATCAAGTTTCAGAGGTCAATCGCCCGAATCTGTTCTATCGGCGCTGGCAGCTGTGCCCAATGGTATAGTCCTAAGTGAATACCATGCAAATCGATGGAACAAGACGGTAGGATCAAGCCTCACTATGGAGATGAGTGGAGTCGGTTCAAACCAACTCGTTGAATTCCAGGTCGTTGGAGTGGTTTTTAGTGCGCCTGGTTTTGGCTATGCTTCACATACTGATATTCCATACAGCCCTCTTGGAGCTGGTTTTGGATTCTACTCTGGCTATAGTGGATTTGCACTGACAAACATTGAGTTCATTGAAGGGGTCATTCAGAGACACGAAACCACGCTCTTCATGGTTGACCTTGAGGACGATGCTAATCGAACACTCTTATTTGAAGAGATTTCAGCTTTATCAGGGGTAAACCCAAACACACCCGAGGAGTTCGACCTGAAATCCTACTCTCTCCAGACAGCACTCTTTCTGAACACGGTCGAGGGTCTTTTCTCAATTGGTTTTGTTATGTCGCTGACCCTTAGTGTTTTTGCTCTCTCAATCTCACTGGGATCTGTTGTGAGAGAACGTCGCAAAGAATATGCTATCATGCGTGCAATTGGAGGGTCCAAAAAACAGATTGTTAGTATGGTCTTCTCGGAATTCTCAGGAGTAGTGTTCGCATCATTGGCACTTAGCTTGATTCTAGGTGCAGTTTTTGGGTATGTCATGGGCTTTCTACTGAATGTGATGAGTCCATTCTCTAGAACTTTGGCTGCAACTATTGCATTTCCCTTTAACTTCCTTGCGATTGTTCTGTTTATCGAGATATTGACAATGATTATCGGGTCTTACCTGCCAGCAAGAGAAGCCGCGAGGACAGACCCCGCTGTTGTACTAAGAAATATGTGAGGTGATAAGAAGATGGCTAAGAAAAAACAGAAGAACATCCTCAAGGGCAACCCTCTCTGGTCACTTGGGTATGCCATCACCTCAATAAAGACTTACAAAGTTCGTAACATGGGCATTGCTCTGGTCCTTGCAATCAGTGTAGCGATTCCAATGACCATCTTTGCTTGGACATACACTGGGTCTCGTCTGGCTGTCGAAACATATTTTGAAGATAACACTTACCAGATTATTATTCAAAATGCTCCCGGAAATTATGATTACTCACACCTCTTTGACGCACAAGACCTTGTGATGAGCAGTCCGTACTCTGAGTATGCACATATCACTCCCAGTACTGTTGGTATTCTCAGGATCGATGGAGTCACGCCTGAGTGGGATGCTTATTCCATTTACGCTCAAAACTATGGTCAAGGCATCAAAGATTGTCGAGTTATCATAGTCAATAATGAGATTCTTGATGTCTGGTCACGAGAGATAAAGTTCACAGGAAATACCACACTTCAACCTGGAGAAGTTATGGTGTCGCAGTGGTTTATCGAAACTGCAGAGCAAATGATGAACAGAACCCTCGGTGTCGATTTGGACCTTGAGATTGGTTCAGAGATTGGCATTGATGTTCTTCGCACTTACTACTCTCCTGATGAGGGAGTCCCCTTTGATCCATTATTACTCCATCGCCAGATTGTTCGAAATCTTACAATCGCAGGTATTTATGATGTGGGGGGTTCATCAATTGTTGTACAACCATTCGAATCCTATTTCCGAACGAACTATGGTCTCGTTGAACCTCCTATCTATGTCCTTGGCATGTTTGACTCAGTGTTGATGTTGGCTGATGAGCTTGGAGCAGAATCCGTTGATACAATCGCCAACAGTGGATTCTTCTCACCTGCCGAGTTTGTGCGCGGGTCTGTTGATGGTCTTATACAAAGTGGAGTGACATTTGCTGCACAAAATCTCCGCAATCTAAAGATACAGATTGGAGAGAGCGATGAGCTTCTAAGTGTGATTGGTCTAGACAATATCGACAGTCTTCAAACCCATATCAGTACCTATCTTCAAAGTCAAGTATTGATTATCTTGGCTTTGCCCATTATGATTATGAGCTTGATGCTCACCATCTTCACATCAGAAACGTCTGTGTCTCAGAGAAAAGGTGAGATTAGTGCACTTCGTGCAAAAGGCGCATCATTCAATCAGATATTTGCCGCATTCATTTGGGAGTCAGTATTTCTTTCAATCCTTGGCCTGATAATTGGACTTGCATTGGCTGTATTAGCTGCTCCATTGATGGGATCATCAACTGGACTCTTTTCATTTGATCCAGTTCTGTATAGTGGATTTGTGGCAAAGATGACCCTTCCTATACAATCACTAGTTTTGTCTGCGACTATCGCATTCTTCCTTCCTGCAGCTTACCTGTTGCATGTTGCTCGCAGGATTGATGTTGCAGAGATTGGACAACCTACTATGCGGATGACCTATGAGATACCCGAGGAAACGAAAATCGGATTCTATGTTCTGGGTCTAGGAGGAACATTGGCAGTGCTTCTTATAGTCCCGGTTCTGTTCAACCCTGTCGGTCAGACAGCGTTCGTTGAGATAATCATAGCAACATCAATACTATTCCTTTCATCATATCTCGGGTCAAGAGCTATGCGATTAGTCACCGCTAATGCATCTGAGAGAGTTGGCCGCCTGATTGGTGAGAAGAAACTGTATATGACTCAGAGTTTACGACGGCGAAAGGGACAATTCATTCCGCTCCTCGTGATTCTGACCTTGACACTTACGACTACAACAATGATGCTCATCCAAACCGCAAGTTTCGAAACCACCCTTGCGAATGAAGCCAATTATGCACTAGGATGCGATATTCGGGTTGAGGGTCCTGAACACATGTTAGACTGGATTGATACTCTCGAAGGATATGAAGGAGTTGTCAGTGCGACTCCAGTCATCGAAACCCTTTCATATATCGGAGCAGAAGCTTTCTATCTTGAAGGGGTAAATGCAGGAGTGTATAGCGCAATAGGGGATTTCAGATCATCGAGTTTCGTAAGTGGGACTC
Source organism: uncultured archaeon (assembly GCA_964590575.1). Classification (GTDB taxonomy): domain Archaea; phylum Asgardarchaeota; class Thorarchaeia; order Thorarchaeales; family Thorarchaeaceae; genus SMTZ1-45. Next base: position 23,238 of record CAZPWM010000003.1, read on the forward strand.
CTGAGCAAGTCCTGACAGCCCTAGAGAATACCGAGAATGGCATCATCATAAGCCAGTTCTATTCTGAAACCTGGAATGTTACTATCGGCGATTCATTGACGATTAGAGTTCTCTCTTCAAGCGGTAGTAATACTACTGCGTTCGAAATAGTTGGTGTTATGAAAAGTGCACCTGGTTTCGGAATGGCATCAACTCAAGATCTTGCTGGTATCCCATTTGGTTCGTACTTTGGTTTCCAACCTGGTCGAGGAGGCTTTGCATTAGTCAACATCGATTACCTGTCTGCGACAACTGAGTTTACGTCAACAAGGCTTTTCTTTGTAGGAACAACATCTCTTGCTGATGCATCAGATCTGATCAGTTTTGTCAGTGGAATTCCATACGCTGTAGTCTATACACCTGACACAATAGAGTTTGGTTCAGACACGGCCACAGGTCTCTTCCTTGCTGGATTAGAAGGTCTCACGATGATTGCGTTCATCATGTGTGCTACTATGGGTATTGCATCAATTGCATTATTCCTAGGTTCTGCAGTAATGGAACGTGAACCTGAGTACGCACTGTTTCGCGCAATAGGTGGGACCAAAAGACAGGTGATATCTCTAGTGTTTGGTGAATTTGCAGGAAGTGTACTTGCGGCTGTGTTGATCAGTCTGGGCCTTGGAGTATTATTTGGCTACACAATGACATTATTGACTTTTGGAATATCCTCTGTATGGCCAATTCTGGCAAAGATTCTGACCTATCCATTGATGGTCATAGGGTTTACTGTAGCATTGGAATGTATCGCTATGGTTGCTGCATGTTACTTCCCAGCTAGAAGGGCTGGGAGCACAAATCCAGCTGAAGTATTGAGAAATATGTGAGGTAATTGAAATGATTACAACTGTAGAAACGGAAGATGAACTTGACCTGTATAGTGAACTGCCAGATGATGTAGTTGTCAGTGTCAATGACTGTTACAAAATCTACAAGGCGCAAGAACTTGAGGTTGTAGCTCTTAGCGGGGTCTCTCTTCAGATTCTTGAAGGTAAGATCATGGCAGTCGTGGGTCCTAGCGGGTCAGGAAAGACCACCCTGATCAATGTCATTGGTGGTATCACAAAGGCAACCGTCGGTAAGGTCTACTGGGCTAATCTCAGGACTGACATTACGAAACTGAGTGAGAGGGTTCTTACTGAAGCCAGACGTAACTTCATTGGATTTCATTTTCAACTGAACAACCTACTACCTCATCTCAATGCATGGCAAAACGTGGAGCTTGCTGCAAGGATTGCTGGTGTGCCAAGACAGATTCGAAAGGATAGAGTCGACCGACTTGTCAAAATGGTTGGCCTTGAGGAACGAAAACGTAACAAGGCCACAACGCTCAGTGGCGGTGAGAAGTCAAGAGTAGCGATTGCGAGTGCTCTTGTCAACCTCATCGACTCTGAAGGTAAGGGACTTGTACTCTGCGATGAGCCCACCGGAGATCTAGACCCCGAAACCGGCGAACGAATACTTGACCTCTTTCAAGAGCTGAACGAAACCATAGGTACATCGTTCTTCATTGTCACTCACAGTCAACAGGTGGCATCAAAGGCAGATCTGACTGTGGAGCTCCGAGATGGAGTCATCTCTGGTTTCCACCAGACTGGCATCGACCTAGACATGCTTGACACAACCCGAATTGTAAGGTTAGATGACAAACATCGACTCCCAATGCCTACCGATCTTCTTGACCTTGCAGGCAATCCAAAAGAGTTCAGACTCAGCTATGCAGATGATAAGTTCACACTTGTCCCTCAAACTGGTGAAGTGGTTGACCAGATGCGTGAGAAGAAAGCACGAATTTGCAGAGTCTGTGGTTCACAGATTCCTGGTGGAAAGTTCATCTGTTCTAACTGTGGAAGCCAAGTCACAGTATAGTTTCAAGACTGTTAGAGACTCGCTTCTGGCGAGTCGCTTCTCATGAATAATGAGACAAGTTGTTCTATAGTAGTCCAGTGTTCCATGTACTTACGGACCATGCGGCGCTCTCTCTTCAGGTTCTTGATACCGAGTAGTTCGAGCTCCTTCTCAAGAAATCTGTAAATCTCCTTCCCCTTTTTGTCGAAATCAGTGAGAATGAGAACCTGTCCATCCATCCCCGTCTTAGCCTCTATCTTCTCAACAAGTCTATTTCTTGATAACCTAGTCTGAGTCCTGATAATAGGTGCATCCAGTCCAAGGTTTCGAAGGACTGAAACATCTCGCTTCCCTTCAACAATTACAAGCAGATTAGGGTACCTTGAATCAAGAGTCTGAATCGTTTCAATGAGACTTCGTTCATACGGAGTAAGTCTTCTATTGCGCTTCTGCTCAATAGTTCTCCAGAGACCTTCCTTTCCTCGTATGGGTTCATCGTTCTCTTCAGTCAAGAAATACACCAGACTTGGTCATAGAGTAATGGAGATTTTCATCGTTTTACCCGCGCCCATCATCTCTAGAGCTTCACCAATCTTTTCTACAGGCATCTCGTGAGATATCAATAGGTCTGTGTTTACATCTCCGGCGATAATGAGTTTCAGCGCTTGCTCCACATGCTTTGGTTTGAGATGGAATACGCCCTTTATCGTTAGTTGGCCATAGTGGAATCTTCCTGTGTCTAACTCGAATTGAGTCCCTGAAGCTGCGCCTCCAAACAGAACTGTTGTGCCCGCATCTCGTGTCATAGCTACAGCTTGTTCCCAGGTCTGGCGAATCCCAACCGCTTCAATAACTACATCAGCACCTCTTCCACCGGTTTCACCCTTTACTCTTTCAACAGCGTCTTCTTTTGAGGGATCTATGACAATGTCTGCACCTGCCTTCAGTGCAATATCCCTTCTGAGTTCTGCTAGGTCAGAAGCAATGACAGTTGATGCTCCAGTCTTCTTTGCTAACATAATCAGCATCTGACCGATTGGTCCCGCTCCGATCACAACAACGGTGTCACCAAGTTTAATGTTTGACTCTTCTATTCCATGGACCACACATGCTAAAGGCTCAGTGAGTGCCGCATCTCTGAACGACAGTGAGTCTGGTATCTGATGAGTATTCCAACGAACGACAGCCTTTGGAACCCTGATGTACTCTGCAAATGCCCCATTGACAAGATTATCCTTCAACTCTGCACATAGATTTGGCATGTCTCTCTTACAGTAGAAACAGTTTCCACAAGGAGCAGAATTTGTCGCGACAACCCTCATTCCTACTTTGAAATCTTCAACACCCTCTCCAACTGCTTCAATAGTGCCTGCATATTCATGACCAAACAATGAAGGGATTTGCTTGATCAGCACAGGGTGTCCTCGTTTGTAGGTTTTGACATCAGTTCCACATGTTAGGGCTGTACCAACTTTGATCAGCAGCTCGCCAGGTCCTATCTCAGGGATGTCGACTTCTTCGAATCGAATGTCCCCAATACCATAGTACATTGCGGCTTTCATCTTTCGCGACATGTGCATCAAAACATCCTCTCAAAGTCCGTTTAAATCACTTCCTGACTGCCAAACCACAATGCTTAACCTTCATTCCCCAGAGCCAGAGAGTGGATGGTTTGCCATGCGAATAAAATCAAGATATCCCGAACGTATAGAATACCTTGCAGAGAGTGTATGGGACGGCAAGACTGGTGGTACAATCACAACCAGTGATGAACGCCAAATTGTATACGATACACCAAAAACCTATGCTGGCCGCGGAGAGGGAATTTGCCCCGATGAGCTATTCGTGTCTGCAGTACTTGGCTGCTTGAACAATACATTCCTTGATTTTCAGCGACGATTTGAAATGGAGCTTGTGTCTTTCAAGCTTAGTGGCAAGGCAACTGCAATCTTTGATGGTGAGGGCTACAAAATCACTGAATGTCGGGTAACAGGTGAAGTTGTGGTGGGCGAAGACGAGCTCGAAACTGGCCAACGTTGTGTGGAACTCATGAAACAGTTCTGTCATCTTACAAGAACGATTAAGGACTGTCTCCCCTTCTATTATGATGTTTCAGTTCGGGAAGAGTAGACTATGTTTCTAACTCTTTCATCAATTGCGCAATCCGATTCATATAGGCATTGATATTTGTCCATTGTCCACCCTGAAAGAAGACGCTTTTACAATACTCACAGAACCAGAAATCTGTGTAATGATTGTACGTTTGTTCTGGGACTAGGTTTTTGACTCTCTCTTTCTCCTCCTCTTTGAGGTGAGTCAAAGAACCATTGCATTTTGTGCATCGCGATTTGGAGGGGTTTGCATCTGGACTGATTCCGTATTTCAAGAACACGCTAGCAACCTCATCATCAACCGAACCCCGTACAAGCATGCATTCCAGTCCAGCCTCCTCCGCTCGCCTGGACAATATAGCATCGGATGTCAGTAGGACCCTGTCCTGTTCAAGTGCAATTTGCAGCAACGCATCATCATGGACCTTTGTAGAATAGAACGCGTCCTGTCCCGTGAGTCGTAGCCATGTAGCAAGTTTACCAAGCATGGCATCGACGATGAAGGTCTTCATGGCCTTTCACCAAAGATGATACGCGTAGCATTCTTCCACATGACCTTCTCAATCTCATCCTCTCTGACCTGCTTGTATCCTTGATCCACCAAATTAGAGGGCAATTGTAGTGTGGAAAAGAACTCTACCCATTTCTTGAGCGGCATTGTGTACTCGAAGAGGGGAAAGTCACTTCCAAATAGCATGCGATTCGGGAAGACTCGTAAGAGCTTTGCATCTCCAACCATCTGGTGGACCTTCATAGGAACGCTAGATGCGAATACTTGCCATCCAGAAACATCAACCAAAATATTCGGGTTCTTGGAAGCAATCATCAATGTTTCATCTTGCCATGGAATGCCTACGTGAGCCAAGACAATCTTCAGGTCTGGAAAGTCTGACGCAACTCTGTCAACATAGACTGGTCTAGCGTACTTCACATGCTTGAAGCGTGTTGTGAATCCTTGATGAATGACGATAGGTATGTTTAGATCGACACAGAGTTTGTAGTATGGATCAAATTCCTTGTCATCTGGATAGAACCCATTCGGAGGGTACATCTTCCATCCTCGACACCCCTTCTCGTTGACTGCACGTTCTAGCTCCTTTAGCCCAGCTTCTCCTCTTCTTGGATCAAGACCAACAAAGGAAACGACATTTGGATCATTCGCGACCTCATTGGCATGCCAGTCAGTCTTCTCAGCTAGGGATAGAGGCATCTGCTGGTAAAGCGCGCTATCAATAGGAAGGACGACTGCACAATCTACACCACTCACTTTCATTGCTTCACGAAGAGAGTCTATAGTCGAATCAAGAACTGGCTCAACGCCCATTCTGTCGGCGGCAATACGACGTGCCTCCAAGTCCCTCTTGCTGATGATATCTCTCGACCATGTGTGGGTATGTGCGTCAATGACTCTCATATGAACACCTTCTATATTCCACCTCGAATTCTCTCTAAACTATCGATAGTTCCAATTGGGACAGTAACACTTCCTAACTCGGTCCAGTTGACTGTTCCGTGATAATCACTTCCACCTGTGTGAATGATATTCATATCCTGAATGACCTCTCTCACTTCGTCACACGTGCGATGTAATCCCATGAAGGTATAGTCATATTCCACTTCAATACCCATAAGACCTACGTTAGTGAGGATTTCTATGAACGAACGAAGATTATCAACTTTGATAGTGAGAGGGTGTGCCAAGACAGGAACTGCCCGAACTGATCTTAGGAGCTTCACAGCCTCGAGTGTTTGCATTCGTTCTTTTTTCACATATGCTGGTCTATCAGCAGCCAAGTACTTCTGAAACGCCTCTAATGTTGTCTTAACGACCCCCTTCTCGACCAATAATTGTGCAACATGAGGTCGTCCAGGACTAGATACTCCTTCGAGCCTCTCATAGAGTTCCTCCATTGTAACGTCGACTCCCAGATCGTTTAATTTCTTGATCATCTTTGGAAGTCGTTCATGCCTTGACTTTCTCAGATATGCCAAGTTGTCATTGAGAGGTTTAGAATCGAGGGGTGCAAAGTACCCGAGTATATGGACCTCCTTATTTTCATACTCGGTGCTTATCTCAAGTCCAGGAACTCGAACTAACTCATCAGATACGTTGGCTCCCATGAACTCTTGTATCCCCGCTAGTGAATCATGGTCGGTAAGTGCTATACCGCCAAGTTTCATTGCATCTGCTTTTTTCGCAAGAGCACTGGGAGTATCAGTGCCATCTGAAAATGAAGAATGAGTGTGCAAGTCAGCACGGGCTCTCACCATGTGCCGCCTCCTTCCGAAGTGTTTCTACAAGTTTTCGAACCTTATGACATACCTTCCGTATCTCCTCACGAGTCATGGTTTCTCCAGATGGACAGTCTCTATCGATTATGCATTTCTTCCTTCTTGCATCATAGATTATTGGATAGTACCGACAGCCCTCTGGCCTATTCTCATAGATACGACATATCTTCGTTTCTGGATTGTAGAAGAAGCAGTTTCCCTCCACATTCCTTAGTTCGCAGAAACCTGCCATTACTCGCACAAGGAAATCTTTCCTATCATACCCCAAGGCTTCAATCTTCTTTACATCCTCTCGGGTCAAGGTCATCTCTGTTTCAGTACAACACAGACGAATATCTTCACATGATCCATCATGGTTGCAAACGAATGGGGTCACCGCGTTGTGTACTCCTAATATATCGGTCAGATTGCGGTTTAGTGTTCATCACGCTGATGAGGTCGCTCACTTCCCTACTTCATCATCATCCCGACAAGAAAGAAGTAACCGGCTCAAGGCTAAATATGCTTTCCAAAGGGGTCATCATTCACTTTTCTTCTTCAATCTACTTGCTATCAACCACGTTATGAGAGATAGCTCAGCAAAGATCGCTGCCAGAGTGACGCCGGTCTGTTTGATTTCAACTGCATAGAGACCTGCATAATCAACACCAGAAAGTGTGATCTCCCTTGTAACAATCCAAAAATCTATGCCTTCTGTTCCCAAAGTTGAAAAACGACTCTGGACAAGCAAGCTTGTTTCCTTGTCATAATAAACAGTAGTTTCTTCATCTATCTCGCAGACCCAACAATCATACCCTCGCCATGTGGTTTCATTGGTTACAATTGCTGTGTGGTTTCCAATGTTGACACTCGCAGAGAGGTGCCATGAGCTAACATCCAACCTTATTGGATATCCCCTGTAGTACTGATTATCTAAAACCTGGAGTATATTGACTCGAGATACAATGCAAGAAACGGATTCAAATTTATCTTCACTATTCCACCCTGATATGCTTGTATAGGTGGCTTCGTGATACTGGTAGTTGAGTGAAATATTCCTCAATCTATCATCATTTGGCAAATCTAGAAAAATGACAAGCATACTGGCAGAACACATTAACAATAAGCCCACAGCAAGCCAAATAGATCTGGTCGAAATCATCCATCCCCTGATTGCCTTTCCCTGTGAGGCTATAAATTTGATGAGTGAAAATTAGAGGTTTCTTCGTGCAAGTCGCCGTGACGGTGAGAGATTCTTTTTCATATCCTCGACATCAGTTCCCTCAGGTAAGTTCTGAAGAGTGAGTTTCTTTCCAGTGATTCGATAATATGCGTTAGCGCGAATTGCATAAATATAGGCCATTAAGTCATTAGGCTGTGTTGTGGCACCAAGAAGTAGCGCACGTCGTCTTCCAAACACATCAAGAAGTTTATCTAATATCTTCATATCAGTTCGTTCCAAGAATGGTTTCTCGGGATTGCAGAAAAGGATTGTTATCTAGTCAATCGCACCCAGCCAAAGTGCTAAATACTCCCCCAAGCATCCTCGCGCAGCCCTCAACAGGTGTTGACATTTCCCATGCGTATCGCGATTGTTGACAAGTACCGATGTAGACCAAAGGATTGTACTCATGAATGCCAAAGATTCTGTCCACGGGTCAGGACAGGTGACGAGACCGTTGTTTTTCCAGACGGCCCCGATAAGCCGCCCGTTATAGTGGAATCTCTGTGTTCTGGCGAGGCAATCTGCGTCAAGAAATGTCCGTACAATGTCATTCGAATTGTAAACCTGCCTGAGGAACTAGAGAGCGAGACTAGCCATCGTTATAGCGTCAATGGATTCAAACTGTTCAGACTTCCAATCCCTAAAGAGGGTCAGGTACTTGGTCTCATCGGCCCAAATGGTGTAGGCAAAACCACTGCTGTGAGGATACTTGCAGGCGAGCTGACTCCTAACATGGGGCGTATTGATAACCCTCCTGACTGGAATGAGATTATCACCGCGTATCGTGGTTCTGAACTCCAACCATTCTTCGAGAAGATACAGACTGGCTCACTGGTGCCCATTCTGAAGCCCCAAAACATCACAGATCTGCCTAAGGTTAAAGAACTAGCCGACCGACCAATAAGCGATCTTTTAGAATCCTCTGACTCATCAGGTAGACTAAAAGATCTCAAGGATGATATGAACCTCACCGAGATCTGGGACCGACCAATCAAGTTTCTGAGCGGTGGGGAGCTTCAACGAGTCGCTGTCACAGCTGCAATCGTCCGGGAGGGTGAAATATACTTCTTTGATGAACCCACTGCTTACCTGGATGTCCGGGAACGCCTTCGGATGGCTCGAGCCATTCGTAAACTGTCTTCTCTAGGTAAAACCATTATTGTTGTTGAGCATGACCTTTCCATTCTGGACTATGTTTCTGATCTAGTCTGTATGTTTTATGGAAACCCTGGTGTCTATGGGATTATATCACACCCTCATGGGACACGAGTCGGTGTGAACATCTTCCTTGATGGTTTCATCCCTGATGAAAATATGAGGTTCCGTGATACATCAATCTCGTTCAAGGGGATGAGCGCTGATGACGAGGAATATCTGTCAAAAGAGGCCATGGTCGAGTACGGTGATATGAAGAAGAGCTTTGAGGACTTCACACTTGAGATAAAGGGCGGACGAGTTTCAAAGGGTCAGATTGTTGGGATACTAGGCGCGAACGGCATAGGTAAGACAACCTTTGTTCGAATGCTTGCTGGAGAGCTGGAACCTGATGAAGGTGAGGTTCCTACTAAAACAGTTACAGGTATGGACCTTAGAATCAGTTACAAACCACAATACATTCCCTCAGACTTCGAGGGAAACCTTAGAATGTATCTTCGCTCTGCTGGAGGTAGCACTGCTGATTCCGCAGACTTCAAAACCTCCGTGATAAAGAAACTCGAACTTGAGCATCTCCTGGACCATAATATACCGGACCTCAGTGGAGGAGAGTTACAGAGGGCGGCTATTGCTGCGTGTCTTGCACGAGAGGCTGACATCTATCTCTTCGACGAACCCTCGGCGTTTCTAGACATCGAACAAAGGCTTGCCAGTTCTCGTGCAATACGTAGAATGGTCAGGACCAGCATGAAGACTGCCTTCATAGTTGAGCACTCTATCCTAATGGCCGACTATCTCAGTGATAGTCTTGTAGTTTTTGGAGGCGTTCCTGGGAAGTCTGGGTTTGCATCATCCGTCAGAACTCTTCGAAGTGGTATGAACATGTTCCTGAAGGAGATGGGCGTAACCTTCAGAAGAGACCCTCAGACTGGACGACCAAGGGTCAACAAGGATGGTTCTCAGCTAGACTCGCAGCAGAAAGCATCAGGTGAGTATTATTACGTTGGAAAGGGCGATTAAGGTTCTAATTCTTGATTGTCTTGTACAATCGTGATTTTGCAGTTGTCACATCTTTTTTGCTTTCAGATACTCCCAATTAGCAAAACTTCGAGCGAGTCTAATATTCCCTCCGCCAGTCCTAATCAGAAGTCTTGGAGACTTCTTAGTCCACCAACTCACGTTATTTCCAGCAAGAAATCCACTTTCCATCAGTGATCTACAATATGGACACGTACTACCAACCATCATAGCCTACGGCTCCAGTATTTCTTTCCTGCCTTCTCCTTATCCATTTCAGAAAGTATCTTTACAGCTTCGTTCCCACACTTGATGACATCTAACTCCCCCTTCACTGCAAATTCATCATGTACCCTGTTTGCATATACCGCGCATGCTGCACCAGTTCTGAATCCATAGATATTCCCCAGTGTGAAGAGTGTCGCAGCCTCCATCTCAAAATTGGTCACATTGGCTTTAGTGAGGTCTCTGATTAGGGTGTCACTCATGCTCTGGGTATAACCACCGAAACCAGGACGTGACTGTCCGAGGTAGAATGAGTCCGTTGAAGCGGAGATTCCTAGATGATACTTTACTCCGAGAGTCTCTGCAGCCTCAACAAATGCTAGTACAACTTCATAGGACGCTGAAGCAGGATACTCAGGTCTAACATACTGCTTACTAGTACCATCTAATCGGACTGCTGCAGTAGAGATGATGATATCCCCAATATCGATATGTTCTTTCAGCGTTGCACACGAGCCAACACGTAGAAAGGTATCTGCTCCAACATTTGCTAGTTCCTCAATCACAATGGCTGTACCCGGTCCCCCTATCCCCGTGGAACATGCGGAAATATCTGCACCCTTGTATTTTCCGGTGTGTGTGACAAATTGCCTATGCAAAGCAACCTCTTTTGACTCATCCCAGAGCGAACTGATTCGCTCCACTCTCTGAGGGTCTCCAGGTATCAGCACAGATTTAGCTACATCACCTTTCTTTACTTCAAGATGATACTGTTCTCTATCTTCGGTAACCGGTCTGGTAGCAGAGATCTTCTTGTCAGTCATGAGAATACACATGTATACCACATAAACACAGAGATTTGTTACTTTCGCATCACTCGCTAAGCATATAGGGGAAGTCATCTTCTACTGACAACTGTTCGAGGTCAATTAACATGGCAAATCTTGACGATTTACACCATTTAAATCTGGGAAAACGGACACGACTTCATCGAATGATGTATGAACATGGTCCTGGAAATGGAACACTCTTGATACTCCCTATTGATCAGGGAATGGAGCACGGTCCTGTTGATTTCTTCACTGATCATGACTGTCTGAATCCAGAATATCAGTTTAAACTTGCAGTGGAGGGAGGATACTCAGGTATCGCCTTACATCTAGGGCTTGCTGAGAAATACGGTCCAAAATTTGCTGGTAAGATTCCTATTGTGCTGAAGATTAATGGAAAGACACGTATTCCCAGTGGAAATGAACCTATTTCAGCCATGACCGGATCGGTCGAGGATGCAGTCCGAATTGGTGCAGACGCAGTTGGATATACCCTCTATGTTGGGAGTCCCAAACAGCACGCAGACTTTACCCAGTTTAGAAAGGTAAAGGAGGATGCTGAACGATATGGAATACCAATCATCGTCTGGGCATATCCAAGAGGAGATGCTGTTGAGTCGAAAGGCGGCCGTGACTCTCTATATGCCATAGATTATGCGGCGAGGGTTGCTGATGAACTTGGAGCAGATGTTGTCAAGCTGAATGTACCTTTGACAAGCACAAAGAGTAGGTCTATGCAACCACCGCCTTATGACACACTCAATCTCAGTACTGAGGAAATAGTAGCAAAGGTAGTAAAGTCTGCAGGTAAAGCACTAGTCATATTTTCTGGTGGAGGAATGGCTACTGATGAAGAAGTCATCCAACGTGCAAAGATATGCATGGAACAAGGGGCTACTGGCTTGATCTTTGGACGAAACCTCTGGCAAAGAGATTGGGATGATGCCCTGAGAATGACGAAGACATTGAAAGATGTCATATTGAAGGTCTAAGATGCAAGTGATTCCCATTTCATACACGTTTCACTAAATGAGAACTATTATATGTGTAAAGAATAGATGAAGGACTCAGAGAGTTCCGGTCTTGGAGCTCAAACTATCATCAAGAGAAGGAGAAAGTTTCCGATGGTTGAAACTACCATTAGTGTAATCAAAGCAGACATTGGTTCATTAGCTGGCCACATCATTGTACCCGACTTCCTCTTCGAGCTGGCGAGGAAGGAGTTGAAAGAAGGAGTCAATAAGAAAATAATCAATGACTTTTTCGTTTCTAATGCTGGCGATGACCTCGAATTAATCATGACTCACAACAAAGGTGAGGGTGCTGAGGATGTTCACAAGCTTGCATGGGACACTTTCATGAAGGGTACTGAGCTTGCACGTGAAAAGAAAATCTATGCCGCTGGCCAAGATATGCTAGCAGATACTTTCAGTGGCAACGTTAAGGGTATGGGTCCAGGCTCCGCTGAGATGGTGATTGAAGAGCGTAGGTCTGAACCTATTGCTATATTCATGGCGGATAAGACAGAGCCCGGTGCTTTCAATCTCCCTCTATACAAGATTTATGCTGACCCCTTCAATACAGCCGGTCTTGTCATTGATCCTAATCTTCACGATGGTTTCAGATTCATCATTCAGGATATAATGAAACAAGTACCTTGTTTCGTTGATATGAAGACTCCTGAAGAGTCATACGATGTCCTTGCACTCCTTGGAAGCACAGGTCGTTATACAATAAAGAAAGTCTACCGTGCAGATGGAATGATTACTGCATCAGTCAGTACTGACAAGCTTCACGCGATTGCTGGTAAGTATGTTGGCAAAGATGACCCTGTAGCCATTGTCAGGACTCACTCTGGCCTACCTGCTATGGGTGAAGTACTAGAAGCTTTCACCCTGCCACACTTGGTTTCAGGTTGGATGCGTGGTTCTCATACTGGTCCACTTCTCCCAGTAGGGCTTAAAGATTCACGATGTACACGATTTGATGGTCCACCACGTGTTGTTGCCCTCGGATTCCAAGTATCAAATGGCATGCTTGTTGGTCCTGTCGATCTGTTCGACGACGTAGCATTCGATATCACCCGTCAGAGAGGCATGGAAATCGCTGACTATCTTCGACGAATTGGACCATTCCAACCACACCGTCTTGGTGAACACGAGATGGAGTACACGACTTTGCCTAAGGTTCTGGCTCGATGTGAAACTCGATTCTCAGAAAAAGAGATTGTACCAAAGGGTAAAGCCAAGGACACCTCAGGCTCAGCTGAATAATTGAGAGTGGGACCTTGAGCCCCTCTCTATCATTCTATTAGAAAAACAGATGGCTGATTAGTCAGTTCGTTTAATGATGGATACTCTACAGAATTGTCTATCTACATAAGTATAACCCGCAATTCATAGGTTTAGAATCAAATAGAACGCATTCAAATAAGGTTATCAATTGAATCTTCAATTGAAAATAGAGCATCTTTTGCTCCTGGGGAATTTCTGAGATTGTGGACTGCCTTGTATACACACATGATAGAAAATTTATAGGACCAGATCATGCTGAAAGGTGTGAATTGTAATCTTGAAAATATCAAATAAAATGAACAATGCACTTGGATTTCTTGTAGTCATAATTGCACTTGCAATTCAAGGTTGGATGACTATCTTCCAAATACCTGTAAGTATCAATGATGTAGGTTATATCTGGTATTCTGCTAGCTTGATTCTACTTTTCCCTGGGAGTGTCCTCCTTGCCACTACGAACATTATTCGGTTATTCGAGATCTATCACAGAATAAACTATGTAGTAGCCTTGATTGGTCTTATAGGAGCGAGTACGCTGTTAGTTTTCAGGGGGTTTTTTGCGAGTTTCCTATTTCCATACGTGTTAATTATATATTTCCTGATTCTTGATTTGTTTTGGATTTTCATGCTTGGATTGCTCTTCGGTCGATTCAAAACAGTAGCAAACAAAGCAATAACTGCAAACTAAGGGTTAATTCTCTCGGTTTCTTTTCTACTAGGCATAATATCTCATTAATTCAAAATATGGGAACTTCATAATGTGTGTAAGCACGTTTCTTTGACGTGGTAGGCTTCGAGTCTTATCCCGTTCTTTTAATGATGTGATAGCCGAATTTGGTCTTAACAGGGTCTCTCGTCATTGCTCCAACAGTAAGTCCAAATGCAGCCTTTTCGAATTCAGGCACCATCTGACCTTTTGCGAACCAACCGAGGTCGCCGCCCTTCTTCTTGGATGGACAAGAGCTATGTCGTTTCGCTACAGTTCCAAAATCTTCACCTTCAGCAATCTTGCTTATCAATGCAAGTGCCTGACTGTGCTTATCGACCAAAATATGGCTTGCACGGACCTGACCGGGTTTTCCTTTTGCCATGAAAATCACCAAGAATCTGGGTTTGCTACTAGGGTTGTAGTCTTAAACTTGTCCAAAGGTTACCTACGCGCGGTTTTATGTCGAATCCTGAGATTACTGCTATGCTTGTAGGTTGATGTTGCATGAAAGCTACTGTATTCCATAAACATGGTTCCCCGGATGTGTTGACGTATGAAAACTTTCCTGATCCCGAGGTTGGATTGAATCAAGTGCTTGTGGATGTGAAGGCAGTTGCACTCAATCATCTGGATCTGTTTGTACGAGGTGGAATTCCAGGGCTCAAGCTCGAGATGCCCCACATTCTTGGTAGTGACATATCTGGAGTGATTAAAGAAACTGGGAACGCCGTCAGCGATGAGCTTCAACCAGGGCAGAAAGTGATAATCGATCCAGGTCGATCCTGTGGGGTCTGCGAATATTGCATTCGTGGTGAAGAGTCACTCTGTGCTGAGTATGGGATAATCGGAGAACACTACCGAGGAGGCTATGCAGAGCTCATCTCAGTGGATGCAAAGAATGCGATACCCATTCCAGAATCTAGTGAACTGAACTTCAATCAAGCAGCTGCGACACCTTTGACGTTTATGACCGCCTGGCGGACGCTCGTATCCAAGGCTCGTGTTAAACCGGGTGATGATGTTCTGATAATTGGGATTGGAGGAGGCGTGGCATTGGCAGCATTGCAGATTGCCAAACTTGCAGGGGCTCGAGTGATTGTCACGAGTTCCTCCGACGAAAAGTTAGAGAAGGCTCTCAAATTAGGTTCAACTATTGGAATCAACCACCGCACGAATCCCGACTTTCACAAAGAAGTATATGCGTTTACAAATCGACGTGGGGTAGATGTTGTCGTTGACTCAGTGGGCGAAGCCACCTGGGAGAAGAGTCTACGAAGCCTAACCAAAGGTGGAAGACTAGTCACATGCGGTGCAACATCCGGACCTAAGGCGACGATCAATCTCAACCTGCTATTCTGGAAACAATTCGAAATCATTGGTTCTACTATGGGGAGTCGGTCAGAACTTCGCGATGTCCTAAAACTTGTTTGGAATGGAGAGCTCAACCCCATCGTGGATCGCGTTTTTCCTCTTTCAAAAGCTCAAGGAGCTCATGAGATTCTGGAAAAAGGAGAGCAATTCGGAAAGTTGGTCCTAAATCCATAACCTACCCTGTATTACCCCGATACGCACCACAATCAGACACCGGTTCATTATGGTCCATGTAGTGGAATGTCTTGGTGTAGAATGAGAGTCGTCACTATCTGCCTCCCAGAGTCTTATGTTGAAGGTGTTGACAAGCTGATTGGTCAAAACAAATATCCCAATCGCTCAGAAGTCATCAGAATTGCAATTCGAGACCTACTTGTTGATGAGCTCTGGGGTGATCGTAAACCCTCTAACAGCTTGCCTCTCGTTGCACAACTTCAGCAACAAGCTCTGGTGCAGAAGCTGCCACAAGAACCCATATCAGAATAGATACAACTGAGCTATCTTTTTCTAGGTCAAGATACAACACTTTCAGGAGCAAGAAGGGGACCATAGTGCTCCAAAGGAACAAACATTGCTCACTCTCGATTAGGAGCAAACTCAAAAATGTCACGATTCTTCCGAAGAAAGAAAGACGAAAAAAAGCCAGAAATTGAAGATGCACCAGATGAAAATTTAGATGCTGTTGCTGAAGTTGAAGAATCAGCAACTGAAGTTACAGAACCAATACCAGAGGGCAGAGGAGATACAATACCCTATCACGACTCTATTCAAGATCGAATAGTATACATGCTTAACGATGCAAAGATGGCTGACGGTTTAGAAGGTACACATGAGTTCACTCTCGAGTTCATGGCAATGGGTGAACGTTTCTGGATTGGAAAGGTTGCCCTTGGCGCAATTGAGACTAAGATTGGCAAAGCTGCTGATGAAGATGCCCACATAAGAATCTCGAATGATGCTGTCAGCGAGCTACTCAATGCAGCCACTTTCTCAGAATTTTCACGTCTTTATCTACAGTACTACAAGACCTCTGATGCTGGAAAGTTCATCAAAATTGAAGCCCGAAAGCCAATCTCTGATATGAACCGCCGAGGATACGCTCGGGTTCCAGTGCTGAAGTTACTCATTGGTGCTGCGCGATAGATTAGAACTCTCTAGCAATAGTTTAAAATCAGGCATGAAACCCATCTGAAACATTCAGGTGGTAGTATCTTGTCCGATATCAAGACCCCCGTGGTCATAATCAACTTCAAGACATATCCGCAAGCCACAGGTGAAAAAGCTGTAACTCTTGCTAAGTCATGTGAAGCAGTGTCACTGGAATTTAACGTACCCATCGTGGTCGCACCTCAGATTTCAGATCTTTACAGAGTTGTACAGGCTGTTGATATCCCGGTGTTCTCACAGCACATGGACCCTGGTGAGCAAGGACGGTTCACTGGTCATGTTCTCGGAGAAGCTCTTGTTGAGGCTGGATGTGCTGGAACGCTTCTGAATCACTCTGAAAATAGGATGCAACTTGCTGATGTCGAACTAGCAGTTACAAAGGCAAGTAAATTGAAACTCTACACTGTTGTATGCACAAATAATCCTGCAGTAAGTGTTGCTGCGGCTACAATGAAACCAAACTCAGTTGCAGTCGAACCTCCCGAGCTCATAGGTTCAGGAATCTCTGTTTCCCAAGCACAACCAGAAGTGATCAGTGGTACGGTTGATCTAATTCGCAAAGTAAACAAAGAAGTAGTCATCCTTTGCGGTGCAGGTATCAGCAATGGCGATGATGTTACTGCAGCCATGAAGCTTGGTTCTCAAGGAGTCCTTCTTGCTTCAGCCGTCGCAAAATCCGACAAACCTGCTGATGTCCTAAAGAGCTTAGCAGGACCATTAAGAAAATAGTCCCTTCCGGTTGATTTTTCACGGTGCATTAGAGCGCCTCGCATAGGCGATTCAATTTGAAAGTGACCTTGGAGTGTGCACACTGTCTGCTTGAAAGAGCAATCAATCAGATAAAGCTGGCCACGGATGATCCTGCCCTCAGAATGAGAGTAGTTGAAGCAATGACACAATTCCTAGGTGAGAACTTCAATGGTGATGCTGTTCCCAGTCATATTGGCACAGACAGAGACCTTCTCGTACAAGAAATGACTGGAAATGACCCATATAAAGAACTCAAACATGAATCAAATGAGATGGCACTCGGTATTCTCCCTGAGCTCCAGAAGCTTGTGGATGAGCATGACGATCCAATAATGCGATTTCGTACAGCCACATTGATTACCGCTGCCGCCAACGCGATAGAATTTGATGTTTCTGGTCGTGAGTTCAGCCTCGACGAATTGCGGTTGATTATTGATAACGTTGAAGCAGACCTTGCTATTGACCAAGTGGAAGAATTCATGTCCTTCCTAGGTGATGTGAAGGAGGTCCTCTTATTACATGACCACGCTGGTGAGGTTGTCTTAGACATGATTCTCATCCGTGAGATCAGACGTATTGGCCCCAAAGTCATAGCCGTTGTCAAAGGCGGACCAATCTTGAATGATGCTACAATGGTTGATGCTGAAGAAGTAGGTCTGTCCGATTATGCTGATGAAGTCCGAGATACAGGTGCGGCGGCAATCGGAGTAAATTTGGAACGCAATTCGGAGGAGTTCAAGAAACTGTTCTTGTCAGCTGAACTCATAGTAGCAAAGGGTATGGGAAACTTCGAATCATTAACAGAGTTTGATCCCTTTTGTCCCACTGTCCATATCATGAGGACAAAATGCAATCCAGTTGCTCAGCATGTTGGAGTACCTCGGAACAAGAATGTGGTAATGATACGAATGCCACCAGATACAGACTAACTGTCTTATGCCATATCATCTTTGTATGGTCTTAGTGCTCGTGTCAGATTGCTTGAATCTGAAAACTCTACTTTCAGTTCAGGAAATTCTAGACTGATAACATCTCGGAGTCGTTTCATTCCAGGTTCTTCAGTTACAAAAGCACCGAGTTCGAGTGTGCTAATCCCTTCTTCATTTGCTAGTAATCTAATATCTGGTGAAAGCTCTCCTGTAACCAACGTTTTTAGATCCTGGTTCTTGGCATTAATTATCTCGGGCATGTCTATACTATTCCCAGCAATCACGAGCACTCCACCAACCTCGTCATCAAGGTCTCCTGTGAATAACACAGTATCCAGGTTCAGCTTTTCTGCTATGAAATTGACAAAACCTGAGTGGTTTTTGGATACTGGTGACTTGCAGGTTCGACCGATTGCCACTATATTTCCAAAGTCCCCCTCCGTCATAAAATCTCCAGTTCGTGTCAATCCAAGAGCTTCAACGAGTGCATCATTTAAGCCATCCCTTGTACACAACCACCCACTGCCAATCAGATACGACGAGATGTAATTCTTTGCTAACAATCTTACCCTTACAAGATCGAGCCCTGAGAGACGGTCAATAGCAAATGGAAATAATGGACGATAGGTGACCAAGAGATTTGCTCTGTTCTGTGAAGCTTTAGTTATCACGCGTGCGGATGGATACGTAGCAATCAATAATCTGTTGACTGTGGTGTTTGCCTTCTCAGAATCAGTCTGAGGGCCTATTTCCACCCGATTTTCCATGCCCCTAACTACTAGTTCTCGTGGGGCAATGCTCTCTAGGTACTTGGTTATCTCGAGTAGGGTTGTCATCCATAACACCTATGATAGACTGCAACTTGACTAGCACATCAGTCTTTTCATTAAATGTTGCTATGTATACTCAATCAGCAAATACAGGTTCAATATTGATAAGCAGAATCGAGGCAAAGTTTTGGATATCATCATAGAAGAACAGTCCTATAACGATATACATTTCTTCTTTTCCAAGTTCTGCATTCTCCACTATTACATCGTGATTTGGGTTGTGTTGTACTGTGAAATAGACCCACATAGTCACCTCGACTGGAGGACAGCATGTGCATAATGGGACATACTGATGCAATTGGAATCCATCAGTTCGTCGTTGCAAAATACTTCCATTGACCTCAACATTCAATCCATCGTACTTATTACCAAAGTTGGCAAGTTCAAAGAGATTCGTCTTGGTTCTATTCTCAGGTATTTCATCGAAGAATCTCTCACCAACCACTCCATTGATCCAGTCGTAATTATTAGTCGAGTCCACAACAATCATTGGTGTAATCACCAGAAGGATAATTGGCAATACTATGGGGACTCCATTCATTCTTGGTCCAAATCTGCTCTCACCCGATGTTGCAGCACAGACCTGACAGTATCTGGCCTCGGGGTCTCTGTGCTGTCCAATCACAACCGCAATTCCAGAAAGTATTAGAATACTAGAGTTGATAGCTGAGAAGACTGTGTCATATTGAAGTCTGAAGACAAGAATCGTGACCCCAAGCAGTACAAGAAGCCATCCATGATTTGCTCGTGTTCCTTTAGAAGTCAAAATATCATCACCGCCCAGAGAACATTGAACAAAAATCCAATCGCTAGAATGAAAATTACAGAAATGAATAAGTACGCAACTATCAGTTTTCTATCAAGGTACCCAAACATCATACCAACATACGCCATTCCTAACAGTGGTCCAGCTAAGAAGAATGAAACAAGACCCCCAGTACTAAGGCCAAGGTCTTGGAATGTTTTTCCAATTGGCGGATCTGCTGTGGGACAAAGGCAGAAAACTACTCCCATAAACACTCCTACCGGTATAGAAGTGATTAATCCTGTGAAATAGCCATAGAACAGAGATTGATCAAGTACTGCAACAAAGATGGCAAGGATAGTGACCGCGAAGACATAGTACTTCCCAACCTCGAGTGTTTCTTCACCCATGTCCCATAAAGCTTGAATTCTCTTTGATATTTTAAAGCTAGGTTCAGCTGGTTGTCCAAACGCCCTGCCACCTACAACTACCTTTTCTGAGTAAATTCTATCGGATAGAATAGGACCATCATGTAAGATGTCTAAGAACACCCCCCCAATGATTCCTAAGACAATCATTGACACAGTCCGAATAACAGCTATAGGGACACCAAAAACCGCAGCGGTGACTACAAAGACAACCGGATTTGCTGCAGGCGATGAGAACAGAAATGCAAAGGCTGCCTTTCTTGGCATCTTCTGTTCAACAAGTGTAGCGAACAGAGGTAGTAATCCACAAGTACAGACAGGTACAAGTACTCCCATCAAAGATCCCAATACTACTCCTGAGCGCTCATGTTCTACCAACCTTAACATTAGATTCTCAAGGGGAATGTACGTCTTCACTATGCTACCAATTACTATTCCAAGCAAAAGATAAATCAGCGACCCAAAGAAGATTCCCGAAAAAACTCTAACAAATAGTGAGAGGTTGAACGACGTGCCATAATAGTGGAGCCAGAGTATGACTCCCAGTAGTAGAACGGTTAGAAGCAGGAATCTGATTTCATATAGGTATCGAAGACGAGAGGTCTTGGGTATCGTGATTTCAATCTCAACAGTTTCTCCGGAAGTTTCTATTTGTTCACCCCGCGTCAGGGCGTCTTCCTCCTCTTGGCGATGAATAAGACGACGAAAAGGACAACAACCAGAGCCCCTCCTATAGCTGCAGATAGGAGAAGATCAACAGGATTTCCGGAAAAACCTGTAGTTCCTAAACCAACGACCTCGTAGGCCCCTCCCTCTATTCTGAATGTATTACCTAGAATGTCGGTTATAGTAATATAGAAGGATATTGTGATGTTGGTTGAGAATGGGCCTAGAACCAAACCATAACTATCACCAAAATTCTCGAGTCCTGCAACAACCCCGCCACTACCATTATCATAGTGCAGAAGCGCGAAAGTTATCATTCTAATGTCATCTCTGTTCCTCAGTAGTCGAATTGTAATCTCTCCCTCTACATCGTCAACTTCCACATCGAGATTATCAATAATCCCACCAATGGTATATGTTACTGCCATGTGCTCTTCGGTAGCATTTGAACATCGTATATTGATTGCAATTTTTGTGTAACCAAAACTGGTGGCATTAAAATTCAAGATCACGGTCTGATTGGTTCCTGCTTCTAATTCTAGAACTATTGGATTCTTTTCTAAAGTGAGAGATTTGACAATATATGGTGTCATGTTGAGTGTTACTGAATACGGGTTTGAGTTGGAGATTGTTACATTGAATTGCAGAGTAGATCCCGGCTCAATCACTCCTAAATTTCGAGAGGACTGTGTGATGTTTATACCTAATGCGAAATCCGATAGGCTTTCATCTGTCAATCGAAGAGCTCGTGATGGGTTCCACCATTCTAATGCAGTTTCTGCAGCTCCAAGATACCCTCGTGATAGTGCTTGCCAACCCCTCTCCCCCTCGATTTGGTCAAGCTGATTCCCGCAGTCCTCCACTGCTGATTCAGCCTGGTCCCAGATTTCGAGCAGTCTGTCTACCCAAACTCCACGTCCAATGATGACTTTATTGACCAAGTCAAGAACCACAATTCTGAAATCAAGTACGGCCTCCTTGAAGTCCTCCACTGATATAGTGCCGTTTGGTCCTGAAGGGTTATTGACAAATGCAACATTCCGAACAAGTCCAAGATTACGATATGCATGACCATCATTTGATGCTACGAATGGTGTGAAGTAGCATGACTCACCTAAGGCATGAAAATAGGCTCTACAGTCAACTTCAAATGCATCATAACCATAGGCATCGAACTTAATCCAAGGGTCGATATAGGCAAAGCCAATTGTAGGATGAGCAAGTACCGAAATCGCTCCTTGCGAATGAATTTCACTTACCGCTTCTGTAATATCGTCAGTGAAGATATTGTCAGTCAATGGAAATCCGACAGTGTGGGGTATACTTGATAGTTCTGCGCCAATGAAAATTGGACAATCAAGTCCATATCTCTCTTGATATGCTCTTGCATCAAGACCTCCAACTATGCCGTTGTTTGAGGACGTATCGTATGAATGATCTGAAACTAAAAAGAAATCGAGAGCTGTTTCAAGTGCTCGATCCACCATAATACCTGGGCTGTCCTCTCCATCACTACGCGTTGTATGATCATGATAGACACCATTGAAGATATGATATTCCTCAATCTCAGTCGGTGAGAGTGCTGGCCCCGACCCCGTTCTAATGATAATCTTCTCTGGAACACTGACTGTTCTTGGTGCGTTTCCGGCAAGCCAATCTATAACATTGAGTGAGAATTGGTAGTGATCATCCCATTCGACTCTCCAACCTGAATCATGACGATACTGTATAAACGGGGCAAGCGGACCTACTGCTACGACTCTTCCCGAACCAGCTTGGGAGTATGCAACTGTTGGAGAACCCTCGTATGTACCAATGACAGTCGCAGGTGATGTAACTGTAAGCGTACAGCCACGTAATTGATCACAATTAGAATGAATTGACGCAACATCATATGTAAGGTCGTGCTCAACCAAGTCTCCATTCTCTTTGATACATTTACCCAACCATCTATCCATATTGAAGGTGATTCCATAGGTTTCAGAGACTGGATTCAGATGCTCTGGTGTATAGTCCCAGTCGTAACCAACATAATCAACCCCCACTAGTAGAAGCCCTCCACCCGACTCCACAAAATTCTGAACTGCTATAACTTCTCCTGATGATAGTGCTATTTGTGGAAAGAAGAGACACAAGATATCAAAACTTGCAAGAATGCCACTATCTAGAAGGGCCCCCCAGTTGGTGGAGGATTCATATCCATGTGCTTCAAGCAATGCACTAAACACTGATGCATTTCCTGGGGTCCACATGTCTGAGCCCCTGTCACAATGCGACTCATCAAACAGAATCTTCGCTGTTTGGAACGCCTGAGATTGATTATATTCGGAAGCGGAATCGCTTTGATTAACTGCTAAGTTTCCAATAAGATTGGGAACATACATAGCAGACACAAACAACAGTAGTATCATTATTGGGGTGTTTCGTTGCATGACCCTGCCTCAACATTCGTAATAATGAATATGGATTCAATTACAAAATAAAGCCAACACATGCTTTAATCTTTCGTATTAATATGCGTATGATTCCTTGAGTTTCAGAATTGCATGATTGTCTGGTTTTGGACAGATACGCCAAAATATGTAACAGCCGCAGCTTTAGAATGTAGAACTCCCTGAATTTGAATGTATGACTACTCGTCCTCTTTCTCAATGATATCTTCATCGATATCCTCATCGTAGGAGTAGAGATCCTCAAGTTCTTTGTCAATTTCTTCTAGCTCAGGCTCATCCTCAACCACTTCTAGCTCCGGTTCTTCTTCTTCAATTTCTTCAAGCTCTGGTTCATCATCAAAGATTTGAAGTTCCGGTTCGTCGTCAATAACCTCAAGTTCTGCGTCTTTCTTCTTGGGTTTCTTTGTTGGCTTGGTCTTCTTTTTCTTCTTCTCAGCAACTATTACTGGAGCGACGGTTCCTTTCCGCTTGAGTTTCAACAAACTCGCTTTAGCAGCTTGGAGTTTCCGCATCCTTCTGAAGTCAATCTGCTGAGGATTCTGGGTATTTCTAAGACGCGTTAATTCAATTTTGATGGCCCTTTCCTTGTTTACCATTTCATAACACCGTCGCGTTCACAGCGTCACTCTGTGATTGTTTTATAACTGTGTCGGGACTTCTTTAAGACAAGCCTTTTCTTCTTCATAGTATGGACAAAGGATGTGTATTGCAGACCTGTGGGTGGTTGATATATGAGCAAGAAGAAAGTCAGTAAGATGGTCAGTATTCGTTTTAGAATGGACCAAAGTCTACTAGACCGAATTGATCAGATTGCAGGTGAGCGGGGTCGCCAGAAATATATCCATGATGCAGTCGTCTGGCGTTTGGATGAGGAACTACCACCCGTTGTATTTGATTTGGTTCAGGATGTAGAAGCACTGAAAGCCCGAGTGGAACATCTCGAGAATGCCCGCGCGACAAGTGTTCAGTTGAGTGAACTCAATGATGTAGCTCGGAATGAGCTATGTAGCGACGAACTAGACCGGAAATTACTCGCATATTTCATTAAAAATGAAGGTGCCACAACTCCTGAGATTGCTGATGGTCTTCTTGGAAATTCTGAAAAACGTAGAACAGTTCTTGACCGAATTGACCGTCTAAACAAACGCGCGCATCAACTCTTTGATGCCCCTGTTCTGGTATATAGGAAAGGGTTTGTCAAGAACAAACGTGGGGCTTGGTGGATTACTAACCTCGAGCACATCATTGTCTGATTTAGCAAATCTTTATAGAACACAACTCTGTTTGGCTCTTGGGGCCGTAGTCTAGCATGGATAAGGCACCAGCCTCCGGAGTTGGTAATCCCCGGTTCGAATCCGGGCGGTCCCGCCAATCAACTTGCTTTTCCCTCTCGGAGTTTAAAAGACCTCATTTAGCAGTGTATTGTGAACGTGAGGTTAATCACATGAGTTTCATACATGGACAGGGTGCATCTGTAGATCGCGTTGTGAGCAGGTTCACTAGGTATCTCAATGGTCCGATGGGTAAATCTGTGCTTGACAATCTCGAAGAGGGTGAACATTTCATTCTACAGACTTCTGATCATACCTTTCGTGTGACCAAAAAGAATGGCTGCGCCGTCGTGGAGCTTCTTCAAGTACAGCTCGCTTGATGTACTGCACATCTCATGCCAATCCTTGTGCTTTCACAACGAAGACTCTATAAGTCAAATTAGGCCTCCCGTTGAATGGGGCCGTAGTCTAGCCTGGATAAGGCACCAGCCTGCGGAGTTGGTAATCCCCGGTTCGAATCCGGGCGGTCCCGCCATTCCTTTTCCAAAGATACAACACACCATCGCTCGACAAGAAGCTTAAATGCAGTGCTAAAATCGACAACGCATAAGTGGAAAGAATACTTTTCACGCTTCTGAGAGACCTCCAACATGCAATTCACACCACAACGCCTGGATAAAGTGCATCGAGCTATGCGTAAAGAAGAGATTGATGTATTACTCATCACCAACAAGCAGGATATTCAGTACCTGACAGGTTACAGGTATCGCGATGTGAATGTACCAATCTGCTGTTTGATAACAGAGGACCATCAGCCACAGCTGGTTCTTCCAGGTACGCAAGAGATTATGACGCCTCGAGACACAATAATAGCTAAGATGCGATCATTCGATGAAACGACTTCTAAGGGTTTCTCGCGAGTTCGCGGCGATGCTTTCTGGGATTTAATTAAGGGGATTCTGAAGGAGCTTGGTTTGACGGGAAGCATGATTGGGTTGCAACATGACTGGCTTTCAGTCCGTGAGTTCGAGAAACTGAAACAAAAACTACCGGAGGCTGGATTCAAGGACTTCTCACCGGCATTGTGGAAGTTAAGACACATTAAGGATGCTTCAGAAATTGATGCAATACGCCAAGCTGTGAATATTAGCGAGATTGGCCTTCGAACTGCTCTAGAAGTTGTAGCAACAAGCAAATCAGAGCAAGAAGCTTCACTAGAGATTGAATCCGCAATGAGGAGGGCAGGAGGTCAACAGCCTGGAATTAGGGCTGCAGTTTTATCAGGTGCGCAAGCACATCTTCCTTTTTCAGAACCTAGCGCATCGAGAATCAGTGGTCATGAATTAGTTATTTTAGACATAACTGTGAGCCATGCTGGGTATTTCGGAGAAGTAGCAAGAACTACCCATCTTGGCAAACCCTCAAACAAACAGAAACGCCTCTTCGAGTACATACTCAATGCAGCACGGTTGCTAGAGAAAAGGCTCAAACCTGAAGCACAAATCAAAGATGTAGTAGAGAAGACTTTGAAGAAGTTGGGAAAGAATTTCCCGCCTGATACTATTGTTCAACCATTAGGCAACTCAATCGGGCTTGATCTATATGAACCTCCATACATTGTACCCGATGTTCAACAGACCCTACGAGAAGGGATGATATTTTCAATTCATCCAACTGGATATGTTGATGGTGCAGGTCCAGCCAAGATTACAGATATTATCCTGATTACCGAGGATGGATGTGAGAATCTTACAACTTTGGCCCGTGAAACAATGTGATCATGTGTAATATTGCCATCTCTTCAGTTTCATGAAAATCTGTGTGATGGTTTCAGCCCGAATCGTGTGTTTCTCAATCTCATCCCTTGAGATCTCCCTGATTTGGGCAGCAGGTGCTCCCGAGCTCAGAGTTCTTGGTGGAATCACGATATTGGGAGGGACAATACTTCCAGGTGCTAACGACACTCCCTCTCCTAGAGTGGCTCCATCGAAAATAACACATCCTTCTCCAATGTTTGCACTATCTCCAACGTAGACTCCATGAATTACGGTTGCAGTAGAAATAATGACGTTGTTACCGATAATCGCTGGATTTTCCTCAGTATGAGCATGTATAACAACACTGTCCTGAATACATGTATTCTCGCCAATGCGGACAGAGGTTTGATCCCCCCTTATGACCGCACCTGGCCAGATACTAGCTCCCGGACCTATATCTACATCTCCCACTATAGTTGCTTGAGGGCTGACATAGGCTTGCGCGTCAATCTTCGGACTCTTATCACCAAATGGTAGTACTGGCAAATATAACACCTCTATTCTGTCTGGAATTACACCCGTCGCGCAGTCATATAAAACATCATGTGATTTGTAGGTTGCATCCTTTATTTGCCTAAGAAGTTACTAATCACCTCTTCATAGTGCTCAGCAGGTCTCAGACCTATCAAACGATCTATTATTTTTGTTTCACCAGTTTTTTGATGACTAATCTCATATTTTGCAGGTTCACCATCAAAAAACATGAGGACACAGGGTATTGCATGGATTTGATGGTCCATCGCAAATTGGCGATGTTCCTCTGTGTTAACCTTCAGAAATTTGACATCTATATTCTTAGCGTACTTCTCTTCAAGCTCCTCAAGAATGGGTGTCAGCGCTTTACAAGGTTGGCACCATTCGGCCCAGGCATCAACAAAAACGAGTCTGACCTGAGTGATTATTCTCTCAACATCTGCTGGGGATACATCATCGACCATGAATTTTCGATTGCATGGCAGGCTATCAATCTTCACTTCTCAGTCCAAGTTGAAACAACATCGATTATTGGACCATATGCAAACCCTGCAAACAATGCAGGAACATCTCTAAACTCTGTGGAAAGGAAAATTGCGAGTGAAACTAAAATTCCAAAGATCAGCCCTCGAACCACCGCATTTTCTAGGTTCTTATCATTGGAGCTCTTGACCAATTCCAAGTCGCCAGCAAATCCAATCAGCAGCCCCATTATTACACGGTTGTACCACATTCCAATCAAGAATACAATATTCGGCAGATACCCTCCTGGTATTCTTGATCCCACTCCTATGATACACAATACTCCAAGGATTGCTCCTGTAAGCGTTGCTATTGCTATACGTCTGTACTGCAGCATATCTGTTCCTCCAATATTCGATATAAAATGAGATTTACCCCTGAGGAAGAATATCTTCCTCGGGGAAACAAGAAATTATGCAGCAGCTTCATCAGCGAGAAGATTGTCTGCAATTTGCGCGTAAACTTCAGGTGGCATTACGCCAACCAGTTTGTCCATCTTTCTGCCTGCTCCGTCGTCAAAAACAACTCTCTTGCCTTCAGAGTAAACAAGAACGCTTGGCACGCCTGTAATCTGATTCTCCATGCTGAACTCTCGATTGTGGTCGACATCTAACTTTACGACCTTTAGTCCCTTCTCTTCATACTTTTCATAAAGCTCTTCAAGAATCGGACTAAGGGTTCTGCATGGACCACACCATATTGCATGGCAATCAACGAATACTACTTTGTAATCTTCGATAATTTTTGGCAAATCATCGGAACTAATGTCATCAACCATTGTGATTATCTCCCGTCTCCGGCACGAGTCGGTTGTGCGTATTGATTGCACATCCGTTATAAACTTGTTGTTATCGCCTAGAATTTCTGGAGCAACATTATTATCCTGCAATCACATACAATGAAATAGTGGTGGGACATGTGTCCATATGCAGACTATGAGATTGGTCATGAGAAAGGAGCTGGAAAATTCGGGAATGGGTCTGTTTTCCTAAACAATTTTTTCCCCACGGATTTATCACTCATTGCTTTGACTCTTATCCCGCTCTTTCCTACAGTCACGATGCCCTTCACAATTTATGGTGTTTTCCAGTGGTTGGTCATTTCCCTGTCCATTGCTTTTGCAATCCAGATTGGGCTTCAAGTGGTCCTAAGGCATCATTACAGGAGGCTCTATGCAAATTCTGAGCTTGAGCAAATTTTATCCAAAGTGAATGGTCGAATGGGATTCTCAGCAGATGTTGAACTGTGGGAATGTTCAAATGATAAGCCTGTTCTTGTTCCAATCTCTGCACTTCTGTATAGAGCTCTAGCAATTTCAAGACCTGCTGAAGAGGACCTTCTCGCATCTCCAACTATGGCTGAACCTGTTCTTGCGGACCATCTCAAGGATATTCAAGGCGGGCCTCTCTCTAGTACCTGGCTTCCCATTTTCGTTTTCGTTCTGGTGTCCTCTTTAATGGTTCAATGGACAGGACTGCCCCTATATCAGGCAGTGAACATATCCTGGGCACTTTTCTTTGTTGTTGTCATTGTTATCGGAAGGACTGTCTTAGTGGGTAAGGAGAAACCGCACAATGTGGTGTTCGAAGCGTATGGTGTTCATCCCGACATGGCAAGGTGTGTGGTGTTTCGAGATTCTCAGCCTACTGAAGCTGAGATGAGAGAAATCTCGAAGAGACCTATTGATCCACTATCAAAGGATGTATTCCGTATGAAAGCTTACCTCTCATTTTTCGCAGCTCTGTTTCTTTCTCTTCTTGTCGGTATGGCACTGACCACATGGGTTTCCACTCTCAATCCACCGGGTTATCCAATAATCTTTGAGGGCATGTTCTTCTTGCCAATAGGAGTATCAGTGTTTGTTTTTCTAGGGCTTTTCGCAATAGCCATGAGAGTAAGATATGAGTATGTTGATCCGAATTCTGGCATATAGTCCGTGCCAAAGTTTGATAAGCGGCACTCAATGGATTTGAATTCCTAAGACATTGGTGATTCTTGTGCCCGTTCTACACTGTCCAAAATGTGGGTCCCGTCTTGACTTCCATAAAGGCGGCGACATATGGACAGTGACATGTTCTTCTTGCAATGTTGAGGTATCGGTTGGTGGACGGAAAGCTGACCTGTTTGATGCATACGAAGCATATACCTCCCAAGTCCAAGCAGGTACTGCATCAACCATTACCGACTACCGAAAGAAAAAATATCTAGGGTCCGGGATTGACACACCGAGGAAGAAACGGCAAACTTTGGACCCCAGTTCCCGGGTTCAGTCCAATGAAGCTATCACAAAATTGGTGAATGAGGGCGGAGCTAACCTGTCCGAGCTCTCAGAGCCAATCAGAAGACTTCTCACAAATGGGCGAGATTATCTTGTCAAGTATCAGCTCATGCCCACTACAGATGCTGAATATGGTGTGGATATTGATGAACTCAGTATACCCACGAGACTGAAAGAGCAGTTGGCTGACCAGGGAATAAGCACCCTTTACAAGTTTCAGGAGGACTCCTTTACTGCTATTGAGAAAGGTGAGGACATTGTTATTGCAGCACCAACTGGTCAGGGTAAGACTGAAGGATTCATACTCCCCATAATCAGAAAGCTCCTTCTGTCAGTTCAGGAGTCTTTTCATAATCTTGGTATCAGAGCTCTGTTGATTTATCCAACGAAGGCTCTAGCTAGAGACCAGTACGATAAGATCAAGCAGATGTGTAAGGCCTCAAACCTCACGGTTTCAATATTCGATGGCGATGTTTCACAGAATGCTAGACAGAGGATATACGATGCACCTCCAGACATCTTACTGACTAATCCAGATGTCCTCCATTATCATCTTGGCTGGGCACAATCTCGATTAGTGTCTTTATTGCGTACGGTGCAATTTGTAGTCCTTGATGAGATTCATCTCTACACGGGATCCATGGGGACGAATGTCTACTACATTCTCAAAAGATTAGAACTCGAGTCTGGACGTTTTCAGAAGATTGGTGCGTCAGCCACTATTTCCAATCCCAAGGAGTTTGCTGAGATTCTCTTTGATTCAGAAGTCCGACTCGTGGAGTCAAAAACAGCCAAACGGGGACCAGTGCACTTCATGATGTACTATCCTGGAATGAGGAGTAAATATAGCATGATAGTTGACCTTGTCACTCAACTCCAGAAGGGAGACTTCAAGACATTAGTCTTCGGAAACACACACTCTGAGGCTGAAGTCCTGAACATGCTCATTGGAGATGCTGGAGTAAAAACAATGGTCCATCGGGCGGGACTGTCAAAGAAGTATAGGAGCGAGGTAGAAGACCAGTTTAGGTCTGGAGACCTCCCAGTCATCGTTTCCACGCCAACTCTTGAATTGGGTATTGACATTGGCGATTTAGACAGTGTGGTCAGTATGATTGTGTCAATCACTCGACTGACTCAACGGATGGGACGTGCTGGACGGAAAGGGCAGGAGAGTGTTGCGATACTTGCCCTCAGAGAGAATGATCCCATCTCATCCTTCTATCGCCACCAACCTGACAAGTATTTCTCAGACATCGATGCTGCATACATGGAACCAGATAACGAGGTTGTTGGATACTTCCAGCTCATAGCTGCAGCCATGAGTGGAAAATTGAAGGTTCCTCATTTTGCTAGACACAAAGAGATCTTTGATAGGCTCGAGAGTGAGGGATTAATACACATAGATGATGACAAGGTTCGCATAGTTGACTTCGATAAAGCAAGAAAGGAATGGCGTTCATATAGCATCAGAGGGATAGGTGACACGGTTCAGATAAAGACTGGAAACAAGGGTCTCGGGGAGCGCTCAATGCCTATGGCTGCTCAAGAACTTCATCCAGGTGCTATTTACCTTCATGGTGGTAAGAAC
Source organism: uncultured archaeon (assembly GCA_964590575.1). Taxonomy (GTDB): domain Archaea; phylum Asgardarchaeota; class Thorarchaeia; order Thorarchaeales; family Thorarchaeaceae; genus SMTZ1-45. The sequence goes on from CAZPWM010000003.1 coordinate 54,254, forward strand.
TACATGTCTGTAGACTTTAAGTACACCCCGGGATTGGGAAAAGCATCTGTTGTACCTCATGCTGACAGAAGTGCGCACACAAAACCACTCTACTCGACAATGCCTCGAATAATAGACATAGTAGAGAGAAGTAAGATTTTGGGTCTGAATGCCATCTATTGTACACTTGAGATGACCCAGACTGTTGTTGGCTATGTGAAGAAGGAAACAAGAACTGGTCGGGTCTTGAATCGGTCGAGTCTTTCGACACCTCTCATTTACAAATATCGTACTCGAGGATTTGCCTTCACAGCACCAGAACCAGTCAAAGCAGTCAACGACCTCACATCCGGAAATTTGAGTAGCCTTGAAGGTCCTCGCCTGGGTCCTGCAGAACTCTTTGGTGGAGCTTTTCATGCTCTTGAGCATGTAGTGATAGAATCTAGTGACATGCTCACTGGAGGAGGTACACGAGAGATAGGTGGTGTTTCGATGGGTGACTCAGGAATTATCTTCGTCTACGATGGCAGTCCGGGTGGTAATGGTGCATCCAAACTTCTGTTCACGAAATTAAATGAGGCTTTCAGAAGATCAAAAGAAATTCTTGAGAAATGTGATTGTACGACTATAGACGGGTGTCCTCTTTGCACATATTCATATCATTGCGGTAATAACAACAGTCCCTTGTTCAAACTTGGTGCACTCGAGAGTATCAAACAAATCCTCGACGAGGTGGAAACCACTGTTGACGTCGAGGGGTATGTAGGGTATCAACCCCTAGTCTAAGGAGGTGAATAATAATTGGCTGAGTTTCGCGTTGGTCGCGGTCACGATGGTCCTGCACGTGTGGGTGAGTATATTCTGGGATCAACGACATATTCTACTCCCTTACTGACTTGTTCTTTCACCTCCAGCGATTCTATTATTGCATATGGGACCTTGGGCAGGGATATTTCATCCTCCGATAATCCAATGTTGATATCATTACCCTTTGTCAGTCAGTTTGATGACCTTCCCCTGACAAACATTCGAGACCATGATTCAGTCATTCTTCCATCCCTCATATCCCTTGCCGCTATTGCCACAGATGCATCGGAGCTGGTCTTTGAATATCAACATGAGATTCTATCAAGAATCAAGTCGACAATCGACTCCTCTAGGACCATAATTCGTGTCCCGTCTGAAGCAAACCCCGAATCAATTTCTAAACTCGCTGAAACCGGAGCTCATGGTGCAGCATTCTCTTTCAATGGTCAATTAGGCTCTCAGGACTATAATGCGATTGACCTAAGAAGCCATCTGCCACTTTTCATGATGGCTTTTGCAGTAGGACGAATTGAACCTGGTTTAATACCACTCCTTCATTACACTGGTTTTGACATCATTGACATTGGTCATGCGCAAGAGTCTGCATCAAATGGTCTTAGGCTTTGGAAGAATGGTGCTGAGAAGATCGAGATTGGAAAAGAGTGTCGCTATTGTTCATGTCCCTCCTGTACAAAACTTGACATTGCAAAACCCGAGGACTTACAAGGCATTCTTTTGGACCATAATCTTAGCATCTACAGGTCCATCATCTCTGAGTCAAGAGAAGCTATGAGTACTGGCCGTCTAAGATGGTTGGTGGAAAGTTCCACACATAACAGTCCTGCACACGCCTCGCTTGTTCGACTTGTAAATAGAGAACTCTATACATTCATCGAGGAATTCTCTCCGACAACGGGACCCGATGCACTACCTGTGATTGGCTCAGAATCATATAACGCTCCTGTAGTCCGAAGATTCCGAGAGTACGTAGCAAGCAGATACTCTGTGCGTGATGATAAACCAATCATATTGCTTCTACCATGTTCTGCTAGGAAACCATATTCTGACTCCAAATCCCACAAGAGATTCAATGCAGTAATCGAATCAGCTATGAGTGGCTTGGAGTCTAGAGTGGCTCAAGTAATACTAACTTCACCACTTGGACTTGTTCCACGTGAACTTGAGCGAATTTATCCAGCTGGTCAGTATGACATTCCTGTGACGGGTGACTGGGACACCGAGGAGATCAAGATTGGAGCAAATGCACTAGTAACCCATCTCAAGAAATTCAGCAGCAGATCGGTCGTGATAGCTCATGTATCTGGAGGGTATCTGGATATAGTGAGAGCTGCTGAATCAGAGATAGAACAAAGTCTGATATACACGACACCAGAAGATCGTGCAACAAGTCGTGAGTCATTAGATGCATTGCAAGAGTCACTCATTGAACTGAAAGAGATACTCTCTATATCTAGAGGGCCTCGTACAGAATTAGAGGAAATTGTATCTGCGACTGCAGACTATCAGTTTGGACCAGGAGCTGGTAAGGCGCTAGTTCCTGAACATGCAAAACTCAGAGGAAAACCATACAAACTGATTCTATGTAGTGTTGATGGAGAACAAGTTTGTTCCTATGTGGCTGAGAACGGAATTCTCTCGCTCACATTAGCTGGTGGTAGGCTTCTTGCTCCACTAAATCGCTATTGGGTCCGTCTTGATGTTCCAAAGGTTAAAGGTGGGTCTATCTTTGCAGTAGGCGTTCAAGAGGCTGATTATCTCATACGACCCGGGGATGAGGTCATTGTTGTCAATGGTTCTGCTGAGGTCATTGCAGTTGGACGAAGTGAGATGTCTGGTCGCGAAATGTGCGAGTTGAAAAGAGGTAGAGCTGTTTCTGTTCGCCATAAAAAGGAGTGAGAGCATGACATGGAAGGATCTCTGAAACGAATCAACGAAGCTGTTCAAAAGGCAGCTCTGCAAGCTAGAGGACACTCACTCCGCATGCGACGAAAACGAGACCCCACTAGACCATCAGCTAAGTGGGTCGCGTCTGCTAGGGTTGGTCGCGAACAAGGAACCGCACTTGCTATTGTTCTATCCACTATAGGATGTGCCCATGCTCGGAGCGACTCTGGAGGGTGCACCATGTGTAGCTACCTCCTTGATGGTGTTCAGGAACCGCCAACTTCTGATCAGATAGTAGCACAATTCAGATTCGCGATGACAGCGTTGGAATCAAATAAAGCCCCCTTATCCGTCAAGATTTACACAAGTGGCAGTTTTCTAGATGATGAAGAAATCCCTTCAGAAGCAAGATTTGAAATTCTAAAGATTATTGCTGAGGATGAACGGATACGTGAGGTAGTTCTTGAGTCAAGACCGGAATATGTCAACGAGTCTATTCTTTCAGGTATTCGACAAGTATTAGGCGATAGGACTGTCGAGATTGGAATGGGTCTTGAAAGTGCGAGTGACGTGATTCGATCTGTATGCATCAACAAGAACTTTGATTTGCAAATGTTCAAGGATGCCTTGAAGATTGCGAAGAACTACAACATAGGGATACGTGCTTATGTATTGCTTAAACCTCCATTACTTACGGAAAGAGATGCCCTTCTAGATGCAATTTCAACAGTCCAACAAGCGAGAGCACTAGGAGTCACAACGATTTCATTGAATCCAGTTACTGTACAGAAAGATACACTTGTTGAAAAACTCTGGATAAAAGGTAAGTATAGACCGCCATGGTTATGGAGTATTCTAAAAGTTCTTCGTGAAGCCAGTAGCGTTTCTGACAAATGGATGAAGATTGTTTGCGATCCTGTAGCTGGTGGAAAAAGAAGGGGTGCACACAACTGTGGCAAATGTGACGCTGCAATCATGGACGCAATCCGCCAATTCTCATTGAGCCAGGATCCAGTTGTTCTGAAGCATCTATCATGTGATTGTCTTAGTCAATGGGAACATATCTTGAAGCACGAAGATTTCTCATTGGTCGTTCATAGATGAACCAAATGTCTTATGAAAAAGGTCATAAAGAAAACCAAGAGGCTGTCGCATGTTCTGAATAATTGGAGTGATTGACAATGTCTACTTATGTTACTCGGGTGTCTGTTTGGTTCTACAGTGAAGGTGCATCCCCCTCTCAAGTGATGAGCAAGCTCCAAGAGCTTGGTTTCAAACCTGTTAGAGGCGCCTATGACTTTGTGTATGAACACAGCGCTGTCGATATGACCGACGCGGACCTTGGCAGCGCAATAATTGAAATCTCAAATGCATTACATAAAACACTCTCTGGATTCAAGGTACTCTACAATCTCGATACCCATCTTTCTGAAGGAGAAGAAGATTACTTTCCTCTCGAAGACATTGATGCTGAGTTAGAAGATACCAGAAGAGAACTTGAACAGATTGAGAACGAAGAAGCAGATTAATGCTCCAGAATGGGAAAAGGATTAACACCCCTTCACCCATTCTAAGCTATTTGTTTGTGCTAAATTGATGAAACCACAGGCTCACGACGTTCGTATTCTCCTTCACCCTGCACAGTGACTCTGATTTTCTTCTTGTCACCGGGATTCATCCTAGTCCAAGTCCAAACCATTTGTGAACCATCAGTAACAGATAACACATCAGGTGCATCATCTTCAGGATCCGTAGACACATATTCGAAACCCGCAGGAATCCAATCTGTAATTTCGATGTTCTCAGCAGTCACTTCACCATTATTAGCCACTACCAGCACAACGATGTATTCCCCAGCACCAACTCCCTTGTTAATCGCCTTCTTTGTAGAGATCGCACGCTTCTTATAGATAACTCCAAGTTTATGACCATCTTCAGGGCTTGCTATTACCAAAGGAATTCCTGCAGGTTCCGTGTTAGCTATACATGTTATTGGTGATGGATACTCTTTCTCTGGACGATTTCGCCATGCCATAACAGCATAGTTAATTTTAAGGCTTTCACCGGGCTCGAGTTCTCCGCCCGATTTACTCAAATCCTCAACTCTAAAGGTCATTTTGTGAGGCTTTTCTGGGTCTTGGTCATCAGGATTAATTACAAACTCATAAGGACCCGTATACTCCTCACCCTTAATCCACACAGTGATATGCTCACTAGTTGGGGGCATGACATCATCTGGTAAATTGTCCTCGATTGTAATTTCGTTCAAACGTGCAGAACCATTGTTAGTTACTTCTATCGTGACCTCAACTGGGGTCTTGTCAAAGCTGCTTACTGATGGAGGATCAAATGTCTTTGAATAGTCAATACTATATACTGGAATCTCTTGAGGCGTTTTCTCAATTGATCCAAGTACTCGTTTTGTGACTGTCCTTACAGGAGTGTACACAAGGTCTTGTGTGCATTTTGGAGTTGATTTGCTCTCAACCTCGAATGATGAAGTCCATTCTTGGTCTGGCTCCAATTCAATACCAGGTGACTCCTCTATCATAATTTGTTTCTCGCCACCACCTTCTGGAGTGAGATAAATCACCGCGTTCTCCAACCTAACGATAAGGTCGCTTTCGTTTGAACATTCAAGTGTGCATTGCCATTGGTTTGGTTCAGTTTCAGCAGTTTCAATTCCCGTCAAAAACTCAGTTAATGCGGTTAGTTCTGGATTGAGGATGGACCTCTGTTGTCCTTCGGCTCTATAAGTGATGATAACATCACCAGATTTCCTTGGGTTCTTGTCTTCGACAAGTCCAGTTGCACTGATGATGAGTGAGGAAGACTCTCGTGGATAAATAACGAAGTCTTTCCAGACCACCTGTCTTGTTCCTTCATCATATTCAGCTATGCCAGATTTTGCAGACACTATTTCAAGATTGGAAAGTTCATGTGGAATGGTCTTGTTTAGAATGATGTTGCTAATTTCACCATCTGTTTCGTTGGTGATTGAGAGTGTAATTTTAACAGGATTTTCCTTCCCGATAACATAAGCCCAGTGTGGGTCTTCTGTTTCAATTGTTCCACAAGTATTATACACTTCCTTGAGGGATATTAGAGGTGCTTCTACATCAACACTATACTTGGTGTACCACTTACCACCGACATCTATCTCCCCTGCTGTAAGCGTATCAATACTAATATCTGTAGCATCACGAGTCCCTCCTAGGAGGACCTTAGCATTCCAGATGCGACTACGCTCTGATACATTGTTAACACTCAGAATACCCGAAGCATCAATACGATTCAGTTCTGATAATCCACCAAGCTGAGCCTTCTCCGATTCTTCGAGGTCAATTACGACCTTTTTTCTTACATTCTCACTCATTCAACGCACACCCGTTGTCTTGCATTCATTGTTTTAGGATTCTTCTGACTCGCGTAATGCTATCACAGGAGAATATCAGTTTAGCTCGTATCTGAATTCGTTTCCTGCGGCCCAGTAGGCTTCTAGAACCTGATTTGGTTGCATAATGACTGGAACTGTTCCCTGACCAAATTGCTGAACATATTTGGAGAATTTCTTTGGGTCCTCCTCAGACGACCATCTCATGGGTATTCCAATTCGTGGTTTTGCATCAATACACAGACTGACTGCATCTTTCACTGGAAAGACACCATCACCACCAACTGGTACTATAAGGACATCCATATCGAGTTGCTCGAATGGACCTCGGACCACCGAGTCACCAAGGTAGCCCACTTTCATATCTCCAATCTCAATATATAATCCAAGATTTTCAATACGTCCACCTTCTCCCTCATCAATTCTTGACAGAGAATAGGGTGTAATTTTCACATCTGGGATCTCATAGGGGATCTCAGGTTGGAGAACGTGCAGTAACCACGGTTTTGCTCCTTGTTCTGAAACTTTGTTAACTGTTCCTTGATTTCCTAGGAACCATGCTTTTGAATCGACTGCGATGGTTGCTGCATTACCAACCGCATCGTCTGATTGATTCGTTGCTATGACAATTCTAGCACTGAAGTCGTTTGGAACAACAGATTCACCATCCCAAATTCCAGGATTCAGAAGAATCGTCGTTTCATTATATTCGAGTGCGAATGAAGTCCTTCCAAAGTACACTATTTTGAGCAACAAATCACACCCCGTCAATACGCATTGGCACGGTCAAGCCAGAATGAATGCTGCACTACTATCGTTGAGATTGTTATTAATAAGGTAATTTCGAACCAATGCGAAATCCCTGTATTTTCGTCTATTTTGTCTGTTTTTCGGCGCCGTATTGTGCAAACTCCGGTTCACCGAGTGCTATCTTTTTATGACCCGGACAAGACTGAGAGTTAGAGGTCCTGCAAATCCCGCGGAATTGTATCGAGCGAGTTGGATTCTATGTTAGATAAAATTCTCACTGAGAACTTCAGACGAACATTGAAGATGGTCTTTACAGACATTAACAACCAACAAGACCGCCGCGATGAACATGAATTTGCTAAAGATGAAGTCCGAATCAAAGAGCGGCTTCTTGATACTTTCACTACTCATCGTCATGATGTTATTTTGGAGAACGACTTCAGAATAGCTGCTATTGATGGATCAGGCACGGATAGTCTGATGACCCTGGATGACATCAGGATTCATCTTCTTAGTACCTCTACTGTCGTAGTAGACACTAACACACAATCTGAGAATCTATTCTCTCCTATAGAAAGGGACACCTTGGAGAATGAGCTAGGAGAACAACCGCATATAGACATACACTGGCATTCAGGAGTGCGAGGCGATGCTCGTAATAAGCTCGCTGAAACGTTAGCAAGTATCTATCCGTTGAAAGATGTAGCTAGTTTAACTCTTCCATTTTTCAAGGACCACACTAAGGGTGAAATCGCTTCTTTCTCTGATTTCGGTGACACTGAGTATGAGAAACACGTTCCGCGTTTGAGGGAACTTGAATCACTGATCTCTCGTGAGCAGTTATTGACTAATCCTACGGTCCATGAAGAGATACGAAAGACAAGTGAGTATGCAGCAGCTCGTCGACTTCTTATGAGTGATATACAACCGAAGTACCTTCTCTTGGACGGAGCGTTGTCCGTCTTCATGCATTTTGTGCGACACTATCCATCTATGCCAAGTGGGTTTATGCTAAGAGATGTATGTGCTTTGGCAAGGCAGAAGAATGTAGTCCTATGTGCTGTAAGTAAGAATCATACGATTCCGTTTGCGCATCGGATAGCAGGAATGGCACGAGAAAAGTTTGGGGCGTCAGCAAAGTGGTTCTGTCATCTACCAAGCAGGGAAGATCCCGAAGGAGGTCTGCATATCTACGAGGACCGAACCTACATACCTCCAATGTTAGCTGTACCGTATTTGTATAGCTTCTCCAGGGATAATAGACCTTCTAGAATTGATTTCGACAGGATTTGGTGGCTCGAGAACATATTTGTACCAGGCGACCCGGGAGCAACCCGTTCAAATGAAAAGACACTTTTTGCTGAGTTAGAGTTCATGTCAAGAGACGCTCGATGGTATGGATACCCAGTGCCTCTTGCATTAGCTCATGAATCGTGTAAGTTGAGTTATGAAGACCTACGACTTGCAAAGGAAGTATGTATGGATGTTCGATCAGAGATGGGTCTTGAAATGCGAAAAGCTGAACCACTACGTGCAGACTATGATTTGTAAACTGAGGAAAAAACCATGAGTTTAGATAGAGACAAACTTGGAGAACTTTTCGGAAAGGTGGGTGTAGGCAACCAGACCACACTCGGTATAATGGGTAATAATCGTGATATCAGTGTGGGTGAGATATTCATGATTTACTCCAACCGCGATGGCCATGAGAGGGTGTTCTTCTTCAGAGTCCTTGGTCTAGAAAACTATCTTCGACAAGTTGACGATATGGCACGCATAGCGGGGACACTCATGGTGGAAGGAGATGCATATCTCTCAGGAATTGAGCGGAACATGCTCCTCTCTATAGGTGGTCGAATGCTAGGTTATGCAGAGAAGAAAGGTGAGGAATGGACCTTTAAATCACCTAGACGACTCCCAGATCACTTGGCTTCAGTGTATCGTCCTATCCCTGGCACGTCTGATGATTCTGTTCGAGCAATGCTAGAGTGTCAGACTGATGGCCAGGTCTATGTTGGTGACCTCCAAGTTGGAGAAGCCACACTTGATGTACCAATCAAGATACCTTCAAAATTCCTACCAATGCATGTAGGCATCTTTGGGTCGACAGGAGCTGGAAAGAGCAATCTGATGATGGTCCTGATCAAATCAGTCATTGATAACAACCTAGATGCTTTCAGAGATGCAAAACAAAAGTTACAACGAATATCCGCATTCTGTATCGACCCCCATGACGAGTTTGCCAAGGGTGTTGACAAGTACGGGATTCAGCATGTGGTAGAAGATATGAGTCCTTCAACAAGGTCTGAGGTGATAGGTGATTTCTACTACCTGACAACCCACAAGAGAGCTACGACTAGAGAGATTCGAGCACATGCTCGCGAAATCAGAATTCTGTGGTCCGAGATTCAACCAAGAGATCTTTACTCGATTAGAGAGTTCACTCCCGAGATGTCCTCTTTCATAGATACACAATATTCAGTAGCAAAAGAGGATTGGATAAGTGCGATAATCAATATGAATGAAGACGAAGCTGGAGTGCCTGCAGGTACTCTGAGAGCGGTGAAACGCAGACTTAGTTTTTTGGAACGGTCTCCAATTTTCATTGAGCAAGGATCATCCATTTTGAGTGACATCTTTATTGCCATGGAAACTGGCAGAGTTCTGGTTGTCAATACGAGTTTAATGGGCGATATGGAGCAGTTCCTACTCACAACAATCGTGACACGGACATTATCTGATATGAGACGAGCTCTGAAGAGCAGCGGGAATCTAGGTGATTTCATGAATCAAGGTGAGATGCGTCTTCCATCACCATTCTTTAATTCTGTGGAAAAACAAGCTCGTGCATTCTATGGTATTGGAGGCGTCAAAGATGAAACTCCAGTTCAAGACCCAAGGTCTCTCCCGGTAATCCAGGTGACTGTTGAGGAAGCCCCATCCATCCTCAACCCGGAGCTAATGAAAGGCCAATCTGTATTCAAAGACATCTCCCGCCAAGGCCGCAAGTTCAACATAGGGCTGCTTGTTGTAAGCCAACAAGTAAGCGTGCTTGACAACGTGATTCTGAGCCAGATGAACACCGAGATTAATCTAAGGCTTGGAAACGAGCGTGAAATCAGGGCTTGTATTGAGAACGCGAGTGTGAATATTTCTGGGTTTGAAAGTGAGTTCCGAGTCATGTCCCGGGGAGAGGCGATTGTTACGCAATCGTATAGAGAACTCCCCTTACCAGTCAGAATTCCTCTCTTCGACGATATCTATGAAAGGGACAAACATAGATACAAAGACAAAGGTTCAAAGAAGAGTGAAGAACACATTCTCTGAGGATGAACACATGAAGGCACGAATCGCTCACATCTCCGATACCCATCTTGGCACACGGCCCAGAACCGGTGTGCGCTATAACGTATGGGGCGAGGAGATGCGATCTCAGCTCCTTGAGAACGATTTCTATGAGCGGTTCCAAGAACTCTTTGATAAGATTTCCAATCTTGACCCTCCTGTTGACCTTGTTGTTCATTCAGGTGATTTGTATAATTCCCCTTGGGAGGGAAATCCTTCTCAACCCCCTGTAGTCGCTCAGGAGACCGCTATCATAGTCCTGCAGAACTTCATAAAGAAAACAGGGATTCCTGTGCTTATTATAGAAGGGAACCATGGTCTCTATAGGCTTCTAGAGGTTTCTCTCCTAGATAGTCTGAAACTAGCTGTTCCTGGTTTAGATGTTGTGACACAACAAGATTTGAAACAAGCAGTGAGAGCGGGTGAACCGCTTGTTTATTCCTATGATAAATTGGATGTTTATTGTTTCCCCTTCATGGACACTGCAGTTCTCAAAGCTGCGAATATGTTCTCAGGTTTTGATGATTGGATTACATCACACCAGTCTCGTGTTAGATCACGACCGTCGATTGCTGTTGCTCATGGAATGGATGTGGACCAAACTCTCTTCAAGAGTATATTCTCCATGGATTATGACTACATAGCTTTGGGTCATGACCACCATCAACATATGCACTCCAAGGTTGCATGGTATGCTGGATCACCTGAACGATGGAGGTTTGATGAGGCTCGTCATGAGAAAGGGTTCCTTGTGATAGATATCACAGCAGGATCAACACCGATAGTAACACCACATATTCTTGATTTCGACCGCCTTATCCTCAACGAGAAAGTGATGATAGAAGTCGATGACAGTATCGAATCAATAACAGACAAGGTATACGCTCTATTTGATGAGAAAGGCATCAAAACATCTTGGAACCCGAAAAACGCTGCACGAATTCGGCTTGTGTTTGAAGGGAAAGCAACGCGTGTAAGCTCATTTGACCTTGGAATGGCTCTTGAGTCTCTGAGAGTCAAAGTTCTATCAAAAGAGTCCAAATACAACATTGTGCAGCTTGCTTGGCTTGTTAGACAATCTGTTGATGAGGAATACACGGCGGCTTCATATCCTGAAATCGAATCTGAGTATCTCATCGAAGACCCAGAGGTGGATTTCCGTGCATATCTTGATACCTTGGAGATTGACAAGAGTTTGGATCCGAGTGTACTCACCAAGATTGCTGTACGTGCGCTCGAATATACTGTAGGCAAGAAGGAAGGTCGTTTGAGTGTAGAATCAATCATGGAGGATGAAAAATGAAGATCCTCCAGTTGCAGGTTCGAAACTTCAAACCTTTCAGTCATCTTTCACTGCCTGATGGAGATGCTGAACTACCAGATGGACTCATTCTAATTAAAGGTCCAAACTCTACAGGTAAATCTTCCCTTTTCGAAGCTATCCTCTGGGGTCTCTGGGGTGCAGACGCGGTCGGTCTAACTAATGACGAACTCATCAACTTCAGATCAACATCTTGTCAGGTAATTCTGACCTTTCAGGTTGCAGGAACTAAATACAAGATAGACCGGTCCTATGATCCTGCCAATAGACTGGCTGTTGCGTTATTCGTCAATAGGGAAGGTGCATGGAAGCGAATTGCTGACAAGAGCAATTCTGTCAATTCAAAACTTGATGAACTCTTGAATCTTGAGCTCAAACAAGCACTGAGTACATTGTTGGTCCGTCAAGGAGAGGTCGCTGTCATAGCAAATGCCACCCCTTCTGTATTGAGAGACCTCCTTGTGAATGTCTACAATATTGACCTGCTCAGTCAGATGTCAGGTCATCTGGAAGGTCTAGAGAAAGAGGTTGAATTGAAGGTCAAAGCTCTAGTTTCGGATTATACTCGTCCAGAGGAACTTGAGAAACAGATTGAAGACTGTGAGAATCGAATAAGACACTTTGAATCTGGATTAACAACGAGGATAAACGAGATCCAATCAACCGAGAAGATACTTCAAGATATTCCAAGTGTTGACACCCTCAAGAACATTCACGAACTCAGTATTAAGATCAACTCCCTTCAACGTGAGGTTGAAGTCATGAGTGACGGTCTTGAAGAGGATCTTGCACAAGCTGGAATCGTTGATGCAAGCGCCAAGATTTTGAATGCTCGATTGGATGCACTTGAGAAAGGACGAAAACGAATTGAAGGAGAACGTATGGACTTCAAGCGTAAGATACAGGCTGTGGACCAGGAGATTGGATCGATTACTGGTATGAGTCGTGATTTGGAGGATAAGATACAAACCCTCGCTGGCGCTGGAACTGAAGATGTCATTGAATGCCCCACTTGTGCAAAACCACTTTCTCAAGCTGATCGGGAGCGACTTATGAATGAATACAACTCAACTATCGCAAATGGTGAAACCTTAAGGAAAAAATTGGAGCGTGATAAAAAGCAATTAATTGCTGCATCAGATGACTTAGAAGATCAACTCACTCGAATGTCCAAGAGCGAGGATGCGGTGAAAAGGATCAGCCAAGGGCAGACGAAGGTAGATCAGACAAAGGAGAAAGTCGCCAAATTGGAACATGAATTTTCGGTCGTTCTGAAGGAAATTGGAATCAAGAGCGTTGAAGCCTTACTCAAGAAGTACAACATGGCTACTATCCTAGACCTTCAAGAAAAAGTAATAGCCCTCTCAGCGGCTTTGAAGGCTCTTCATAAGGAAACTTTGGAGAATGAGGAAAACATCCGGAGAGAACAGGATAAAATTACAGAGCTTCAGAACAAGCAGGAAGATATGGAACGAATAGGAGCTGAGATTGTAGATCTTGAAACTTTAAATGAACATGCAAAGTATGTTCGAAGAAGACTCGTTAGTGGTTTTGTTGCTGATTATGTTTTTCAGAAACGTTTACTTGGTATAATCAAAGGAGCAACCAATCCATATGTACATTCTTTCACTAATGGTCAATATACGGGAATCGATCTCGAACCAACGCAAGCTAAGGGTCGCTCGGGCTCTGGGCTAATTCTGAAAATTTGGGATGAACGAGACCAAGCTTGGAAAAAGACATCTCAATTGAGTTATGGAGACAGGACCGCTATCAGTCTGGGGCTTCGCATGGGAATAAGTCGTACAATGAGTAGTATTCGACCTCTCAAAGACAGTCCTGTTGTGATCCCCCGTGTTCGCTCTGTTCTTCTTGATGAACCCTTAGGAGGTCTCGACAAGACCCGACGCGAAGCTGTAGTGAGAACTCTCGTCAATGACCAGAGTTTCGAGCAGATACTATTGATAACCCACACTGATATTCAAGGTTGGGAAGGCATACCTGTCATTGATGTGTCCAAAGCGGGTACTTATAGTAATGCAGTTCTTGAAATGTGAGTACTAGAAAGCGTTGGAACATATATTAATCAGTGAACTAACGTCGAATTCATTATGCGTGCACTTGAAGTTAGCCAGAACCGAATTCGACTCATCTCATCCAAGGTTGATAGTTGGCTTCTTCGATTCGGGCATAAGACTGCAAGGTTTCTGATTGACTACCGCTATCTCATATCGGTGATGATTATTGGTCTCATTGTTTGGGCTATTGTTTTCAATGTCGCAGTCATTGACTATCTTAATACTAGTTCTTGGGCTTCGCGTTCTTCATGGCTAGGTCCTTTCCCACATCCTGATACAATTGAAATATTTGGGTTCAGTATTGATTACCAGATCGAAGGTTATAGCGACTATTCATATTATTACGTTCATTGGGGCTATAACACGCTGTACGGGGTAATGCCCTACTCCCCTGAATATGGAGTTCTTGAATTGAATGGCATTACAAACGAGAATGGAGCACATATGTTTCCACCTTTCACGTCTTATCTATACGCTGCTGGAATAGCGCTTGGAAACATAATGGGTTGGGATAACTGGGGAATTGGCTTCTTAATTGCTGCATTTGGTTATTTGACAGCACTCCCTGTTTATGGACTTGCCACCGAGTTCTCCTCTAACAAACGTGTTGGAGAGGTTGCGGCTTTAACATATCTACTGAATCCCCTAATGCTCTACCACACAGATTTTCAATGGTTCAATCCCGCTCCCTTTGTCTTTTTCTTCTTTTCAGGTTTCTACATGTTGGTTCGAGGGAAGAGACTCCCAGGTACTCTACTCATTGTGTGTGCAGCACTGTTCAAGCAGACTGCTTGGTTTCTGGGAATACCTCTTGTTGTGTATCTTTTAGTAAAACCCAAAGAAAGAAAGACCACAGATGATGAAACTAAAGCTAGCATATACGAACGGATTAAGATATTCCTCCGGTCAATCATCGATTATTTTAGGCATCTTCCATTCCAGTTCAGAGAACGAAAGACCGTTGATATTGATGCATCACAATCTAACGAACCTCTGACAGATGCAGATGAAATAAAAACTGGGATTTCCAATCGGATTGCATCTTTCTTTCGGCCAATCATCGATTATTTTGATCTTCGAAATTTCATGATTAGCGTGGTGTCAGTCCTCGTCTTTATAGGAGCTGTCATGCTTCCCTATCTAATCGCCCAACCTCACTTTTTGGATTATTGGAAACTTGCATTGGGTTCATTCTCTCTCGGTGGTGACTTTGTAAATCTACCTCCATACAATGTCCCGATGCGTTTACAGGTCTTGCCAATTGTAGCTGGAATGCCTGAGCTTGCTGAACTACTTGATATCATCATTATTTCAGGAGCTCCACTTGGGTTTGGTGTTGCCCTATGCGCAGGCGTGATGATACTGAAAGACAAGTACATCGGAGAAGAAACCCTCTATTTACGTCGGATTCTATTCATGACTCTTCTCCTAATGCTAACCACAATGTTGATTGGTCCAAGAGGAGTCTTCAAGTATTATTTTGTCATGTTCGTTCCATTCTTCTCCATATTCTCTTCAGCTAGAATGATTAGAGGTTCAGGGGAGTACGTTCCATTCTCAGTATCAATGGTCTGGGTTCCAATCACGCTTAGTCTCATGATTCTGATTCCTGATCGGAATATCTACCTTGCATTAGTACTCTTAATCTTCATAGGTTATTTGTTAGCCCCATTGTTGGACAAACTATACCACCTAGCAAAATCTCCATTTAGGTTCATTCAAAAAATCGTAAAACGATTAACAAAGATTTCATTGATGCCAATGACAATTAAGGAACTGCCTGTTGACATTGAAAAAAAACGCTATTTTGGAAATATAATCACGCAGAGCCTTCTCTTTGGACTAGGATTATTTTTCATTTCTTTCGGCGGATGGCTTACACGGATGGCAATTGGTGTAGACATAATAACCGGCTTAGAAGTCATAGTCATCTTTAGTGCCTTATTCGTTGTGGGTTTTCAATTTCTCGCGATTTCACTTTCCATGTTTCTATACTCGGAGTTACGAGTCACACATTTGAATAAGAGATTGCGAGAATTCACATCTATGACAGCAGCGTTGCTATGGATATTTGGAATCTGGACCTATCTCTTAAGTTGGCCAATTGATTTACAACCTGAGAGGCAAGTACTTGCAATCTCAAGTGTGTTCATCTCTATTTGGTCAGGGTCCCTTCTTGTCAATCAGAGTTATGGGACACGGATAATGACAGATATCATGCTTCTTGGGGGGTTAGCGCCAGTACTATATGTATGGCATTCCTTGGCTAATATGGCACTAATTCTTCTCGGAAGTATTAGTGTTTGTGCTGTCTTAGTGCATCTCTTGCTAATCTGTGTTCACTTTTTTGATAGAGGTAGTCTGACCATGCCACCTGATAAACAAACATCCC
>CAZPWM010000004.1:0-66053 GCA_964590575.1 uncultured archaeon
GCGACCTTCTTCTAATTGTGGCTATCCATCACGACATTCTTTCGGCTGTTGACCTACTAGTGGACGCAACAGGGGCGAAGGCTGTGATTGTGCCTATTGAAGATCCCACCTGGGTGCCACCAGGCTTGAGAGCACAAGTGAAAGAAACATTGGACAATATTGGTATTGAAAATGCATTCCCTAAACCATTCTGCACCCTTGAACCTGGTGAGGGAAAACTGATTGATGAATTCATCGAGACCTACAAGGTTGGAAGTCCCATTCATTATGTAGATATGAATGGTGATGTGATTCAAGAAATTGGTCCAGTGAGATCTGCCCCATGCGGCTGCACTTGGTACGTCAGCCAGAAGGTTAGAGGTAAGTCAATCGCTGACACATACACATTGTTCGATGAAATTGCAAAGGCACACCATTCCTACCCCTGTACAGCCTCAATGACTAAAGACCGAGAATACGGCGATGCCCTCCTTCATATTGCAGGTTACAATGCAAGACATGCTGTGTGTAATGCTACAGGGATTACAGACTGCGAGTTCTCCACCGACAAATATTGATGGCGACGAAGGTCGGAAATGTAATTCTTCATCTTGCAGAACAAACAGCTTGTTATGCAGTTTACGAAGCAGTAGGAATCAATAATTGCTGTATAAAAAAAGGGGCCTTGAGAAACACTCAAAATAGTCCACAGGCATCACTAACTGAACTGCAATGGTTGACGCGATTATTGAATATTGGGCGAGTCTTGCACGAGAACTAGCAGCTCGTTTCAATATACATGACGATTTCGATAAGAGTTCGGAATTCTGGAATTGGGAGAATTTCAGCCAAGAAATTCGTACTCTGAGGAATAAATTTGGTATTGGGAATGACTATGTAGATATCATGGGGCTTCGGGTTGATTTTGAAACAGGTGAAACCACAGATTTACTAACAAACACCAAGACCAATACTAGTCGTGTAATTCCCCATCTTTACTATCACTCAAAATCACAGGACAAGGGTATCGCAAATGAGTGGGTCAAATATAACGCACTGAGTGGATCTTGGGCGTGCCGGTACAGTTTCGATGAGAAAGACGTGAATATACTGGCAGCTGCTTTCGTGAACAACAAGGAGAAACTCTTCGATGCATTGAAGAAATTCGGAGCGAAGGAAGCAGATTACGGAGATGCCGCCTTCGAGATACCATTCCTTCCAATGATCAAGGTTCTCCTTGTGTTTGAGGACGCTGATGAGGAGTTTCCAGCCAGTGTCAGACTTCTCTATGATAAGAATTCCATCTATTATATGCCACATGAGCAACTTGGAGATATCAGCTGGTTCATCGCAGGACGAGTTATGAAAGCTATGTAAAACGTTGGAAAAAGTGCATTTTGTATCGCATATCCGTTTGAAAACGAAATATGAATTTTCAAATTCGCCCTAGTGCTTTTAAGGTGGATGTTGTTCAATTTACAGTGCTAAGTAAACCAGAGTCATGTTTCTGTTAGTCATTCTTCAGACACATCATTCTGGTGAGCGTGGAAAGTTACAGAGGCGAGGAACAAAATGACTGAAAAAGTTTTGAAGACTGTCTGTGCTGGAGTAGGTTTTGTCGGAGGCGCAGCTCACGTTCCATCATTCCGCAAGGTACCCAACTCTCAATTATATGGTCTATTGGCCAGAAAGGGTAGGGAAAGTGAGAAGTATGCCCTGAAATTAAAGGAAAAAATGGCGAAGAAAGATAATTTCGATCTCAAAATCTACTATGACTGGAGTGACGTCTGTAAAGACCCTGAAGTTGATGCTGTGTGTGTAGCTACACCTACACCATTCCATTATCCAATGGGTAAAGAAGCACTTGAGGGTGGTAAGCATGTCTACTTGGAGATGCCAATAGCACCAAAACTCAAGGATGCTGAAGAATTGGGTAAAATTGCTGAGAAGAAGGGTGTGGTTCTCATGCCTATTCTGAACTTCAGACGCTGTCCTGGTTATGTGAAGGCAAAGGAACTCGTTGATACTGGTGCGATTGGAAAACCTATTGCAATCACATTTAGAGAGTTTATTGCTGCAGAGGATTTAGCCGACCAGTGGCCCCTAAGTGGATGGGCTTGGAATATTGAAAAAGCTGGAGGGTATCCAGATTATACGTTATCAGTATGGAGTCTTGATATGCTTCAGTGGTTCTTTAACAACCCCATCGAAAACGTCGAGTGGACTGCAAACTACAAGCCTATAGAGGGTATTGATGATTTCATGGGTTACCAAACTGTAGGAATAATGAAGTTCGCTAATGGCATAGTTGGTACGACAATGCTTGGATCATCTGTTGCAAAGGGCCTAGATCTCAGTAGGTTTGAGATTTTTGGTAACAATGGTAAGACCATTCTCGTAGACTGGATCCCAAGCAAAAACCGAGAGGTCTTTGATGTGACCCTATTTGGAAAAGATGGCGATGATAAGAATTGGCAGGTAGAAGGACCTGGTCCAGAAATTTGGGGGCACAAACAGATGATAGCCCACTTCGTTCAAGCATGTCTCGGTAATGAGAAACCCACGTGTGACTACAAATCAGCCATTGCAGCACAGAAGTGGTCAAACAAGATTGTAACCGATCTAATGTAGTTTTTAATGAAGTCGTCTGGTGCTGTGAGAAACAGCACCAGGCGCTCATGCTTTATTCATTTTCAATATCTTGGTACCATTCATATGAATATCTGGTCCAATCATCGATTTCTAGAACAAATGATTCGCCGCAATTCTGGCAAACAACCATTCCATTTTCTTGAATTTGTTTCTCCTTGTAGATGTATGCGGCGTTGCAATAGGGGCAAGGTGTTCGTCTAAATCTAATATCTCCTCGATCATCTTCAGTTTCAAGTGGTACATCTGTACCAAACTCCTTTCCACAATTCTGGCAGATTCTAATGTGTTGTCCTGGTTCGTCTTTGTATTTGTATGTAGCTTTGCAGTGCGGACACGTATTACCTCCATACCTCGTCGGAATCCGTTCAAATTTCCACTTATTGCTCATTGCTATTTTACCGATACCTCGAATTATCTCTTTCATGGTTCTATCAGGTGCAACGATGCCCGTACCAAAGGGCTCAATCCAAATCTGACAGTATTTCTCGTTCTGGTCATGGTCGATTACAACGTTGATTAGTGCTGAATCTGCTGAAAGCGTAATGGGAAAAACTTCCAAAAAATAAACTGCTATTGTCTTCCCATTGATATTCCACACTTTTTTCCATCTGATGGTCTTTTGGTTTTCTAGTAGCAAGATGAACTCATCAACGACCGGTGTGAAGATATGGAATTTGACCATTGAAACTCTCCCTGTGATTGCATCGTATTGAAAGCTTATTAGTTTAAGTTCTCATCGTGCGACCTTTGGACTCACCATCGATGAACCGTAACTTGACCATCCAAAATCTTGAGATATGACCCAGCTTCTCCAAGCCAGCATCCAGCATCAGCAACTTTGGTTTCCTGGCTGACATACGGAGTATGGCCATGACCTCTAATCAAAAATTCTTCAGAGCGTAGACCCACAGTGAGCGCAGCGGCCTCTCTTTTCTTCTGATGTACTTCTCTTGCTAGATGTGGTGGAATAGCGCTTCTCTCAGTGTAATGGTCAAGTTTTCTAATGATTTGTTCCCACTCTGTGGCAAACTGCTCGATTTCAGTCAATAGCCTTGAACATCTAATGGCAACATCCTCGAAAACACTAACTTGTCTAAGCAACTCCCATTCGTAATGCAGACCTGTCTTTTCTCTCTCCATGTTCCCATCAAGAGGTCCTGCTAGCTTATGTTCTAGCTTGCTCTGGATATCATGAGGTAACTCTCTCACTAGACAACTTGTCTTCATAGGAAGGGTCTCTGCAAATCGATAGATGATATTCCAAACATCTGATAGATCTTCATCCTCTGTATCAACAAAACACATCGCCTGACTGAAGACTTCGTAGAAACTTAATGCAAGCCAGTAGTCTACCTGATGACCATGAATGAACTTCAACTTCAGTCCATCATCTGTCAACTCCAATGTTTCTGAAACTTGATCTAGAACACCTGATGATTCTGGAGGGCCCGATGATTCAATCTGTGATAATAGACTGAAGATTCCATAGTCATGATTTCCAACCAAGTAGTTCTTCTTCATCTCTAAACGACCAATTTCGGTGAGAATATCCAGGTTTTGCGACAGAACCTGTGAGTTCGTATTTCTCCACAAATCAAGAATATCTCCAAGCAGAACAATGTGAGAAATATCATCTTGATTTGGTTCCAAGTATTCGCTGATGAAATCTGAAAATCCCGATTTGTTCGCCATCTGACTTCCCAAGTGTAAATCTGCAACCGCGATTATCATACTTGATTCCTCAGTGGCTGTGACCATGTCCTGTTTCATCATTCTCAGGCAAATAGAATGTGAATAATCTTACATATTCTATGCCCTTGAGTCCTGAAATCTTGTTAGCGAGTGCTTCGATAGACTTTCGGGTTCCCTTTAATGTGATGACTTCCAAACAATGACTGTGGGTGGCGTGGACATGAACAGTTGAAACCACCTGAGCTTGAGCGTCATGTTGAATCCTCGTGAGATCCGACATCAATCTCGGTTTGTGCTGATAGACAATGTTTAGACTGGCCATTGTATTCTCTTGATCTGATTCCGCACTCCATTCAAACTGGGAGATATACTCTCGCATAGCATCACGGATAGCCTCAGACCTGCCAATGTATTCCTTCTTCTCAACCAGCTTATCGAACTTCTCCAGTAGGTCCTCTGGAACAGATACACCGAATCTCTTTAAAGCCATGACACGAACCACCATTAATAGTAACACGATTTCACCAGAAGTAACACACTTAAGTAAATATTGTTGAATCCGATAAAGCGGTATGGTGTGAAAAAAATGCATGTTCCGGATGGTGTGCTACCCCTTTGGGTCTATATCCTCTTCTTGGCCATTAGTCTGCCGATACTTGGCATAGCAATTCGAAAAGTCAACAAACGTTTTGATGATCGACTTACTCCCTATATGGGTGTACTAGCCGCTGTAATATTTGCCGCGCAATTCGTGAACTTTCCAGTTCCTCCCTCAAGTGGACATCTTGTAGGTACAACGCTTCTCGCAGTGATGCTAGGACCTTGGGCAGCAATGGTAATAATTGCACTTGTTCTCTTTGTTCAAGCTCTATATGGTGATGGAGGACTACTTGCGTTTGGTCTTAATTTCTTCAATATGGGTGTCTTAGGTGCAATTCTCGGATGGGGGATTGCATTCATCCTTTTCAAAGGAATAACCAAGTTTCTAGACGAGAAAGCTTCTGTTCTTATTGCCGCATCAGTTTCTGCATTTATCACTGTTGTAGGAGCTGCATTCGTGCTTGGTCTTGAGTTACTGACAATTCCTGGATTAGGTTTTGAGTTTGTGTACATCATTACTGGCATTCATGCAGTCATTGCTCTCGGAGAAGCTGTTCTCACATTTGTGATTCTTCTTTATTTCGTCAAAGCCAAACCAAAGATGATTGCATTCCTAAAGGACAGTGATACTGGTAGAGCCCTCAATAGAGATAGAACACAAGAGATTACACCAACATTGGAGGAGGCCAGATAATGGACAGAAACACATTTGTGAGGGTAATAATCCCAGTCATAGTTTTGCTGACTGTAGTCATATCCGTTCTGATTTTTACGGGTCTGGCCTCTGAAAATCCTGATGGGTTTGAATGGGCTTTATTTGATTGGGCTGGGATTACAGAACCTGAAGGTGGGTTCGAAGGCATATTCGCCTTTCTTGGATCGGGTCCTTTAGTGGATGCGGTAACGGGCGGTATTGGCATCATTGTGATATTGATACTTGCTTACCTTTTCTTCAAGTTCACCTCTCGTAGAACAGAATGATTATTGCAAAATTAATTTGCAAATAGAAAGAATATCGGAGAACTAGAATAATGGCCACATTCCTACTGCCCTTTGTCGAGGGCAGAGCAAATCTGCAGCGGTTTTCACCAACAGCTGTCTTGCTATCTGCAGTTGGTCTAGGCATATTCATCGCTCTACAATCAAATCCCTTTGCCGTTCTCTTTATTCTGTTGATGATATTTTCAGGTGGAATTATTACCAGAACACGATGGAGGGTAGTCCTCAGACTTGCCGCCAAGTTTGAAATCCTTATCCTATTCTGGATGTTCTTAATGCCTTTCATATACGGAGAAACGGTCATTCTCTCAATCATGCTTCCTTGGGGAATCTTGAATGCTTATAGTGAAGGTCTGACTTTCGGAATTCTAATTGCCCTCCGAATGATGACAATGTTAGTGCTATTTGTTACGACTCTATCGCATATGTCATTGACTGAGTTTATAGGTGCATTACGAACGTTACGTGTTCCTAGTACCATTCTCGGTTCTCTTCTGATAATGCTTCGATATATCCCGTTATTTATGACCGAAAGGAAACGCATGCAAGAGGCTCAACTTTTGCGTGGCTACAATCGCGGCAAACGTGTCGAACGAATAAAATCTCTTGGATATCTGGTTGGAACAACCATCAGTCGCTCATTTGATAGAAGTGCAGCAGTATATGATGCAATGAGCCTTCGCGGATTTGGAAAAGGAACAATGGTATTGGGAACTGGATTTAGACGTTCGGACGCTCTTCTCCCAGTCATCTTACTTGTTCTTATTCTTAGTCTTCCTTTTCTAGTTACAATAATTTTTGGGGTCCTAATGATATGACCTGTGCAATCGATATGAATCATGTCTTCTTTAGATATGACGAATTCAAAATCGAAGATGTGAAACTCCAACTCCATATTGGAGAACAGAAAGCTCTTGCTGGATTGAATGGATCTGGAAAGACTACATTATTCAAACTCCTTCTAGGACTTCTTGAACCTGACTCTGGTGATATCTACATCTTTGATAAGAAATTAACAAAGGACACACTTTGGGAAATCAGGCAGGATGTTGGTTTCCTCTTTCAGAATCCCGATGACCAGCTCTTTGCACCTACTGTGTGGGAGGATGTTGCATTTGGCCCTCGAAACTTAGGCCTTTCTAATGAAGAGATTGAGGACAGAGTTGAGTGGGCACTTGATAGAGTTGGAATGTCCAAATTTGTAACTCGACCTGTGAACCAGATGAGCCACGGAGAAGCAAAAAGGATCGCTTTAGCTGGTATCATAGCGATGCGTCCCAGCATCTTAGTTCTAGACGAACCTTTCTCCGGACTTGATTTTAAAATGGTCACGACCATGATAGACATCATTCAGAGACTACGTCAGGATGGTGCAAGCATACTCTTCACAACCCACAACAGTTTCTTCATTGAGAACTGGTCAGACTCTGTGGCTGTTATAAAGGAGGGTAGGATTGTTTATGATGGCCCCACAAAAGAGGCTATGAGGAGTAGAGTGGTCACTGAGAACATTGGCGACTGGAGCGGTTTAAGAAAAAAGATTGTGTCCTCTCGAAGCTCACTTCTCGATTAAGTTCGATATTGTTAAAAGGTACTTCCTAAGAATCCGTTTCTTAATGCGGAGGTTGCCAAGCCAGGTTAAAGGCGCAGGGCTCAGATCCCTGTCTCGTAGGAGTACATGTGTAGGTTTTCCCTCACATGGCCGAATCGCGAGTTCGAATCTCGCCCTCCGCACCATTAATTCTCCATTTCATGTGTAGGAAACTATTGAGCAGTGTTATTGGTTATGCGATTTGTCTTTCTGTACAGATATATGATGAGTAGGTTGCCAATGATAGAGAAAACAAAACTATCGAAAGAAGCGTTTCCGCCATCTCCGCACCACCATCAGTCAATCACCCTAAATCCTGAATATCGTCTTTTGCAGGCTATCAGCCAAATAGTCACAGTGAATAATAAGACCAAACCAACTCCGTAAACAGAAAACTGTATCCCTCGAGGATGCATGTTGGTGACAATTGTTGCTCCTAGAAGAAAGAGAATAATCTCTGCAATAAGCGCTCCTTTCAACAGCGAACATAAGATGGTCCTCTCAATCCGATAGGGCGAAAATGAATAGAGAACTCCAATAATGATCCAGAATATCCAAGTTACACTGTGCATGAAGACAAGGTAGAATACCTGATCAACCAGTACTGCTGGAGTGATTACCGTCAAATGACCCGGTGGGCTTGGGACGGGGAAAAAACTTCCCGGTCCTCCACTAGACCATTCTAATCCTCGTTCAAAACTCCAACCCCAACTACCATACATCAACAATGCAGAGCATAGAATCCAAAGGTAGTATATTAGAAGTACCACAACTGGAAAACGATAGAGGACATTGTTTCGATTTAGAGGTTCCCTGACCCAAAACCTTGACTCCTGCGAATCAATCATTCGTTACACCCTTACTAGACATAACTCATCATATTCATATCATTCTTCTTCTATTTCAAATCTCGCCCTCCGCACCATATTATCTCATTTTAGAAGGCGGTGACTACTGCGTTGTATTCGATGCGAACCACTTCATCCATTCTAGCAATTCCAAAAATCTGCTCTGGTGTAAGGAATGCATGAAAACCACCTAGTAGCTCCCATACTTGCTCCACAGACTCACTAGGTATTGTATCAATGACAGTATACGCATCATCAATCGATCTACAAGCAATGATGCAATCGTGTATAGTATCAAATGTTCCAGCTTGAATTCTCTCAACCAAGTCTTGACTTAATTTGTTCTTAACATCGTCAGGAACAGACGCGCGAGTAGCTGCCCATAAGCTAAATCCAGAGAATACCAAAATTGAAGCTACAAACACTAGGAGGATGTATTTTCTCAATCTGTTCATTCGTTAAGCCCCTCATTTGAGGTATGGGCTCAAATTCATATCAACCTTTTTCCAAACTGGATATTGCAGAAATCATTCAGATCTCGCCTTTCGCCAATCTGTTCGAAGTTCATTCATCTTGAGGGAGAATGAAGATAGTTTCGATTCTTTCTACACCCTGAAGTTTCTCAAGTTCATTAGTGATGAACTTTGCAAGTTTGGAAATATCCTTGACCTGCGCCATGCAAATGAAATTAGCTGACCCAGATGTCCTGAGCACCTTCGATATTTCGTTATATGTTGAGAGCGTTCGGTACAGAGAGTCTGACTCTCCAGGTTTTGAGGTTATCATGACAACTACCTGAACCTCATATCCGAGCTTTCTGTGGTCTAGTTCGAGAGTATACCTCTTGATGACTCCGAGATTAACCAAGCGTTCCATTCTATTTCGGATAGAACTGGGACTAAGGTCCACTACCGCTGCAATCTCTCTCAGAGAAATACGCGCATTCTTTATGAGCATCTCAATAATTGCAAGATCGCTTTCATCAATCTTTTCTGTCATACCCATGTAGAACATCCCTTTTTTGAAGGCAATTCCTGAAAGAATGCTCTAGGTCTTGACCCTTACAATTATCTTTGTATCCATGACATGCCAGACTTCTACGGCTACATTCAGTTCAATCTTCGAAGCGACCTCCGGATCAGCAGGTTTAGGTACCTCATAGGTCTCAAATGTTTCACTGTCCATGAGACTGTATGTTTCACCCATATCCGCAATGACTGTCGCGCTCAGCTTGTCAATTAGTGGGACATCAACCATCCTGTCTGCAGGCATAATGACATTGCGTTTTCGATTGTCAAAGAATCCAACAGCAACAATGTTTGCCTTGGCTGCGCCATGCTTACCAGGTTTTGATTTATCCATTGATATAACCCTGCATGGTTCTCCATCTATCAGGAAGTAGGCACCAGGCTTCAGGCTTTTGGCTTCAGACTTCTTAATGCTCATTCTAATTCACCAACTTAATCGTGCAGACCTATGTTACTCCACAGCTGTAGTTTCATCTATATATATTTGAGGGCAACACAGGTTTCTTTCTCTGACAATAACTGTAAAAAGGATTAGATAAAGGGCAAGCTTGGGAGTGTTTCCCAGTGATTGAAGAAAACCCACAGATTCTCACAGACAAACGGACGGTGGGACTTGTATGTAGACCTGACCGTCCTGAGATTGATCAGATTGCTAATCAAGTAGCTGATTTTCTCATTTCAAACAATCTGGATGTACAAGTGGATCCTGGGTCATGCAACATTTCCAGTACCAAAATCCACCCAACTCCAATCGAAGACATGGATGCTGATTTTGTCGTGACAATAGGTGGTGATGGGACCATCCTATATACACTATCAACACTGAAGGACCGCGAAACTCCTCTTTTCTGTATTAACAAAGGTACTGTTGGATTTCTTACAGAGAGTGACATTGAGTCGTCGATATTGGCTCTAGAGAAGGTTCTGCAAGATGAATGCATCCTCGAGCACAATGTGAATATCAGTTCTGGCGTAGGTGATAGAGTATTCGAGGATGCTCTGAACGAGGTCTATGTTGTATCCAAAATGCCTGGTCGATTACTCACTTTCCACGTATTCCTGGATGGTGTTGAAGTAGACTACGGCCGAGCTGATGGTGCGATGCTCGCAACTCCTGTTGGATCTTCAGCCTACGCTCTTGCCGCTGGCGGGTCTATTCTAGCGCCTAGTGTCAATGGTCTGATCTTTGTACCAGTATGTCCTCCTAGGTTTGAATTGAAGTCAATTGTTATTCCAGATAGATCCACATTAGAGCTTGAGTTGGTCAAACCTAGTGCATATGGTCTAGCAATCATCGATGGTCAGACTAGGTGGGATGTAGAACCTCTAGAAACTGTTTGGATGAAGAGATCTGAAGTTGTAACAAGATTCATCCGATTGTATGACAACTACTATGACCGACTCAACACACGTCTTGTACCGAGGAAACTCTAGGTGATGTGATGCCCACAATCTATGTTCTAGACACGGGAGTTTTGGTTTCAACATGGACCGACAAGAAAATGGATTCGACTTTCGTAACAACTCCTAGCATAGTTGAAGAAGTACGAAACCGCTTGAGTCGTTTTCGAGCTGAAACCTTGTTGCTTATTGAAAAGATGGATGAACGCACACCAAGTGATGAGGACATCAGACATGTGGAATCTGCTTCGATTTCTTCTGGAGACAAGTCTGTATTATCACAAAGTGATATTGAGTTAGTTGCCCTCGCGCTCACATTATCTCGTGAGGGTGCCGACATCACTCTTGTTTCTACTGACTTTGCAGTCCTGAACACTGCGAGTCATCTGGGCATCAAGATATTGGATCCGAATAGAAAGTTTGGAAAAGAGATTACTTGGGGGATGAGATGCCCTGCTTGTCGGTACAAGTCAACGACCTCAACGCGCGATTCTGAATGTCCAGTATGTGGAACAGCAATGCGTAGAACGCCTTTGAAAACACGTAAGAAATCTTGAAACCAGTAATACTCCGGTCTTACATCATGTAATATGGCTATCTTGGTAGGATGAGTGTTGGAGAGTTGTCTTGATTGACAGATACACCCGGACTTACAATACAACGAGACCTCGACGATATCAAGATTCAAGTCAAAAAAGAGCTAGACACCATCAGAGACCTGATGGACTCCTTTGGATATCGTAATCCTGCACCCAATTGGAACGCTCCTTTTCAAATACATCGACTTCGCAGAGCCTTGAGAATTCATTATCTCGCCATGAAAATCAGAGATTCTACTCCCCAGAGTCCCAGTATGAGGAATCTTGCCTGGGATCTGGGAAACGATCATGATCTACCTTGATCAATCTCCTATGAGCACGACCTCAAGTTTTCTATTTCGTGGTCGATTGTCAAAATCCACAAAAACAATTTGCTGCCAAGTACCTAATGTCAGCCTTCCATTAACGAATGGTACTGTGAGACTTGGTCCAAGAACTGATGCCCTGATGTGAGAATGTCCATTACCATCATGCCATCTCAAATGATGCTCATAGACTGCATCTGATGGTGCAAGTCTTTCCATTGCTGCTGGAAAATCTTGCAGGAGCCCCTCTTCATACTCAATCGTTGTTACAGAACCAGTAGAGCCCTCACAAAACACCGTACAGATACCTGTGTTCAACTTGCTCTTAACTACAGTATCTTCAACAGATTGAGTGATATCTATCATGTCACAATCGCCCCTAGTTTTAATAGAAATCGTTTCATGATATGCGCTCAACTTGTGTATCACCTGTCTAATATCAGATACACCCGAGTAGCGACCTCACTTCTATCTTCCGACTATTTCTACTTCATAGGTCTTACTTTTTTAGAATGTTGAATAAGCCTGCGAATTCTATAAGCTTTATCGAGCATATCTTCTTCGTTCTCTTGAAGAATGAGCAACGCTCCAATATGATTACCAGCATTCAAAGCTCTAACCAAAGCTACAATGGCGATTAGAACTTCATCCTGAGTCGTGGCTGCTACCTCATTCATTATATTGATGGTGCTCTTGATTGGTTTTTTACTATCTGCATAGTGCAGAAAGCGTGTTTCAAAAACCGTGAATAGATCTTCGAATGCCTCCCTAAGCTCATTAGCTTCTCTGAAACCCTCTGCTGATTTTGATAGCAGCTCAATAGATTTCTCTATCATTTCTGATGAATCAGTTAGAAGGGCCTCCAATCCCGCTGTACGCAGCCATATTGTTGCTAATTCAGGAACACCGAGCTCTTGGTAATACTCTGCTGCATTCTCAGCCTTCTCACTTGCCATCCAATGAAATGAATCGTGTCTTTCCTTATCATCAAGCTTTATTGCACACTCTGCAGCTTTGGTATATAATCTGGAGCCGCTTTCTGGATCTCCCGAAGTCGATGCCTCATCAGCAAGTTGAATGTATAATTCTAAAGCATGCTCAAGATGACCCATCGCTTCTGTCACCCTGCCTGATTCTCGAAGAACCTCTGCAGCTTCTTCTAGAGTAATTGCCTGTCGTTCCTTGTTGCCATCTTTCTCTTCTGTCTTGGCTTCATTTAGATAATGAGATATGACTTTGACATATATCTCGCTGGCAACATCATCTTGCCCCCAATTCAGCAGACACATTGCTTGAAATCGCAAGTATTTCATTTCAGATTCAGTGTCATTTTGGGTCTTTGCCTTTTTCGCTAGTTCCCCAAATAGCTCATTTGCATTAAGGAACGCCCACTTGGCTTTCATGGGGCGGCTTATTTCCTTGAACATGTTTCCTGCTTTGACGAGCAAAGGCGCAACTGCTTCGGGTGCTCCTTGAGCTTTGAGATATGCTTCGGCCGCTTTCGATATAGCTTGGTTTCTTGCAGAAGTGAGTCTTTGAAGTTTGTAGGCTTCTTGAGCTGCATCATAGATATTACCCGCCTTTTCAAAAAGCTCAGCTGCTTCGTAAAACTCTCCTGCCTCCATCATGGTGCGTGTTGCTTCAGGAGACTCCCCTTTTGTTTCCATAATCTGTGCTGCTTCTGCTAGTGCATTGCCTGCCGAAATGTAATCTCCACTTCCTTTCGATAGATTCGCCCAGCGTCGTGCAACCTTCACAGTTCTATCACTGATTCTATTTCCTAACTCATCATCCCCTGCTGTATAGTATAATCTGCTTACTTTTCGTAGCAGGCCAATAGTTTCAGCAAAGTCTTTTTCTTCCTCTCTAGCATCCGCTAATATTTCCAGAGCATCCGCTGTTTTGATACTTAGCTCTGCCTTCTCTTTATCATCAACAGCAAAGTCTTGTGCTCTGAGGTAGTAGTCTGCAGCTTTCTTGTATTCAGTCGCTTCTTCAGCAATCTTTGCCGCTGTCTTATTGATCCGCACAATTTCTTTGTATATTTCAGGTCCTTGTGGCAGACGAATCAACATCAGTGTCGCATTATCAAGAGACTTGAAACATTCATCCGCCTCGTATAAATCTCTGTAAATGAGTGCTCCTTCTTCGTAAATCTTAGCTGCTTTTTCGTATTCCATCTTTGTCGCAAGACGACTGGCAGCAGCGAGAAATAGTTTCGCTCCTACCTCTCTGTTACCTTCCTCTAGTGCATTTCTTGCCTCTTTTAGGATATCCTCGTCCGAAGCCAAAGTGGAGCGACCTCAATTCTACTTAGTTCATGCTTTTCTTTGAACGTTATTGGACTCAAATGCTTCATAACAGTTGTCGTTATGGTTCACTTAGTTTCATATTATTCTCAGAACACTCAAATATCGAGAATCCTTTTAGAAGAACTGGTAGATGAAACCCATTGAGTAGTAAAGCAGAATTGCGGCTTGGCCTCATCGGGGTTGGGAAATCTGGACGGACACATCTTGCGGCATTGAAATCTTTGAAAGATGCAGGTTTTTTGAACATCAAAATCAATGCAATAAGTGATATCGACAAAGACAAGCTAAAAAATACTGCGAAGGAATTTAATGTCCCCGCAGCTTATGATGATCCTGTTGCTCTGATTAACGATGAGAATGTAGATGTTGTCTATATCTGCGCCCCCATTGGTACACATGCTGATATGGTGAAACGAACAGCTCAAGCAAATAAGGCAGTTTATTGTGAAAAACCACTGGCTCATAGTTGTCCACAAGTTCGAGAACTGAATGCCGTAGCAATGGACTCGTCCGTGCAAACTAGTGCTGGTTTTTTGTTAAGGTATGACCCCTTTCTCCTATATGCAAAGCACCTCATCAATAAACATGATTTTGGGAAACCCCTCCTCGCTCATATTCACGATGACCAACAATTTCCTTTGAATGAAGTGGATTATGCACAATGGCGAGGAAACATGCAACTTCCTGGAGGTGGAATTCTCCTGCATCAGAGTATCCAAGATATTGATGTTCTCAATTGGTTCTTTGGTGATATAGCAAGCGTATATGCTCAAGTTGGTTTCCACGGTGAACGGGGGATTGAAGACCAAGCATCTCTTATGATGATGCATGAAGATGGAACAACAAGCACACTTGACTCACTATGGCATTGGCTTGATCGCCCGGAAGAAAGGAAAGTTGAGTTGTTCTTTGAGAATGGATTCATAGGAATAACACTCGAATCAGGGAATACGCATTTAGATTATCATCTTAGAGGCGAAGGACCAATCCGAGTATACTCTGAAAATACTACAAAAATTCTTCTTGAACATCTTAACATACCCTCGAACAATCTTGCACTAAACATTCACGATCCTCTCTCAGATCCTAGGATTAACAAACACTTGGCATTAAGCTACTCCTTCCTGAAATCTCTTTTATCAGGAGAATCCACATCACCCAACTTTTTGGAGGCCACTTCTGCGCATAGAATTGTGGACGCTGCTTACGAGTCCGCTAGCACGAAGACTCCCATTGATATTCTTTAGAGATCTATTGGACATCCTTAAGTAGCGCTGGAATACCCATGAGGATGAGTTCAGCAATGCAAGAGATAGCTCTCAATCAGGTGGATACATCCAACTATGATGTGATCATTGCAGGTGGTGGTGCTGGTGGTCTTCTTACCGCATTAGCATTGACAGCTGAGGGTAAACGCGTTTTAGTTCTTGAGAAGGCTGACCGTTTAGGCGGTGTTTGGTATAGCTATTGGGTGGATGGGTACCGTGTTGACCAAGGATTACATGTCATCACACGGGTCACACGTGGTGCATTTGTTAGATTCCTCAAGACCTTCTTATCGCCGCCCCCTGTCTTTGTGCTTCACGAGGGATGGCAGTTCCGTGTTTATGACAAAGTTGGTACAATTCCATCTAGCATTGGAGAAACCCTCCGTTGGCCATTGACTGGGTGGAGAGGCCGTTTAGGACTCATGCGTATCGGTGCGAAAATAAAGACAATGAAACTGGAAGAGATGCGGAAATACAAAGATATCTCGTTTCTAGAGTTCATGCAGTCGAATGGTGCAACGAACCAGGTCATGCTTGATGTGATGCAAAGTGCAATCTACATGGCTGCAGGTGTTCCAATCACGGAGGCTTCAGCCTATGAGTCTCTCAGAACTCTTAAGGATACAGACAAGGAATCATCTAAACTTGTATCAGCAAAGAGACTCTTGTTAGGGTCTGGGGAATATGATGAGGGTTATGTCATTGGTGGAATGGAGGAGATAATTAAGAGAGTGGTTGAAACCATCAATGGTGACTATGTGCTAAACGCAGCTGTAGAACAGATCCATGAGCAGGCGGGTAGTGTCACTGGCTGTTCAGTCGCTGGAAAGATATTGTCACACAATTACATTGTGAGCAACATCCCTCTATGGGCGATGCCTGAGATAGTCAGGTCTGAGAATGTCGAAACTCAAGAGTTCTTCAAACGCTGGAGTAACATGAAACCAACTCATGGCATAACACTCTGGCTTGGTCTCAACAAGACTGTGATTGGGGATCGGAAGAACCGAGTGCTTGTTCACCCTAACCCCAACCGGTGGATTGTTTCCATCTCGAGTTTTGACCCAAGTTGTGCTCCTGAAGGCAAGGAGTTAGTAGCTATCGCCATGATGACAATCCCAGGAAAAAGCAAGGATGAAATGGTCGAAATCATGAAGGGTAATGGGCTCGAGAAATATCATCCTGGAATCTTAGAACATACGGAGATGGAACATGTGCAGATGTCCTATGCAACACGAGCTGCACTCATCCCTGGTCAAACAGACCTGGACAGACCTGGGCCACGAACTCCTATCAAAGGTCTATACATCGTTGGAACAGATACTGCAGGCTCTGGTGTAGGTCTCCAACAAGCTGCACAGTCAGCTGATGGAGTTGTTAAAGCTCTCTGTGAAGATATTAGTTAATCCTTTTTAGTTGCCTTCAAGGAAAACATGAGTGGTATCTTGTCCTCATTGTCAGGGAGGATCCATCTCCCAGGTTCTTTCTTAATCATGAACGGTAGTGCCTTGTAGGTTACTACTGGGAACTCGTGGAAGAAATCAATTGTCAATCCTGCGTCTATCAGGACATTGATTATTCTTGAGATTGGATGATTCCATTCAAAGGATGGCATCTTTCCAGTCTTAGCGTCTTCATCTGCGTATGATCCTTCATCCTCATAACTCAGAGGGTCTTTACCTTGGAAGTACGGATACCTCACTTTCAGGTCATTAACATCTTTTTCATCATCAAAGACATAACAAAAGGGATGAAACTCACGGATATAGAAGAAGCCACCAGGTTTGAGGAAATACGCAATTATTCTCGCCCACTCTTCTAAATCAGGGAGCCACATGATGACACCACCTGATGTGAATACAATGTCGAATTTCTCATCAAGGTTATCAGGAAGGTCATAGACGTTTGAGCAAACGAAGTTCGCATCTATCTTTGCAGTTTTACTCAATTCTCTTGCTAGTTCTATTGCCTCCGATGAAAAATCAACGCCAGTAACCTTTGCACCCAGTTTCGCTAATGATAGTGTATCCAGTCCAAAGTGACACATGATATGCAGAATTTTCTTCCCTGACAGGTTTGGAAGTTCCTTTATCTCAATTGGGTCAAGTGTCTGATTTCCCTTGAGAAATCCTTCAACATCATAGAACTCTGATTTATGGTGGATTTTCGCTAGCTTATCCCAAAGTTCCTTGTTGGCATTCATGTATTCATCCATATTGGTCACATGTTCAAGACAAGTAGTGATAACGTAAAGGTTATGTTTGACCGATGTCGAGCAGGGTTTGACGAAACGTCGGTCCTCAGGAGTATTTCCTATGAAGATGATAGAAATTCGTTGGCATGGTCGAGGTGGACAGGGTGGTGTCACCTCTGCAGAACTTCTTGCAAAGGCTGCTTACATTGATGGATACAAGGGTGTCCAAGCGTTTCCTTACTTTGGTGCTGAACGTCGAGGTGCTCCGGTCAAAGCATTCACGCGGATTGCTAATCAGGAGATTAATGTGAGAAGCCAGATTTACACTCCTGATATTGTAGCAGTCCTTGATTCCTCGATTCTTGACCTCATTGATGTCACTGAGGGTCTTGTAGAGAATGGGAAGGTCATAATCAATACACCCAAGAAACCAGGTGAGATTGATTTGCCCCTGGGTCATATCTACACGTATGATGGAACTGGTATTGCCTTGAAGAATGGGCTACTTGTTGGAGGATTACCAGTCATTAACACTACAATGCTCGGTGCTTTTGCAAAAGCTACAGGTCTAGTTAAACTAGAAACTGTCCAGAAAATCATCTGTGAGAAGTGGTCTGGAAAGGTGGGCGAACGAAATGCGCAAGGCGCTAAGGAAGCCTATGATACATGCACAGACTGAATATTATGCATACATTCTCTCATACCTTGATCGATCGGTACCCGGTTGTTGTCTACGCATTCCATCGACCTGCTGTGCCATCTCTTCCATTTTCTTTCGTATCTCTGTTGCACTTTCCTGTAATTCTGTGACATCCACATTAACGTTGTAGAGTCTGTTGAGAGCCTGCAGTAGTTGCACAGCTCCATCTGGATCTGGAATCATGGCTATGGCGGGTGTGAGAAGTGCAAATCCCACCATATCCCTACAGAGGGTTTCTGAGAGAATTGATCCTGCAATTCCTGTGATAATCCCCTTTGTAAGAATCTCCATGGTTTCGTCTTTTTTCAAATCACGAAGCTTCTCTTCTTCGGCTGCATACAATACTTTGCGATCTGAAGGCAATCCCTGAACCGGGATTCCATCAAGTATAACGGTTTCCTTTACACCAACAGTTGTTCCCCAATCTAGAAGAGCTGAGCTTACAGGATAGAGTCCCTCCTCAGCAACTGGTAGTTCTGCAGTCACAACAAGTAGATTCTTTTCCTTCTTTCCATAGATTCTGAAGGGATGACGAAGACGTCCATCCAAGAAGACTGCCGCTGATGGCATATATCTTGACCTGACATGAGCAACTTCTTCCATCTCAAACTGCTCAATCAAAGTGTTCGCTGCTATTGTCCCTACAACTCCTGCTGAGGGGAAACAACAAACGAGTAATGGTTGTTTCATCTCAAACTCTTTTGTCTGTATAACCTGAGCCTCTGGGGACCCAAGTATTTTACCTGCACATTCTTCGTTCATCTTTCCAGAACCTCTACTATCCTTCAATCGTGGCTGAATATTAAGCTTAGGTCACGCTGGTTCAAAGTGAATAAACACTGAATTGACTGCGTCTAAACGCTCAAGTATCTTCTTTTCAATTGCTTCAGCAATCTCATGACTTTCAGTAAGTGTCATCTGACCTGGAATAGTACAGTCTAATAATACAAAAACTCCCACTCGTTCTTCACGAATCTTTGCTTCTCGATAGTTCACAGGCGGTGAAAATTCAGCAATGATTTCCTTTACTGACTTGATGATATCTGAAGATACCGATGTAATATCCTGTGCTTTGTCCTTTGTCATTGTTGTTTCCAGGTGAAGGGTCACCGAATTTATGTTTGCGATAATTCCTCTCAATTGCTTTTCAAACAACTCGGACACAGTATGAGCTTCTTCCAAGGTGAGATCTGCTGACATCTCAAGATCTGCTGCCACATCGATATTATCTGAAATCTCGAACACTCGAATATTGTGGACACTCTGTATATCTGATATTCTACGGGCAATGATTTGCATCTGGTCATAGATATCCATCTCCGAATATTGTGATATATCTCCTTCAACAGGCTCAATATGTACAACGACATCTACTCTATGAGCCAAGTCTTTTAGTTTCTCTTCGATGGATTCGGCAATACTGTGTGCTTCAAGGGTGGAAACATTCTCATCAATTGTGATTACAATATCTGCGAATAATTCAGGTCCCACGTGTCGAGCACGTACGCGTTTGCATTCTACAACTCCTGGTATCTCCATGCATAGCCCGATGATTTTTTCCCTAGTACCCTCTGGTGCATGATCGACTAGTGCGTCAAAGGCTCTTCTTGCGAGATTGAATGAGACAAAGAGAATCACAACGGAAACTCCAAGTGCTCCAATCGGATCCCCTATTGGAAATCCAATCCACACAAATGAAAGTCCAATTAATACTACAACAGAGCTCAACATATCTGTCCTGAAATGAAGCGCATCTGCTTCTAGAGCTTGGCTACTGTGTTTTCTTGCGTTCTTGTATAGCATTTGGCTTCTTTCATAATCCACAAAAATACTGAACAACATGACAGCTATACCCCAAAATGTGGCTTCTGCGAATTCTTCGAAAACAATTCTTCTGATTGCTTCGTAGATAATCCACCCTGACGTTATCCAAAGGATTAAAGTTTCAGCAAGAGCCGCAAAATTCTCAATCTTACCATGACCATATTGATGTTCAGAATCTGGTGCTTGTGAAGCCCTTCTCACTGCTAACAATGTTATTCCTGCGGCTAAAAGGTCAAGACCACTATGTAGAGCTTCAGAAAGAACACCAATTGAATTGGTGACCAGTCCGGTGATTAGTTTGATGAGCGTTAATAATGCGGCAGCGGCCACTGACCATGCTGCTGCTCTCTGTACTTCCTTCCTACCTTCTGCCAACAAATCCATTTTGGTCACTGCCGAGCGCCATATCAAACCCCGATATAATGCTTATCAATCTGGTCCCTTTTTTTGGTTATAGTTATACCATACGCTCATATCCGTGATAGCGCTTGTTATCTGGTGCATCTCATGAAGTATCGTACCGAAGACATCATGTCACCTCCCATTGCAAAATTAGCCGAAGCAGCAAAGAGATTCATCAAGTCACCTAGTTTCCTGAATCTAGGTCAGGGACTACCCGGTCACATTCCTCCCGATACTGTACTAACCGTTTTGAAAGACCGAATCTCTCATCCCTCTACACATGTCTACACACCTGATGAGGGTCTACTAGAGTTACGTGAGGAACTTGCTCTCTATTTACGTCAGAAATCCGGAATTGATGTTAATCCCCAAGATGAGATAGTAATTACTGCAGGAGCAAATAATGCATTCGCTGGCATAATTCTGACACTTGTAGCGCAAGGCCAGAATGTCATCATGCCCTCTCCTTACTACTTCAACTCAGTAATGACAGTCAAGCTCGCTGGAGCTGAAGTAAAAGCGGTCCCTGTAGACGAAATGTTTCAACCCCGTGTGGAAGACATTGAGGCGGCTATAGACAAAGACACAAGTGCAATTTTCATGATAACGCCCAACAATCCGACAGGTGCAGTATATGAAAAGAAAATGCTTGATGACATTGTTGATCTTTGTATACAAAATGATATCATGTTGATTTCGGATGAATCATATTCTCGCATGGTCTTTGATGATGCTTCCCATTACAGTCCGAGGTCACGTCGAGATGCAGGTAATCATGTGGTGACTCTTGGTAGTTTCTCGAAGGATTTTGGAATGAGTGGATGGCGAGTCGGGTTTACTATTGGTCATCCTGAATTCATCAAAGAGTTTCTCAAGGTTCAGGATACAATGACTATCTGTGCTCCCACAGCTGGGCAGATTCTAGCATTAGAGGTATTGAAGAAAGGTCTAGATTACGTTGAAAACGAACTACAACGGTTGAACCTACTTCGTGACCTGGCATATCTTCGTATGCGAGAGATTGATGCTTTTGAGGAAATCTATACAAAGGGGACCTTCTATCTATTCCCTCGAGTGAAAGGCTGCACAGATTCACGAAAACTTGTGATGGATATTCTTCAATCTACTGGAACGCTGGTTCTTCCTGGCATAATCTTTGGGGATGCTGGCGAAGGTCATGTACGAATCTCGATTGGTCCATTGACCCCAGAAGCTGTGGACGAAGCCTTTGAGAGGTTCTCGAAGTTCTTCAGGGATGACTAGTTATCTTCGTACATTTCCCATTCCCAATCAGTCACAATATGGCTAGTATATTCCCGCCACTCTTTTCGTTTGAGTTTCACAAAGGATTCCAGAATATCTTTTCCTAGCGCTTCACAAATCACACTATCCGCTTCTAAGGCATCGAGTGCTGTTTCTAATGTAGTTGGGAGCATCTTAATCCCGAGCTTCTCCCGTTCATCGTCGCTCAGGTTGAAGATATCCTCACTTCTTGGGTCTGGTGGCGTGAGTTTTCGATTTACACCATCCATTCCCGCAGCAATGATTGCTGTGAAAAGGAGATACGGATTTGTCATTGGGTCTGGTGATCGTAATTCTATTGCCGCTTTATCACCAGTAGCAAACATTGGAACCCGGATTAGAACAGTCCTGTTCTTTATTCCCCAGGTGATATACACTGGCGCTTCGTGGTGTGGAACAATTCGTTTGTAGGAGTTGATGCTTGGGTTAGCTATTGCTGTAATAGCTGGAGCATGTTCTAAAAGTCCCGCAATAAACATCTTTGCAGTTTCTGATAAATCTGAACCACTGCCAACACCAAACAGGTTTTTTCCATCTTCCCAGAGTTGCAGGTGACAATGAAGACCATTACCCGCTTCTCCTTCGAAGGGTTTTGGCATAAAGGTCACATCTACTCCCTGACCTCTACAGATTTTTCTGGCTAGATTTTTGAATAACAAGATATTATCTGCCATTTTTGTTGCATCATCAAAATCTAATTCAATCTCTTGTTGTGATTCACCAACCTCATGATGAATCACTCTCGGTTTGATTCCGAGAGTCCGTAGTGTGGATGCTAATTCAAGTAGCATATCCATCCCTGGATTAGTGGGATATGTGTCCGCATAACCCGCTTCATCAAAGGGTTCACCATCTGGTGTTATGAAATGGAACTCAGGCTCAACCTTGACTTTCATCTGCATCTTACCCGTGAGCAGCTCCTCACTTATTCTGTGCAGTCTCCCTCGGCTATCCAGTGAAAAGAATTCTGAACTTTTCCCATCAGCAATTTTCTCTCTGATGTAACACATCGCGGCTGCAGTCCTATGCGACGTAAAGGGTAGTTCAATGAGAGATGTCGGATCTGGTTCTAGTCGGAGATCCGATGATTCAACTTTTGCTAAACCAGTAACTGAGCTTCCATCACAACTGGTCCCGTTTTTCATGGCTGGGTCTTTAGCTACTTCTTCAATTGTTTCTGATGCCTTACATGGTACAACCATTGCCTTCAATCTGCCAAGAAGGTCTGTGAACCTTAACTCTATGAATTCAATCTTCTCAGACATTTCAAAACCCCCAGGTACTTGCTCTTTCCGTTCGGGTTTGCTTCCGTTTAAAGGTCTTGGTCTATCCCCAAAGCTCTTTATACCACGTTTCTGCGGTGTCACCAATCTCAAGTCTGATGGAACCGCTGGCGACACTCACCTCATCGCCCTCTCTAATCTCGAAGTTCAGTCCTGCAATCCTGATTGCCTTCTTCTCTAGATGAACATTTCCGATGTTTCGAGCGTGCATGGTGGCTACTCTCTTGCCCCCATCCATTACCAGTAACTGGTCATGAAACGTTATTTTGCACTTGAGCTTGAATTTATTCTCCTTGAAAGAACCCATGTGTATCTCAAGATTGTTGAACTCTGCTTTCACATCTTCTGCATGCATCGGTTTCACAACATACCGGTTCAACGAGCCTTCTTATGAACTTCATCATCGGGATAATTGAATCCGGAAGACAGATAGTTGTTCCTGACAACTAGAAGTATGAGAGTGATGAGGAAAGGTCTACATATTGGCACAAGTGGATGGTCATACGATAAGGACTGGAAGGGAACTTTCTATACATCTGGAGGATCTATGCTAAACCAATACCTCAAATATTTCAAGACTGCTGAGATTAACTCAACCTTCTATGCTCTTCCAAAACCAAACTTCATCAAGCATCTTTCCACCTTGGATGAGAGTGTCTTCTTCACTGCTAAACTTCCGAAAAAAGTCACACATGACAATCGGCTCAATCTTCAAGGAGAAGGTGGCGTAACTCTTACTGAGTACTTCAGACTGCTTGAACCAATCAGTAATCGGATTCCGGTTCTATTGATTCAGCTACCACCATGGGACATATCAACTATGGGTGATTTAGAAACCTTTCTTTCGATGTTGGACTCGCAATATAGGTATGCTATTGAATTTAGAGATCAGTCTTGGTTAATCAATGCAGTTTGGAATCTGTTGGAAGACTATGGAATCGCCTATGCCATTGTTGATGAACCTAAGATCCCCATAGATCTTCGAATCACGACTGATTTCTCCTACATCCGCTGGCATGGCCATGGTGAGAACCCATGGTTCAACTATCGTTTCTCTATCAAAGAACTAGAAGCTTGGGTTCCTCGTATTGAGCAAGTTACCGATAGTGTCGAAACAACATTTGGTTACTTCAACAACCACTTTGCAGGAAATGCGCCTCTCAATGCGTTTCAAATGCTATCGCTACTTGAGATGATTAACCC
This sequence comes from uncultured archaeon, assembly GCA_964590575.1. Classification (GTDB taxonomy): domain Archaea; phylum Asgardarchaeota; class Thorarchaeia; order Thorarchaeales; family Thorarchaeaceae; genus SMTZ1-45. The sequence goes on from CAZPWM010000004.1 coordinate 24,183, forward strand.
CAAACAACAAGTAAAACTTGAGCGAATGTTGAAGGTAAGTGAAACAGCTCAAGCCACTCTAGATGAGTTCTGATTCTTCGCTGTTTTAGCAGATTCTCCAACCGAAATGCCCAAGCTTATAAGCAATCCCAGGGTTGTTATCATGCATAAAGTGAGAAAAGAAGAGCCAGGTTAACAAATAACCAAAATAAGACCAGAACCTTCACTCTGGTATTTGATGTATCTGCTTTTCAGCAATCGCAGAATTAGTCTGATTGATATACTATACTCACAAGAGCAGGATATAACCAATGGAAAAATTGAAACTCAATTCTAAGAGAGGCTATACTAGAAGTCGTGTAATAAGCGGACATGGGCCTCACAGATTATTGGAAATGAAACAGAAAGAAATGCTAGATAGACTTGCTAGTGAAGAAAACGCTGAAGCAGAGGTGAGCTAATGAGTACGAGAAATTATGACCACTGTACCTGTGGCCACATACGTGAGAAACATGAAGACTTCAAGGATGAATGCACCAAATGCACCTGTGAAGTGTTTCATAGAGGCATGAAGCTATAGTATAGCACTTACTCCCTAGTAATTAACTCGTAATCGATGTCCATCTCGAAAGCCTAATAAGTAGACCAACGGCTCGATGCCGAGTCAGGTGAATAACCGATGAGCTTTGATATTATTGCTGAGCCAAGAGTAAAATCGCCACGAGATGGTCGCCCAAAGAGGGGCCGTGGTTTTAGTAGTGAAGAGACTACTCAAGCAGGTCTCACCATAGATGAAGCTCGACGAATGGGGCTCATCGTGGATATTCGAAGAACGACTATCCATCCTGAAAATGTTGCAGCTTTGAAGCAGTACATGAAGGATCTCGAGGAGTTGGTTTCCGCTCTAACTGAAGAAGAGCAACCTATGAAAACACAGGTTGATGTTGCAGCTGATGACTTAGCATCCCTTCGGGCGGTCAAGGCGTCTGAGGTTCCCCTGCTTGTAAAAGCTGGCATTAAATCATTCGAAGACTTGGCCTACTGTGATATTTCTAAGGTCGCGAAGAAGACCGGAATTGATGAAGACCGGATTACAGCCATGGTCAAAGCTGCTCTTAGAAAGGTCTAGAGATGTACCTGATTATACCTTAGGGGAAGAGTGAGTTGGACTATAATCAGCTCATTTCAGTCTTGAAAAATCCTCCAAAGGTGAATTACCCAGTAGTGCTTCCTGACTTTTTTGTAGACCATTTTGTAAAGGTGGAAACACTAGATTGTCTATTGGATGGCTTAATACAACTTGCAGAACAAGGTGGTGGCAATCTTCTCAACAACGAGCAGTTCATTCGAAGAGGTGGGAATGCTGTTAATACTGCCTCTGCACTTCTATCTCTAGGACTTAATCCACGATTAATAGTTACGACTGATGAGCACGGAGCATCACTGCTTCAAGCACTTGCTGACCCTCAACTGGATTTGAGTCATATACACACAGATGGTCGCCTCTCTTCTACAGTTTCTATTGAAACAACGCATTCTGAGAGAAAGGTCAACTTGATGTTGAGTGACAGTGGTTCCGCCTCACAATTTGCGTTCTCTGATTTAACTAAGGGTGATATTGAACTCATTAACAGTAGTGGGATTGTTGCTCTTGTTAACCTGAATCATAATAGAAAAGGTTCCGAGCTAGCTCATGATCTATTCAAGATGGTGAAGGAGTCTTCTACAGCTAAGACATTCATTGATATAGGTGACCCGTCTGGAAATCCTACGAACGTTACTCAACTTGTTAAACACGTTATCAAAGCTGGTTTAGTTGATATAATCGGTCTGAATGAAAACGAAGTGGGTTGGATAGTTCAATCATTAGCTGGCGACCAAGAACGTTGGAAAAATCTGCCATTAAAGCCCGAACTTTGGCTTGAAGGCGCCCAATTGATTGCTACCGAATCAGGGTCTCGAGTTGATCTTCATACACCTCAATATTCTGCAACCATTATCAATGATGAAATAACTGCGATTCCAACATTCATGGTTGAGAGCAATGTGGTCTGTGGCGCTGGCGATGCATGGAATGCTGGTGATATCTATGGCACTCTTCTTAGTCTTCCCTCAATGGACCGATTGATTCTTGCTAATGCAGTCGCATCTCTCTACGTATCATCAATATCTGCATCTCATCCTTCACTGCCTGATATAGTGAGTTTCTTACAGTCTGCCCCCATCCTTTCAGGAGATGGTAAAAAGCTACTTATGGCTCAATAACTCTTGTACCAATTGTATTTGCAACGCTAAGTTAGGTGTATGACATTTGGAACTGGAACGTGTTCTTACTAAACTGAAGTTTGATGAATCAGTTAGTGGGTATGCTCTTATCACCAGTGATGGTCAACCCTTCTTGTCGTTTTCATTGCCAGATGAGGTACTACCTCAAATCAGAGGGACCCTACGAATCCATGGAAAGGATATGAAACTCGTTAACACCATGACCAGTAAAGGAACTGTTATCCTGGCAAGAGTTGACCCACGATGGGTACTCGCTGTTCTATTCGAGCCTGAGTTCCAGCTTGGTGGTGCTCTCTCAAGGACTAAGGCTGTTGTTGATCTTCTTGTGCAGGTCGACCTACCTCCTCCCCCAGCTACCATAGCATTGGAAGATGAGGTGACTTCTTTGGTTGAGGATGAACCGATATCTGAACTAGAGTCCAGTATTCCTGATGAGTCTGAAGATGTCATCGTGGAAGAAACTGCATCTTCTCAACCAACAGAACCATTGTCAATGGAGATAATGTCCACCGACTCTATTGATGAATCTCTTAAAGAACAAGTCCAAGTAAGACATGGTTGTGTAGTGCATCGAGGCGAGAACTACAATGACTCCATGACCTTGGACTCGAAGCTCAATGTTACGCTAAAGAGGGAGTTTGCCAATATTGGCATTGATATCCTTCTAGTTGTCGACGAGAAGATGACCGTCTACAAACTTGCTGAACACTTAGCTAGACCTGTAGAGAAAGTCATTATGATTGTGGCTTGGTGTGTTTCGCATGATATTCTTTGGATTGAATGTCCTGAGGAACAAGAACCTAGCCAAAAGGCGATTATAGAGCTGCCTTTGTTTGAGGGGGACCTCAACAAGGCTAAGAAACAACATCGGGCTATACTCGAGTTGTGCAACGGAAAGAGGACATTGCAGGAAATTGCTACTGAACTTGGAATACTCTATTTCGATGCGTTGCAATGCATAATTCCATACCGCGGAAAAACGGTTAAGTTCATACGCACAGATAAATTGTCAAGATATTGATACTGGAGGAATAATAACAATGGGTGTAAAGGGAAAAATAGCTTGGAATTTTATGACACCGAAAGTTTCCAAAGTCTTGTTTCAAGCAAGCTACAGAGAACTGATGAATCTTCTAATGAGCACCAGCATGAGTGTTGATGAAATAAATAGGAAGATGAAAGACATAGGCTTCAGGGTCGGAGAAACCCTGCTTATGGACTATGCTGATAGGATCAGAGAACATGCTGGACAATTCCATGAGTTCGCGAATACTTTACAACTTGCATACAAGGTGAATTCAGGACAAACATTCACTAACATCTCGATAAGTGAAGATAAGAGAACAATCAAGTTCACAGATGCAGACTGTCCTATATGTGCTGGTGTTCACATCACAGATATGCCTGGTTTGCAGTACTGTGTTATTGTGAGTGGTGTATTTGATGCAGTCATGAAACTGCGCGGATTCCATGCTGAAAGTTTCCAAGAGTCCTGCAGAGCGTTAGGTGAAGAAGTCTGTACTTGGACCCTCTCACTTCGATAAGTACCCATCACCTAAGCTTTGGAATTCCAACTACTCATCTGGCATAGGTATAAAACATAATAATTGAAAATAGATTATAGAACCAACTATGGAGGACCTCGATTGGGTCAAGGATTAGGCACGCTATTAGGTCTGGTCACTGCATTTGCAATAACATTCATCGTGTTGACATTCGGAGATTTGATGCCTAATGACCTCATTGCATCAACCGTTGTATCTGACTTCCTCGTCACTGGTGAACTTGAAATACGCTTAGCTGTAGCTGGTACTATCCTATACCCTGCTCCAGCTTTTCTTGGTTCTACCAGTTTAGGCTCTCTTGTGGGTTATGGTTCAGTAGGTGCGTCTGTTCTCATGTGGCTTGCCTGGGGTACTGGCGGTCTTGTAGCTGGATTGATGACCAAGGAAATATTTCCAGGAATTCTTTCAGCAGTCTTCTCAGCAATCATTGGAGCTTTTCTCACTTGGCTTCTCTTCTTCATCATCTCTCCAGGATTTAATGTCGTAGCCATCTTTCAACAAGGATCTCTTATAATCATGCAAGCCGCACTTGAGGGAACAATCTACCCTGTGATTGCATGTGCGATTGGCGGACTCCTAGGTAGCGCAATTACCCGAGACCGATAACTAATCTCTGCTTGAATTCAGAGTTCTACCACACTCAGAGCATATCATAGGATTGGACTTGAAGATAGCACCACACTCGCAAACTGTTTCAATCTTAGTTGGAATTGGAGGTTCTGCCTTGCGATTGATTCTGTCTACTATCATTGCTATAGGGAGCGCAGAGGGTAGCGTGAGGATGGACAAAATCAGAGATGTAAAGAATTGAACGAGTAGGTCAAAGTTCCTACTAGCACGAATCCAGAACTCCGAGTCCAGAAAAAGTAAGGATATGAGCGCAAATACAGCATGGATAAGACCAACCCAGATTGCAGATCTAACAGAGTTCCACCCCGGTTTGGAAAACACTCCAATCACTAATCCGATGACGATCCATGATATAATATATAGAATGATACTCATAGATGAAACTGGGTTGAACAAAGTAGACTGAAGTGCACTACTTCCTGCTAGAAGAAACCAAATGATGTTAAACGGTTCTGGATATGTTGGTTGCGCAAGTCCATACAACATAACGATGGTCATAGATCCTATGATGACTGCTAGTAAGCTACCAACGAAGTTCCTCATGGTGATTCCTCAACATATGCATGTCCCTCTTAACCGTTATTGACAGGATTCAACTTACTTCACGACCACAATCCTTTTCAGACGACTTCTGAAAATGCTACATGTAGGCCAGTATTTGTCAAACCAGTGCTCGTGAGGTAAATATTATGTCCAAAGATTTAGAAAGAGCTCTATCTAAATTGAGATTCGATGATCAAGTATTGGGTTATTCACTGATGACAAAGGTTGGAAGACCCTTTGTTAGTTTTGCATTTCCAGATGAACTATTTCCACGCGTTAAGGATAGCATTAACCTATACAAATCTGAACTGCGTCTCATGACAATCGACACTGAACGAGGACTAGTTGTCCTATCACCTGTAGATAATAACTGGATTTTGACAGTTCTATACGTCCCAGAGCTGCAGCTTGGATTGGCCATTGCTAAAACTAAGAATGTTTTGCGATTACTAGAAGGAATTGAACTTCCTCCTCCACCTGATGAATTCGAGGAATCCTCTGAATCAAATATTCAAGTATTGGAGAGCATTGCTATCAAAGCCGCCTCTGTTGAATCTGCAACCCCCGATGTAGGTTCGCTGACTCCAGAAGTCGATATTGCTACTTCGACTCCTGCTGTGGTAATACCAACACCCCCCGTTGAGGAGTTGCCACCCCCAGATGCTTTCAATGTTCAACCAATTACCGTGCCTGAAAGAGGACCTCGGTACTCGAACGCGCTAACCTTGGACTCTGCGCTTTATTTTGAGATGAAGAACTTATACCGCAACTTTGGGTTTGATGTTCTAATGCTTGTCAACGGAACCATAAGTGTAGAGAAGATTGCGGACTCCATGTTTCAACCAAATGAAAGAGTAATTGACCTCCTAAAGTGGGGCGCCTCAAAGGGTATCATTAATGTTCCACAGCTTGCTGCAGGCGAAGAAGTTCCTTCTAAAACAAAAGGCACAATGGGTCGCTACGTAAAATGTCCTCGATTTGAGGGTGATTTTGGCAAAGTTGAAAGCGGCGATCAAAGTATCATCAAAATGTGCGATGGAAATCGGACAACTGAACAGATTGCTGAGTCACTGAACCTTCCTTTGCCAAAGATTGTACAGACAGTCGCGAAATATAGAAAACATGGTCTAAAGCTAATTGGAAAGACCCTCTAAATTGCCACGTAGGTGTGACAAAAATGCCTAAGATAGAAAATCCACTACTTGTTAGTCTCTATTCCTATTATGTCGAGAAGGTTCTTGAGGAAACTAGCAATATCGATGAAGCAAATCAAAGATTACGAACCCTTGGAAATGAAATTGGTCAGCAGGTTTACCTCAATACAGAGATTATAGAAAAGACAAAGGATAATGTTACGACGCGTGAGGATGTAGCAAAACTAATCGAGATTGTCTACAGAGTTCTTTTTGATAAAAAACCAAAAGATATAGACATGAAAACAGCTCGTGGCTCTGTACGAATTACCGATGACCAATGTGTCTGGTGCCAAGAAGTCAATCTTGAAGGTATGCGTGGATTCGGATACTGCGAAGTCTTCAGTGGAATTCTTGAATCTGTACTCGAGTTCAAAGGTGTCGATGCAAAAGTCTTCCAAGAATTAAGTAAAGCTACAGGCGCTGATGCATGTGTCTGGAATGTCCGTTTAGTGTAACTGTATCACATACACATAAATCACTTAACTATCAACTCACCATCAATTAGTGAAATTGAGGCTCAAGAAATGTCCAAGCAAGATGATATCATTCCATGGTGGCAAGGACGACTGAAAGAACGTGATCTTATGGTTGCATTCTTTGCCAAGACCTGGAACAAGATTGGGAATCGGATAGCTGTAATGTTCCCCGATCGAGTAAAAGACCTATACTACTCAGCTGGGCGTCTTGCAGGACTTGAAGCACAAAGAGAATACTTCAAAATTGGAAAGCAAAAGCCTCCCGGAGACTTCAAGGGTATCATAGAGTTCATCAAGATGGCTCTTGAAACTCTGATTGTACCTTTTGGCGACATCAGGATAGCAAAACTCTACAAGCTTTGGCTGGATGAAGAAGCGATAATCGAGATTATTGATAATCCATACGCTTCAGGCTATGACGCTGAAGAACCTTCGTGCTTCTTCTTGAAGGGATTCATTGAGGCTGTTCTCGAGTATCTAACCGACTTCAACCGAATTGAGTATGAGAAATTGATTGTAACTGAGGATACGTGCATATCGATTGGTGCCGAAACATGCACATTTAAGATTACAATGACTTATCCTGCACGTGGCACCCCCTAATAGTGCGAAATTTCAACAAACGTAGTTTTTAACTGCAAAACGCTATTAGGATTTGCTGTGGAAGTTAGAACATGAATAGACGTTTCACCAAACATATCCTAGTAGGACTTTCACTGATCCTCCTTTCATGGGGCATTCTAGGTGTAGTTCTATCTGGTGTCAGTTTTGGTGGTGTTGAGCCTATGGCTCAGGATCTGTCGCCTTCTATTAATAGTGAAGATGGTTTTGTACACCTCAAGGCATTATCAATGTGGATTGGAAGTGCCACAAGTAATGAGAATCTAACAATGGATGCTGTACCATTCTCCTGGAATTCGGGCGGCACAAACATAGCTTGGTCTGATGCGCTCTTCGCTGCGATTGATATTGGTTTCTTTGCATTTGCGATTGGAACAGTATCTATTGACAAGAGAGACGACCGCAGACTGCAGAAGCTGCGAGATAGAATCCTTGACGAAGTCGCGGCCAACCCCGGCATCCATCTTCGCGAGCTTCATCGAATCATTGGATGTGCTATGGGTGCTCTCCAGTATCACCTTCGATTTCTAGAAGATGATGGGTCTGTCATTTCTCTCAGAAACGGTAACGTTAGACACATATTCTCACCGGACTACTCATCTGATGAGAAGGTTATGTTGTTGACTGCACTAGCTAGGAACCCGACTGTTGGTTCCATTCTTGGAGAGTGTGCAGCTAACGGTCAAACAACTCAGGCAATCATCAGCAGGACATTAGATGTAGACAAGAGTCTCGTCTCCTATTACATCAGTAGTCTACTTGAGGCTGATATCCTCCGTTCAGTAAAGGTGTTTGGTAGAGAGAAGCCCGTCCTACTCACCGATTGGGCCCGTACAGCTATAGATTGTCAAGGCATTTTGATACAATAATTGTTCGACCCTCATGCTTATCTTGGGTTGATATTCATTCGCCTTTATCCGAGGTAGTACAATATGGCTGATGACGATTACCTTGACGCAATTGATTATACGCGAGACGACTTAGATATAGACGATCTCGAAGAGGTTAAACATGCAGTTCGGCTCCAAGATGTCCATAGGACCTATAAACTGGATAAGAACGAGATTGGAGCTGTCATCGGAGTAAACCTCACTGTCGATACTGGTGAGTTTGTTGTCATCTCAGGTAAATCAGGCTCTGGAAAAACAACACTCCTGAATATAATCGGGGCAATTGATTTGGCAACTCGAGGACGTGTATTCCTAATGGATGTTCCAATCAATGATTATGACGAATCATTCAGAGCATCTTTCAGACTCAATAATACCGGCTTCATTTTTCAGAGTTACAACCTCGTTTCGACCTTAACTGCAATTGAGAATGTACTGTTTCCAATGCAACTCTCTGAAAAGAAGCAATCCGAATTGAGAGATGAAGCTATGAAGCTTCTCGAGACTGTTAAAATGGATCATCGGGCTGATCATCTTCCTTGGCAACTCAGCTCTGGAGAACAACAACGAATTGCAATTGCTAGAGCAATGGCAAATGACCCTCCAATCATACTCGCAGATGAGCCTACTGCAAACCTTGATGGAGATAGTGGACAGATGATACGTGATCTGCTAATTGATTTGAACAAACAGGGAAAAGTAGTGATTGTGATGACCCACGATGAGGGCATAATTAACCAACCTAATATTCAGCATTATAAAATGGAGTCTGGAGTGCTAACGCGTTATGCCTGACCATCAGATGTTTGCATCAAGGGACCTCAAGAGACGCCCATTCAGGACTACTCTCACACTGATTTCATTGACGAGTGTTGTCGCTGCTACTACATTCGTATTCCTATTTGGCAATGTTCTCCTTGATGTGTCATCCTTAGCTGTATCAAGCGCTTTGTCTTCATCTTTTGGTATGTTCTTCTCGACTTTCGTATGGACAATACTTCTATTGGTGTTTATACTTGGTATTGTTGTAGTTTCCACAACTATATCGCTAGAGATGGTGACCCGCCGTCGTGATATTGGTTTAATGAAATCAATTGGCACATTGCTGGACACAATCTTCGACTTTTTCATGGCACAGTCGGTAATCTTACTACTTGCAAGTATTATTCTTGGCCTAGCCGCTGGTACAATTATCTATATGATGGGTATGATATGGCTTAGTTCCATTATCCCAAATCTACAGTTTACAAATACCTTTCCTGTTCTTCAACTATCAGTCCTTGCAATAATCCTCACAATAGCTGGATACCTGTCTGCTCAGAAACCAATATACGACACCGTTCAGGAGTTTCCCTCTCTTTCACTGAATCCTGATGTGGGCACGAAAGTCCGTGTTGCAGGCTTCCTAGATAGTTTTGGTCTATCCTTTCGTATTGCCACTAAAGGAACTGGTAGAAGACTAAAAGGGACCAGAAGAACTGTAATTTCTCTTTTTCTAAGTTTTACTATCGCATCCATCCTCTGGATTGGAGGCGGTGTGGTTCATACCACCTCAAATGCTTATGTAACGCGCTCGATGGGGACAAACATAATCGCAGTAGGAACCCCCGATCTCTTGGATTCATACTATGACTCGTATTCACTCTATGGTTCTCCTCTCAATACCTCCTTTAATTTTCTAGATGTTGCAGATATGATTCCTGCTCCGTTAGTTGGAAATCTTACGAGTATTCTCGGAGTTACTAATGTCGAATCACGTCTGGTCATATATTCTGAAGTGCGGGAAGAACCGGGCATTATTTGGAATGAGGAGTTTGAACATTACGAGTACATCGGTTTAGATCGCATATCTTCTGCTGTACTTGTCGGTGTAAACTGGGATAACACCATTTCTGACTGGTACTATGAAGGTCGTATGATTGATAATATCAATCAGGTATGGATTGGTGGGAGGATGGCAAGTGACCTCTTCGAGGATCCATTCGTGCAGAAGCTGGGTGTACAAGGAGCAGTACTTGAGATCAAAGGGCAGGCTTTTGATATCTTGAATGGTGGGATGATGGCCATAATGGAGCTCTCCCAATTACAGAGCTACTACGGTGTTTCTGGAACTAATCTGGTTCTTGTTCAGCTCGATGAATACGACGACTCACTTATCTCGCAAATTGACACACTTGCAGAAAGTTATGGATTTGACACCTTCAGACAACAAGATGTGTTAGAAAATAACATTGAAACAATCGATGCAATCTGGACCCTACTGAATCCAATAGTGATCGTGACACTCTTGAGTGCGTTTCTGAGTTTAATGAACTATCTACTTGTTTCTATATTTGGACGTTTGAATGACTATATCATCATGAGGTCTGTAGGAGCAAAACCCTCTTTCTTAGCAAAGGTAATGATTGCTGAGGGGTTGGATGTGGGATTGAGAGCTGGCATTCCAGCAATAATAGTTGGTACTCTACTCAGTATTTATTCATTGATACCTGAAGCCGCTGTTTCCTCATTGGCATATCTTCCTGTATCAATTATAGCAATGTTGGTCGCTATGATTGTAGTCATAGTACTAGCATCGATACCTACGTACATCTTCTTTGCCACAAGGAATGATTTGAGAGTATCAGAGTTCTCATCTTGATAATAACGTTCTTTAGGTTCAGACCTTAGGGGTATCTGAGGAGTGTTAAATGTCACCTGAGGATATGCAGGACGAGGAGTTCTCAATACACTGGATAAGTGATATTGTTAACGAAGTATTGGAACGCGATGTTGATGAATATCTAATAGTGACAGGGAAGAGCATGAGTGGTAGTGTTCATGCTGGGTTCATGAAAGAGATTATCATCGCAGATGTCATCAAACGGGAACTCCAGACATTGGGAAAGGATGCAAAGACTGTATTCATCTCTGACGATTTTGATCCAATCCGGGCATTCCCTTCAAGTGTGACCCTCTCTCCTGAAGAATACATGGGTGTTCCATATTCTGATGCCCCTGATCCACATGGCTGTTGTGAAAGTCTAGGCGCACACTGGACAAATGAGTTGGTCGAAGCATTTCCAGAATTCGGGGCTGACCCTAAGGTCGTATCGCAATCAAAACTCTATGAAACAAAAGAGATGCTGGATGCTGTTCGTATCTGTCTGAACCAGACTGAAACAATCAGAGAGATACTAATCGAATATGTTGCTCGCGACTTTGATGAGAAACAGAAGGCTGATTATATCGAATCCATGAAGACTTGGTATCCAGCTTCGGTTATTTGCCCAGAGTGTGGTAGGTTGCAGTCTGGTGGAAAGGGATCAATTATACCCAACCGAGTGACAGGATATGATGCTGAGAGTGATGAGGTTTCCTACAAATGTGCACATTGCGGACATTCGGAAACTACTAAACTCGATAAACTTAGGCTTAAGTTGTCATGGAGAGTTGATTGGCCAGCAAAATGGTACATAATGAAAACAACATGTGAACCTGCGGGAAAGGATCATGCAGTAAAAGGTGGTTCATATGATACTGGTCTAGAGATGTCTCGGCGAGTCTTTGGTTGGGAAGGTCCAGTTAAAGTCCCTTTCGAATGGGTTCGTCTTGGTGGACGAGATATGGGCACATCGAGAGATGTGGTCTTTACCCCCCGAGCATGGTTGAATATTGCGCCTCCCGAGTTATTCAGGTACATGGTTCTGAGAACGGACCCCGAACGAGCTAATAACATCCAGACAGATCTCATTCCCGACTTGGTTGATATCTACGAAGCCTTCGAGCGAAACTACTATGGTTTTGATGATGCAGATAACGAAAAACAGGACTTAGCAAAGGTTCTGTATCCTCTGACAGAGGTCCGTCCAGTTAGTGATGAATACATTCCAAAACTCTCCTTCAAATTTGCTGTAGTGACATCACAGCTTCAGGGAATCCTAAGTGAAGAAACAATTTTGGAACGATGTTATGAAGTCTTGAAGAAACAACACAACCTTGCCACTATATCATCTGAGTCAAAATCATTGATACCAACAAGACTCTCAAGAGCTTTGCATTGGGCCAAAGAATTTGGAAGTGCACAGGACCAAGTTGAGGTCCCTGATACAGTTTCCAAGGAAATTCGAGATACATTAACGGATGATGACCGAGCTTTCCTTAGGAAGTTTGTCGCGGTTCTGAAAGGTGACACTCTTGACGACGAGGAATTACAAGGAAAGGTATTTGAAACTGCTCGAGAAGTGGGTCTGAAGGACAAGAGGGCGTTTATTGTTCTCTATAGGATTTTGATCTCTCGTAAATCCGGTCCCCGACTTGGAGGATTCCTGAATCTCTTAGGCAATGAATGGGTCCTCAATCGCATAATGAGTGTGTTATAAGTCCCCTCAACACGTTTATTAACGCTATACAAGTCGGCGAAGCCCGGCCTATAGTCCTGGATTTGTGAAACCCATGCTTGGATCTTTGAGAGAACGATACCAACGTGTGATGATGCCAGTTGGTAAAACAATCGCAAGAACTGGTATCACTCCCAACATGATTACTGGATTGACCGTTCTTGTTGCACTTGTTAGTGCTTGGTTCTTCGTACTGGGTGAACTCTTTATCGGTTTCTTGTTTATGATTCTCACAGTTGTCATGGACATGTTCGATGGTGCTGTTGCACGTGCTGCGGGGTTATCCTCAAAATTTGGAGCTACATTCGACCATACTCTTGATCGCTATACAGAGTTCCTTTTCTTACTAGGACTCATGTTAGGACCTCTCGGTACAGTAGCAATTCCTTGGTGGAATGTTGGCGACACCTTCATTCCTTGGTTTTGGGGATACTTCACACTATTTGGTATGATAATGGCAAGTTTCACTCGTGCAAAAGCTGAATCTGTTGGTGGTATGGAGAGCTGTACAGTTGGTATTGCAGAAAGGCAGGAAAAGTTGACTCTTCAGTTTGCAGGAATTCTACTTCTGCTAATCCCTTCAACCAATATTTGGGAAGACTTGCTGATTCCAATCCCTGTCCTCTTAGACTTCTTCACAATGTTAGATATCACAAATATCCTAACTCTTTGTATTGTGATTGTTGGAATATTATCTCACATTACCGTGGCTCAAAGACTTGCATACGCTCGTAAGATAATTACTGCCTCTGAACAGGGAGAATCTTCAGATGTATGACATCGTCGTGTTTGGTAATCCCATATTCCACAATAGTGGATTAAATGGACCATGTATTTACTCTGCAGCAACAGCTGCAAAAATTGGCTTCGAACAAATGGCTCTTGTGAGTTCAATTGGACCACAATTGGTTGACCGGTTCATCCAAGGAGTGGACGCGCTAGATATTCCGGAATACTTCATTATCGAAGCAAATGGTCCCGGTGCCGTGGAGTTACGAAACCCATCACTTAATGGTGAACATAGTATTCTAGGGGTTCCAAATAAAATCACCATTCGTGATATTCCTGAGGAGTTTCTCAAGACACAAGCTATTCTGTTGAGTCCTTCCCTACAAGAAATCAGCGCGGAATTGGTTGAATGGATATGCAATTCAACGGATGCCCTAGTTTTTCTAGACCCGCAGCTTCGAGAGGTCAATTCAAAGGGTCAAGTAGAATTCATTCGTGAGTTCAGTGTAACTGAGAAAACCCAAAGTTACATTGATATCATTAAACCAAATCAGCTAGAATCAAAGATGATAACCGGAGAATCAGATCCATTCTTAGCTGCAGAGTTAATTGTTGAATGGGCATCAGAAACCTGTGTCATTACTCTCGGAGAAAATGGTTGTCTTGTTTATGATGGGACTGACTTCAGTAAAATCCCCTCCTATAGGACCAAGGAAGTGGATGCGATAGGTGCAGGAGATGTATTTTTAGCTGCCTTTGCCTCGCAATCGATTGCAGGAAAAGCACTTTCTGACTGTGGTATATATGCTTCATCTATTGCTAGTTTGAAAGTAGAAAATCAAGGTCTCGATTTTCAAATTAATGACCACGAAATCAGACTTCGATCTGATGCAATCCGAGATTCAGTAGAGGTTCGTTAGTGACTTTCGTCAAGCTTTCTATGATGTCTGATCAAATACCAGATTCATTGTTTTTGTAAGGAAAGATTTTGCTTCCGACATGGCCTTTCCACCTTTCTCTGTTATCGCATAGTATTTCCTAGGAGAATCGTCTTTTCTCTGTTCTTCAATGAGCCCGTCTTTTATTAGACGATATATAATCGCATATCCACTAACGGTAGCTGGTGAAAATCCGAAGCGTTTGTTGATTAGTTCTTTAATTTCATATCCATAGTGAGGTCGCTCTTGTAAAAGCCTGAGAATGTACATCCAGAGCATCTCTTTAGTCAGTTTGTTTGCAAGTCTTGTCATTGCTTTGGGTTGTTGGCTTTGATTGGATATGTCATCATCTAGCATTATCTGACCATCCCTTCGAACTCGGAGATTATTGCTGCAAGACAGTGGCTACTAAGATAACTCTTTTTCCCCAGTGATATTCGTGGAAGATTATACTGAGATATTGTACCCTCTGACTGAGAATCGAAGCCGCGATGGTCTCCAAGCATAAAACTGTTCTGAGTATCAAGACGAACAGTCTGAGCTTCAAACAAATTAATATCCTCTTCATCTAAGACCCAGAGTCTGGAATCATCTTCCTGGTTCAATCTATTGATGACATCATCCAGAGTTCCATCAGAAACATCAATATAGTTGGGCGGGTTTTCCCTCAATGAATATCGAATCACTGATGCCCATTCCACTTCTCCACTAGGAATTATATCCTGCGGATTACTGAATGTGAGAATCTTAGTGTTCGCAATCACAGCAATCATTTCGAGATTCGACTTTGGCCAAGATTTCGGTCCCCATGAGAAGCAAGCTGCGAGATCCCTACAGAGTACATCTATTCGTTTCCCGGAACCGGGTAGATCTTTAAGAAGGAAATCTCCTGTAGGTGACACTTGTGGTAGAATCTGCACGAATCTTAGCATGGTGGATTCTGGCATGCGGCATACCAGCTAATAGTTATTTTTCAAGTGAGAGTTTGGTTTTAGCATTAAAAGCGTTCATGATGCGTTTAAAAGCTACGACCTCGACTTGGTACTGTCTTCCGCTCTGAGGCTTGTCTAATATGTACCCTGCCCGCATGTACTGCGCAACTCACGCAGTAATATGACGTCACTCTTTTGGTTTGAATATAGCTTCCCTGTTGTCTGAGTTCGCGAGCGAGCTGAGGTTCAACAGATGACACACTCTTTGTGTATTTCTTTGCTTTGTCAGATGGCACAATGCGTCCACATCGGGTGCATTGAACAGTTCCACTCTTACCCGAACTGCCTTTGTTTCTGCCGCCAGATTTTCTTTTCTTACCCAATTTTCAGTTCCACCATGGCTGATTGTGCCCCCGGCAACTCGGCTATACTTAAAATCTTGTTCATATTGCTACAGAAAATACTGTATCACCAATGAGGTTCGATTGTTTCAAGCACCTTGTCCACGACCTCATTGTTTGCATCAATGATGTGTTGATATACTTCTCTCTCTATTTGGTCATCAAGAATTGGAGAAATCCTTCCAGCAAGACCCTCCAAACTTGCTCTAACTGAAGGACCAAGCGCGAAGGGGTTATATCCCCCTTCTAGAGCCCAGACTGAACCTTTTGCACCTAATTCATGCACCATCTTCTTAACGAAACTACCGAACCTCCAAAAGATTCGTGAATCAACATCCATATTTCCAACAGGATCTGCATAATGTGCATCATAACCCGCTGATACCATAATTATGTCAGGGCTGAACCTCATGAGGGCTGGTTCTATCACTTTGTCGATTGCTGTTTCGTACGAAACATTTGGGGAAGTTTCAACAAGAGGAATATTGATGTTTGTTCCTTTTGCTACACCGTGTCCCAATTCAGCATAGTGCCCTAAACCAAAATTTTCGTAGTCATATTCATGAACTGAAATCAGCTGCACATTGGCATCTGTGTAAAATATCTCTGAAGTGCCATTTCCAAAATGGTTGTCAAAATCTATAATGGACACCTTGTTTACATCTTTATTCTTTAACACATGACGAGCTGCAATAGCTACATTATTGAAGTAGCAGAGTCCCATTGGATTTGATGTACTGGCATGGTGCCCTGGTGGGCGCATAAATGAAAATACATGGTTGGCTTCCCCTGAGGTTACCATCTCAGTCCCTTTCATTGCTCCACCAACTGAGAGAAGAGCGGTTCTGAGTAAGTCTGGACTAGCGTATGATGCCTCACCAAGTTGTCCTGTTCCAATGTCTGACATTAGTTCGACAACTTCAACCAAATACGCCGAATGAACAAGACGCACATCATCAAGCTTTGCCTTTGGGGCTTTCACTCTGATAGTAGTTCCAAGTATACCCTCTTGATCAAGATATCTCTCCACAATTTGAGTTCTGAGGGGGCTCTCAAAAGCCTCTAAGTGGGGTTTGGGAAAAGGCATTCTATGTAGGTTTGATTTCGGATGTGAGATGAACGCAATCTTGTCCTTTGGCACAGTGATTCACTGAGGAATCTTAATATTTCCATCCTTAACTCTTGTCATTTTCTCAAGGAATGAGGATTCGATCGGAAGGATATACCTGTAGAGAACATTGAGAACTTTTTGTGAAACTTGGCTTGTTTTGGTAACTCGTTCCAATCCTTGAATCGGATTTTCTTTTAGAATTACGTCAGCTAATTTCTGTGGATCGCGCCACTGCCTTTCTTCACTTGTCCACAGAAATCCCTCCCTTTCCTCAGCTTTCGGGTGAGTTCGCTTGAATTCTTCTCCTGCTTCAACAAGATCAATTGGAGGACCTCTCCGAACATAATGTTCTGAAGGCTCGGGATTTTCAATGAAAAATCCCATTGAAAAGACGTCTTCTTCAAAATACACCTCCCATAGGGTCTCTCCGAACCTAGGTTCTCCAGTTCTTTCAGCAGTGAGACTGACCTGCACTTTGTTGGCGATTCGATACAACTTATCCCGAAGGATCGTGTAGTGCCTTGTACCATCAGACTTGAACTCCCGTGTGAATGCATGTTTGGACAACCACTCAGGCAGCGCCTCGGTTGGAATTGAGGATTCAAGCAACATCTCCAGCATCGCATTTTCGTTACTTCTTTGAGAAGCCTCTTGTAGTCTGTTTATGCGATATTTCACCCACTCATAAGCCCTAGGGGCAAAACTGGAAGCAATATTCCTTTGATTATCTGTTGGGTCTATCAAAATGATGTAATCATCCCTAAAAGCTGGGATTTTTCGCAACTCCGTCATAGATCGTTTCAACGGGTCGATTGGCTTGTTGGTTAGTTGCTCCAATGAATCAAAAACATCGTCAAGAGTTACTGAGAGTGTTGCTAGTACTTCAAGAGAAACTCCAGTGATACCCATTCTCCCGACTGCACATTGGTCTCCGTATGCATGACTTGCTCTAACAAATGACTTCAGTATTCTCACATTATCTCTCTTTTCATCAGTTAATAAGTCTGCAACATATCTGGTATGATGGACTGTTCTATCCACGGCTGTTATAGGTCCGCATTCCGAGAGTGTTGTAGAGTCAATGTCAAAACAACCAAGTATGTCAATCTCCAACCCCTTTATTTTCAATGACAAATACGGGTGCTGTGAAAAAGCTCGTTGCACCTTGGTTGTTTCCATTCCAGATACTGCAGGCTCAAACCAACCGTTGACCATGTTGTTCATCAGACGATCTAGTTCTTTGTGTCTTTGTTGGCGAGGTTTGTCTAGGATAGCTGTGTAGGCATCCGGATTGAGTCCTACGAACATGTCTATATCTGCTGCGTTTCGAAGTTGTGTTTGTTTTTTTCCTGTGGACCCCTGTGCTTCGATGAAGGAGAATGAATATTTCTTTGAACTTGGATGGTCTGATAATGCATATTTGAGTGACTCGATGACTTTCTTCTGTAGATCTAATTCCTTCTGTGTAGGTGTTACCTCTGCCAGAATACGTCTTCTAACGTTATCCGAGAGTAACGATTCCAAGTTTCAGACCTGATTACCTAGGGCTAATTGTTTGCTATGAATGTTATCTTCTTAGGAAATGGCACAGCCTCTATCTTTAAAGCAGTAGTTTCATGTAATCCCTTATTGGTGGACTGAATGGCAAAGATGGTGCCAATTGCTATTACCATACTCCGATGTGGTGAAAGCTATTTGTTTCTTCAGCGGCGAAATCCCCCTTACGAGAATCTCTGGAGTATGGTTGGTGGGAAAGTGGCTCTAGGTGAGCATATACAGAGTGCCGCTATAAGAGAGGTTATGGAAGAAACTCGTACACCCACAGTCATTAATTATCAGTATCGTGGTTTGGTTTCCGAGCGATTGGTCGAATTCGATGGTTCTCTTTCCGCTCACTTTCTAATTTTTGTAAGCTATGCTGAGATTCCCTCATTCAGTGAGAATCATCGAGAAGGAAACCTTGCATTATTCACTGAAGATGAGATTGAATCTGCCAAAGAACAGTTCCTACCTTCTGATTATCAGATGTTCAAATCCTTCAAAGAAAAGACGTTATCTCAAACGATTTACGAAGCAGAACTACTACATGATGATACTGGGTACAATCTAATCTATTACAGGGAGTCTGATGATGAAACTCGGTGATATTGAAGTCACTCCCTTGGCAGCAGAGAGTCTTGGAACCCGCTCATTGTGCACTCAGATTAAAACACCCGATATCAGCATTCTATTTGACCCATCTGCGGCTCTAGCAAAACGATACAATTTGGAACCTCATCCATCTGAATACTTGGCTCTACAGAACTCACTTAGCACAATTATGAAAACAGCAGATGAATCTGATATATTGTCAATCTCTCATTATCATTACGACCATGTTAGACCTGGCTTTGAAAATCAACTCTACAATATGAGTACTAAGAATGAGCGTCGTGATATGTTCTCTGGAAAAATAGTACTTGCAAAGGACAACCGGGAGAATATCAACCCATCACAAAGACGACGCGGATTCTATTTTGAAAAGGATATCAAAGAGGTAGCTACGAAGATTGAATGGGCCGATGATAGACTCTTTAAATTTAATGATACGAAAGTAACGTATTCTCCCCCGCTTCCTCACGGGTCGACTAACTCTCGTCTTGGATATGTTTTAGCAACCCTTGTTGAATATTCTGGAAATCGCATAATGTTTGCACCTGATGTCCAGGGTCCAATCGCACAAGGCACATTGCAATACATTTTACTAGCATCTCCCGATGTTCTAATAATTGGTGGTCCACCTATCTATCACTTCAAATTTTCAGACAAGGAACGAGAGATTGCCCATAATTCTCTAATTGTTCTTGCTTCAACAATTCCAACACTAGTTGTAGATCATCATTTGATGAGGGATAGAACCTGGAAGGAATGGATACTTCCAGTCTTGAATGCTACTGAAAAAGCTGGAAACCGAGTACTGACTATGGCGGAACTTTCAGGTAAAAAGAATACACTTCTTGAGGCGGAACGTGAGGATATCTATAGAACCGACCCTCCTAGTGAGGATTTCATGAATTGGGCTGATTCTACAGAAGAGTTCAAATTAAAACATCCAGCACCAATCTCTGACCTCTATGAGTAGAGACAGCAAAACATCTTATTGGGATAGTCTGAAATCTTTTCTATGGTCTAGATTAAGAAGACCCGCCGTGACTATGATATTCATGGTAACACAGGACCGGTATAATGTAAAGGTGAACTTTTAGTTGGAAGATATTGAAGGCGCATCCACAAAGGCACTGCTTGATCGTTTCAAGCACTCGGTAGGACGCGCTGACGAATGTCTCACAAATGAAGAGTATCAACAAGCAATGGCGCTCTATTATGATGCAAGTCAATCTGCAGATGAGATGACTCAACGTTTTCTCAGCTTACTTATCAAGACAGCTCCAAGCACAGCGCATAAGACATTGCTTATCGAAGTTCTAAGCTGGCGACTACGGTATTTCACAGCACAATATGACTATCATCTTGCAGTTGCGCAGACTTTATCCGGTCTGCCCAGAGAGGAGTGGATTGCCAGACTAGAAACTATTCTTGTTCTCTCACAGAGTTTAGTTGACATGATTCTTCCAGTCTATCATCAAAAAGATGAGGACCCAATGATTCAACAGAGAATAAAGGATCTCTTCGACGATTGGATAGCTGGAATCAGAAACTTGATTCTCAACCTCCGTTCTTGGGGTATGGCAAGTGCTCAAGCTGCACGAGTTCTTGAATGGGCTATGGACAATGGGATTGAATAATTGGATATAACAAAAAGGTATGAGCGCTTATTTCTCTACTTTACCCTCGACACTTGTTAGTGCAACCTCAGTATCAGCAAGTTGATGATGACTATCCAAATAGCAGATAAGATGGTGGTCCTTGTGCTTCACAATGACAGGGACTGGAAACCGTTTGACTTTCTTCAATTCCTCTGTTGGAATCTCCCAATAGATTGATTCCTTACAGACGGGACATTGCATCCATTTCAGCCCTTCAGCCATTTGTAGTTCCACCTATCTATGAGTGGGCGGTGCAGGTGTCAGAATCAGCAATGGTACTAAAAAGCGTTTTCTAGAGGCCCTACCAGAAGTAGGTTCTATAGTTAAATCATTCTTCATCGAGATTAATATCCCACGCCCCTGGGTCCTCGAGATCTCTGCTAAGAATGGGTCTTCTACGAGCTTCAAGAGAGTCCAAGTCAAAACGATCAGTGTCTACAACCAATTCATTCGACACTTCATCCAAATATGCGGGGATGAATCCGTTTTCAATCAACCTAACTATCAATCTTTTCAGTTGGTTTTGCTCTAATCCTGTACTCTCTTCAAGACTAGAAAGTGTTACAGCTGCTTCTGATTCGAGAGATGATCGAATAAATCCCCCCAGAACTAATTCAAAGGAGGACCTCAATTTCTCAAGTTCATGTCGATCGATTTCACCTGCCAAGACAGTTTCCATCATCTTATTGGCATCTCCAAAGCGGTATTCGGCTAGCATCAGAGCTAGATCAATATGACCCGTGACTTCTCCCCTAGTACTTTGGATGGCAGCATCAATCAATTGTCTTGATAGGTCAAGGTCACCTCCAGTTATCGCGCAGAATGCCCCATCTAGCAATAAGTGTGGGTCCTTCTTCTCTCTAGCCGCAGACACGTATGCTTGAGCTGCAATCTGGCAGTCAACCTCGAACTTCTCATGTTCGCCATGCTTAACCCACGCCGCACCAGCTTTAGTCATTATCACTGCGGCCTCAGCATATTCTTGCGCCAACATACCATGTTCATACGCTCGCTCATACGCTTCAGCAGCCTTTGAATAAGACTCCCAATTCTTCCAACAATCTCCTGTCTTTTGGAAGAGCATCATAGCTTCACTATTTTTTCCACTGTCTGCTATCTCTTCAGCTAGTTTTTCCAGTTTCTGGCATTCCGCCTGAGGCATGAATATCCGGACTCCATGGAGGAACTGTGTGTACTATCTAAGGACCCCATCTTTCATGTTAAGAGTTCGTTTGGCAAATTTCGCAATCTCTTGGTTGTGCGTGACAAGAACAACGGTCATCTTTTTCTCTCTATTCAGCTGAGCTATGATTTTGAGAATATTCTCCCCGGTTTTTGAATCGAGATTTCCTGTTGGCTCATCACAAAATAGGATTGGTGGGTCATTCACAAGCGCTCTTCCAATGGCGACTCTCTGCTGCTCTCCACCAGATAGCTGCTTTGGAAAGTGGTCTCTTCTCTCTAGCATATCAACCTCACGGAGAACTGCAAGTGTACGATTCTCTTGCTCTTGTTTAGTAATGTCATTTCTAGGCCAAAGAACAGACTCGATATTCTCGTAAGCAGTAAGATTTTCAATGAGCAGGAATGATTGAAACACAAACCCGATTTTTTGAGCTCGCACCTTTGGGAGGTCTCTCTCACTAATCAGAGTGACATCTACAGCATCTACAAGAACTCGGCCAGATGATGGTGCCTCGAGTCCGGACATGACATGGAGTAGGGTTGATTTTCCACAACCACTTGGTCCTAGGACAGCTACGAAGTCACCTGCGTCAATGTTAAGATTGACATCTTTCATTGCAGCTACGGTATTCTTCCCTTTACCATATTCCTTATTGACTCCTTCAAGTTGAATTATCGGTCCTGCCATATCTTATTCCTCCCTTAATGCTCTCATTGGTGGGACTTGAGTTGCTCTCCACATAGATAGTACCAAACCTGGAAGCTGTGCAAGAATGATCCAGAATAGCGTAACAAACATGGAGATGATATCAACATAGAGTATTGACAATATTCCTGTAACACTTGCGACTCCTGTTATGTATGCAGCTAATCCAAGAAGTTCAACACTGATTTGGAACACCAGAAGAAACGCTGTGAATGAAACTAACACAACCTCTCCCATGACAAGAATCATTACATTTGAGTTGTCCCATCCAATACATTTGAAAATGGAAATATCCCGTCGTCGAAATTGCGAAACTAATATAGCGTAAATTGTAGCGACAATGAACGCTAGCCCAACATAAGATAACCAATCTCCTGGATAGTTGGTAAGCCCTCTTGCTACAATTATGTATAATATTGCATAGATTAGGATAAATGCCAACACTCGGATTTTTGCTCGATATGCGAATTTGACACTCTTGAAGAATACTCTGAAGTTCAAACAGTTGTCCTCCTTGCAATAGACGCAGTTGTTGACTCTTTCAAATCATTTTGCTTAATGTGTCTTGTGGGCACAAAACTCGAGTTACTTCTCAATATCCATTTGTATTGGGCTCCCTTCAGCAGGCCATAATTCCCGTCGCAGGAGGTCTCTAATAGCAACTCTGATTGCTTCACTTCTTGACGGATACATACCTATTTCCACAAGTTTGTCAAGTCCCTTGACGTAAATATCGCTCATTTTCACAGTAACAAGCTGCATAGATAATCCCTCACGGCAGGTGTTAACCGGGTAATACCGAATATAAGTCGATACCACGTTTCATTGGGTCGGCGCCAACGTCTCTGGATATGTTGAACGCGACTTTCACTCTAGGGCATTCGGCCCATAAAAGGCTAAATATGCTGAAACCATCTTCGAATAAGGAAACATACGGGTGGAAGCAAATTTGCATCCCCTATGTGATTCTCTATTACCGAGCAGAAAGGTGAGTACTTGAGTAGCGGTGGCTTTGACTACATGCGTAAGGTCGTCATGATTGGCGCAGGTGGCAGTGGAAAGACTGCCTTAGTCAACCGTTTTCTCACCCACAAGTTCTCTGAAGAATATATAGTAACAATCGGATCACAATTTGCTGTCAAAACTGTAGAACTAGAAACTGCAAATGGTCGCAATGTGGTTGTGAAGCTTCTTGTGTGGGACCTAGCTGGTCAACAACGGTTCGATTTTATTCGTGGAAGCTATTATCGCGGTTCCAAAGGTGCACTGCTTGTTTTTGACACGACGCGAAAGAGCACATGGTTGGAATTGCCAAAATGGATCAAGGAAACCGAAGATGCGCTAGGAGAGCGAATTCCTATTATTCTCCTTGCAAACAAGGTAGACCTAGCTGAACACAGAGTGATCACTCGTGAGATGGGCGAACAATTCGTTCGCGATAATAATCTCACAGGTTATCTTGAAACGAGTGCATTGTCAGGCCAGAACGTCGAAGAAGCATTCAGGGTGCTTGCCAAGAGTTCGATGGCAAATTCCTAATCTTTTTCTTTCTACTGCTCTAACCAAAACCACTAAAGAGAGTAGTGTAACGGAAGGAAAGTACTCCATAGAAAATGAAGTGAATCCCATGACAGATTCAGATCTTAATTTGAAATTCCTAGAGCAACTCTGCGATGCCTTTGGCCCAAGTGGACATGAGGAAGACGCGCAGAAAGTTGCTCATAATTATGGTAAAAAATATGCAGACGAGATTCTTCAAGATGGACTAGGATCACTGATATTCAAGAAAGGAAACAGTGGTCCCAAAATAATGCTTGCTGGACATGTTGATGAGATTGGTTTCGTCATCACCAACATCAAGAAGGATGGTTATCTTCAGTTTCATCAACTTGGAGGTTGGTGGGACCAGACTCTCTTAACGCAAGAGGTTGTGATTCAACCGTTCAAAGGAGAAAAAATCGTCGGTGTAATTGGCGCTCCCCCACCACATGTTCTTACTCCCGAGATGCGTAACAAGGTCGTTACGAAGGACAAGATGTACATCGATATTGGTTGTTCATCTGCTGAAGAGGTCAAGAAACTCGGTATCCGTGTTGGAGATCCTGCTGTTCCTGTTTCTTATTTCCGAACGATGAAGAGAACACGGAAGGAAAAGAAGGATGAGGATAACAAGGATGCAAAAGAAGAAACGCGGGAGGTCACTCTTGCTGTGGCAAAAGCATTCGATGATCGAATTGGTGTGTTTATTGCACTTGAAGCGCTTCGTCGAATCTCTGAAAAAAACATTGAACTTCCGAATACAGTCTACTTCTGTTCAACAGTGCAAGAGGAAATAGGTCTCAGAGGTGCCAAGACAACAGCTCAGATGATTAAACCAGATATTGGTTTCGCGCTAGATGTTGACATCTCTGGCGATTCACCAGGAGCTGAAGGATTGGTCCAGAAGATGGGCAAAGGTGTTTCAATCTCCGCAGGTGATGGATCAATGATACCAAATCCGAGATTCCGCAAATTCGTCATGGAAATAGCTGAGGAGAAAGATATCCGACATCAACCAGCATTCTTGAAAGCTGGTGGGACTGATGCTGGTCAAATTCACCTTGCAGGCATGGGTGCTCCATCACTATTCTTAGGTATTCCGACCCGTTATATTCACTCTCACCATGGAATGCTTGACATTAGCGATGTTGAGGCTGCAGTCCAACTTCTTATCGAAGTTCTGCAGAAACTTGATGAAAAGACAGTTAAGAGTTTTACAAAACTTTAGAGAAAGAAGAACAGCCTAGCAAACCACTAGGCTGTATCTCTTTTTCTCCTTATACTAGCGCTCGCGTTTGCCCTCAATATACTCATCGACACGTTTTCTTGCTTCGAAGTCGTCTATCTGAAAGCGTGGATGTTTAAAGCTATAAGAGCTGATGCTTGAGAGCTCTCCTCCTATTCCTCTATCCAGTGCGATTTTTACAGCACGTGCAACATCGATGATAACTCCACCACTATTAGGCGAGTCCTGAACTGATAATTTCAAGTCCAGATCAATTGGTAGGTCTCCAAAAGATTTCGACCTCATGCTGATGTAGCATACTTTGTTGTCTTGTAGGAACGGTACATAGTCACTCGGACCTATTTTAGTAGGTAGTTCATAATCAACACAGCTTGTGACTGCTTCAGTCTTGCTAATCCTCTTTGAGCTCAGTCTGTTTTCAACCTGCATATTTTCAAAATCGGTATTTCCACCTATGTTGAGCTGGTAAGTGTTCTGAAGAATCAGACCCCTCTTGTCAAACAGTTGAGCAAGAACACGATGAAGGATTGTTGCGCCAAGTTGACTCTTGATATCATCTCCTGCACATGGAATTCCTGCTTTTTCAAAAGCTTGTGCAAGAGGAGATTTAGGATCTGATACAATAAATTCAGGAATTGCGTTGATGTAGCCTATTCCCGCATCCAGGGCAGCTTTAGCATAAATCCTTGAACTTTCTGCACTACCCACGGGGAGGTAGGATACGAGCAAATCTGCTTTGGACTTCTTCAATTCTTCAACAATATCAACAGGTTCTATCTCCTTCTCATCATAAGCAAAGAAGGACTCTCTCATGTGTGGTGCGACGCCATCTGATATTGGGCCTGGTAGTACCTTAACGCCCATCTTTGGAACATCAGGGGCAAATGCAACACAACAGTTTGGTTCCGCCCACATAGCCTCTGCTATATCAAGACCAATCTTCTTTTTGTTTGCTTCAAATGCCGCAACAAACTTGAGATCTTTTGGAAAGTAGCCGCCAAAATCAACATGCATTAGACCTGGGACTTCCTCATCTGCCTTAGAGTTTCTATAGTAGTGTGTACCTTGAATCAACGCAGACGCACAATTACCAAGTCCAGCGATTGCTATTCGGACATCTCCCATTTTTGATTCACCTTACCCAAGTATTCTATAGCCATAGAATAGTTATTTCTTTTAAAACTTGTGAGCTGGCAATCTCAGGAATCTGAAGATTCCATGTCGTTTTCAGATGTTTCTGATTCACTGACCTCGTAATCTGAGAATAGCAACTTCTTAGCAGAGGCAATGGTCTTGGAACCAATCCCTGGTATCTTTCCCCAGTCGTCAATCTGAAGGATGGCTTCTTGAGGTGAACCGAATCGTTCCAGTAGATTCCTTGCTCGAACCACATTGACTCCAGGGAAACCTGCGATGAAGAATTCCTGTTCATCGTTCATCGAATCAAGACCTTTCCTCGTTCGAATCACAGGGAGTTTCTGCCCCGTTTGCTTTCTCTTTTCAGGATCTCCAACAAGAATCCCATATAGGAGCCCAGCTGAGTGCAATGCATTGAATCCTTTGATTACTTGAATGCCTCTCTCACTGATACTCTCAATCAATGCATCCAATGAGCTCGGATGGATATAGCTTGCTCGTTCCATTGTCACGAAGAACGGTTTTCCCTTTGTTTGTTTAGTGGAAAATGGGATGTAGACACATCCTTTCATTGGGTCTCTTCTGATGGCGAGGATATTTTCTATTAGGACATAGGGCTTCTCGTACTCAAGCAGCGCATCCAACTGTTTGGTGAGTCGTGGTACACCTGCAGCACTGCCCTTGAGCGTGTTCACGAGATCATTTACGGTCTTTCTTTCAATCGCAATCCCATCGACTCCAAGAACATCTCCGATTGGGATTTTCTGAACAGAATAGGTGATCTCCTCTTTTTCTAACATTGACATAAGATGCTTAACAGCATTCTTGCCTTTTCCACCAGTTTCATGTATATCGATAACTATCTCCGGTACGTTTCCAAAAAGGTCTGATTGCATCATTAAACCCCATCAAAGAGCGTCATGACAGCAGCCATTGAAACCTCCCTTGCCAAATTTGGGTCATCGGCAGAACCTATGACTACAACATCATTGTTCTCAGGCCGCAGGCTCTCTATAATTAGTAGTGTTTCAGATTCATATGCTAGTAGAATGTGGAAATCATCTGGTGGCATGACCAATCGAACGTTTTTTTGAATGAGAGTTGATGCTCCTGCTTTCCCATATCCTCCCTGGATAATCGCTTCATCTCGCTGTCGAACACCATCAGTCACTTTTGATGCTTTGTCTTTTACAAGATTCGCAAAGGCATATTCATACATCACAAGGCGCCTAACATCTAGCATTAGTCCAATGGGTACGTCGCGTATAATTTCGTCAAATAATCGTTGACCGCTAGAAGTCAGTTTCTGACCCTGTTTTCTCTCGGGTTCAATATAATCTGCTTCAGTAAGCCGTTTCAGTAGTGTTCTAGCGCTTCCCTCTCCTATTGACATTTTATCACAGAGTTCATACCTTCCAAGGGGTTGCTCTCTGCCAATCATAATCAACGCCACCGCAGCCTGATGCGGTTTGAATGCCGGAGCCACACGGCCATCTGCGGGCTCAGAGAGTCTGATGAAGTCATCCTTCCATGTCAAACTATACACTCTCCAACATCTGGACTTTTACTTCTGAATCAGTACTCCAGATAAGGTCTTTGAGCTGTTTTGTTAATGCAGTATTTAACATGGGTACAGCCTGTGAGAATATCACAGCATTAGAAACAATATGAAGTAATGTGAATGGAATCGCAGCAGTAACCGCTATGAAGAATGGTACTCCAAAAGTCGCTGAATACCCCAGGTTTGTGATTTGTTCGAAAATGAAGGTGACAAAGGCGCCTGTAGTGGCAAGTTCCCATTTTCTAGGTTCTAGTTGCTTCCCATTAGTTCCACGTCTTCCCATTATTGATCCGATTGTTACAATATAGAACCACCCGATGATCTGCGACACCCAAATCTGAGGAATAAAGCCCCCCCAAGGGTTAATCAATCCAAATAGCAAAGACATAATGAGAGTCGACCAGATGGCCATCTGAGCGCCGAAGATGTAAGCTGTTACAAACAAAACAGTAGAACCTAGCTCCAAATTTGGTATAGCAACCAATGCATAATTGCCAACTAATGCAAGAGCAGTCATAATAGCGGTTATAGAAACCCATCTACTTCCTCTCTTTTCTTTTCGAGATTCGTAGGTTTCCATGACTACATACCTTCATGATTTAATTGCGCCGACTCAATATGACATAAGATATGAATACCGCCCCAAGAACTGCACCACCAATTATCAGTAGATATAGTCCTTGTTGAGGTTCTACTAGGGGAGTACCGGACCCTTCAAGACTGATTTCTAGATTGTATGGAACACCAAAAGAGTAACTTGTGCTTGCTTCCACAAGCACACCGGTCGCTAGACAATAGGCCAAGTGAGTTCTTTGTGGGTCGCCAAACCCTGATGGATCCTGCTCATAATCAAATACTATGCATTCTAATTGGACATTACCAACAGAGATATTCTCGTAGTGAGAAGTCATCGTTCCATTAAGGAAGTTACCAGACACCCGTTCTGCTGATGCAAAAGCTGTCGCATTCAAACTTTCGATGTTACTCTCTCCAACCCCCACTATGAGTCCTGGCCACCACTCAGTAGGTGTGCCCCATACACCGAGAGTCAGATCTTTAGCGATTTCTGTATCATTTGCGACCACAGACACATTTCCTATTGTGAGTTGGCCAACGACATCATCACTAACACTTTGAATACTAAATCTCATTAGACTCCCATTTTCTGCAAGCCAGTTTCCACCATTAGTATAATACAGGTTGAAAGCAGATGTTGGGGTTGCTTCTACACGCCATTCTAGGATTTTACCATTCTCGATTTCTGAACTATACCCATCTGTTTGTGGTGTCATTGTCATAGAAAACATAAGCAGTGCAACTATTAGTGAAAGGATTATTTTTCTTCTCATTCTATCGGATTCTCCTTGTAGTCTGAATATAGGCCAAGGCCATGAAACCGAAACCAGACGCCGAAATGATAACCACTCCGGGAATGAATGTGGGGTCTTGCTGAGTTCCTGGAGCTGGAGATGAGAATGCCCACAAGATTGTGTCACCATTTTCAAGTGAATAGAGATTGACTGCTATCGATGCAAACTCATCATTTACCCAATATTGCCATCCATATTCTCCTTCACCTATTAATCCTTCAATGCCTTTGATATATGCAAGAGTACCAAACCACCGCACCTCAACATCAAGCACCGAGGACGTTACTTCAAGGACATTAGACCCGTTAAGACCGCTGAATTCTCTGATGGTTCCATTTCCAAAGTCTACAGTGAGTGTAATTCCCTCTGCTGCAATAATAACCTCCGAGTCGCTCTGGGCATGAGAACTGGTGACCAAACTCATCATCACTATCAGAACGAGTATCAGAGGAATGCTATATTTTCGTAGGGTCAGATTTTACACACTCTAGGATAGGTTAACCTATCCTACGATTTCCATCATATAAGCTTTCCTTCTCTCAACCTAACCGAAGCATCTAATACGAGCTCGAGTTTGAGAACTGTTGTTCGTGCATCTAGGAGAAATCTCTCTTGTCTGATACGACTCACATTAAAACCAAAGGGTTCCTCTTTGTCCTTGAAGGGATAGATGGCTCAGGTAAAACCTGTGCTTGCGAGGAATTAGTTAAGAGATTGCAATCTGATGGGTACTATGTAGAGTATCTTAGAGAGCCCACAAATGAGAGTCCGTGGGGAAAAGAGATGCGCGAAAGGTCCCCCCGTGGGGAACTCACCCCCGAAGAGGAACTTGAGCTTTTCATCAAAGACCGTGAGTGGCACATAGCAAATAAGATTCGACCTGCTCTTGAGAAAGGGAAGGTCGTTCTGATGGACCGCTACTTCTTTGCTACTGGAGCGTATCAGTCAACAGTGATGGACCTTCATTGGAAAGAAATCCTTCGAAGAAATCGTGAGGAGATTTCAGCTCCAGAACCTGATATTGCATTCATACTTGATGTTCCTGCTGAGATAGGCCTCGAACGAGCCACTGGACGAACTGGGAAGGCAAATCTACAGTTCGAAAAGCTTGACCGTTTAGTAAAGGTTCGTCAGGCCTATCTTGAGATAGCTGAGAATGATTGTGGAACGTTTAAAGTGATTAATGCCAAGAATCCACTAGATCAAGTTGTGGATGAGATTTATGACATCATCACGGATACAATAATACTGAACGACTAGTGTTTTTCCCTTATATAAGGGGCCAGTTTCTAAAAAGCGCTGAAGAAGTCGATATTTCTTATAGTCGGGTCCAAATAAGACAAGGTTTTTTAGGATGGCTCCATGCATCGTAAATCAATCTAGCTTTACAATCACCATGCTCCAGGGACTGGGAGAGAAGTAAAATGCCCGTCGCGATGTTACTCATAGATTGGGACTCAAAGATAGGCGCTGTCCTAAAGGCTAAGGTTCCTGCGGACTTTGCGGACTATTATAGGGAAGATCTCAATACAGAGATTATGCGTATCTTCACGTCACACGCAATGGGTGACGCAACCGCTGGATTCTCGTCATTGAGTGTTAGAATTGGAGGAGAAGAATATGGTGTAGCCTCCTACTACACAGGAGTTGTTAGAGAGGAGGAACAGTACTGTGTATCACTCTTACTAACACCCTCAGAGGATCCGAAGACTTACGAGGCTGCAATTACCTCCATAGTCACACCCCTCACTAACGCGGTCGTTGCCATGACTGACGCTGAACTGCGGACTGAAATCGACAATACCTACCGTCGGATTATCAGACTTGCGGGAATGACTGACGAGTCACGTCTTGCGAGATTATTTTCAGATGAGGTTTCGCGAGCTGTGTTTCCGAAGCTCTGGAAAGGAGGCATTTCCAAGGAGGAGCTCGAGGAATGGCTCAAAATGGTCACAGGATTACCTAGTGTGAGTGTGGACTCCGTCATTGCACCATTTGAAGAATTAGGTCTTGTAAAGACTGAGTGGGTTGATGAGATTGGTCGAACCTGCGTCTTCATGATCAAAGACCTTGAAGTTTTCAGAGCACCACCACTCATAGCAATGGAGTCAGCTAGTAGTGTTTTAGACCCCGAGCTTGCTGCTGAATACAAGACTGAAGTTTTGGAGTTCCTAACTGAATGGCAAAAGACTCCTGAAGACACAGTTTCTGTTGCACAGGTATTGGCTGATCCCGACTGTTATGATACGCTTAGTGAGCTGAGAAGACGACCCGTCAACATTTCAGAACTGGAAGCGACTCTTGCTATTCCCCCAAAGGAGTTGAAGTCTGCGATTCAGACTCTCAAGAAATTCCGAATTATATCTGAAAAGAGAAGAAAGGGCGCCTCTGGTGAGTATGACAAATGGTTATTCTTGCTTAACGATATACGCGTGAGACTGTTCTTCCCAGAGTATTTCCTTCAGACACTTGTCACAGATCTTGAGAAAACTCCGGATGATCCAAAGCAGATGGAGATGGTCCATCATCACCTGCGTTTGCTACGGGACAACTTCCCACGATAAGTGAAGTTACTTCCATGTGTGATTGAAATCATACGCATTTAGCGGAATTACAATTGGGATTTCTGGTTCTTTCGATTGCGATTCTTCAACCTGATTCAATCAATCCGTGATAATTTCATTGAACTTGGCACAAGACGAGTTCCGTATAAACCTAGAAAGCTTCATATGGTATTTTACCTTCTCGCTTAGTGAATCTTCGTAACAGGGTCGCATGGTTTCCCCCGTCAAGGAACTCGCGTGTTAACACGGTCCCAAAGTGAGTTCTGGTCCCTATTGCCTGTTACTAGGCAAATCTTGCGCATGTAATTTTTAACCATGCATCCTGTTAGGAAGAGCTCCACGGATGCGGAAGGTTCGCCTTGGCGGACCAGCCGCTCCAACCTTATTCACGCTGAGGGCATTAATAGACACACGGAATATCAAAATATACACACAGAACATCTTAATCTACAACCAAAAAATAACTTGCAGACTAAGAGGCTTCAAAAAACCAGGCCTCTCGGTTTGATTGAACCTGGTGATATCGAAGTGATTCACAACACCTTCCTTGTTCGCATATCCAACCGGCAAATAATTGCATCTACCCAGTATTGGCCAGTTGAGGTGAGAAACGAAGCACTGAATGAATTCATCTCCACAAGAGAGGATCTCAGAACAGAACATGGCCAGGTGTCAGAACTACCTCTGATTATTGGGGATCACAAATTCCTAGGAAAAGACTGGATTGAGGATTCAGTTCTTGTTTTCGTTACCGACAAGGGTGAGGATGAAAGCAATACCTATGAAAAGATAGACTTGGCTTTGAAAGCTCTTAGAACGACTTTCAAAAAGAAAGGGATTGAAGGAGCAATCAAGAATTATAGCAATCTTATCGAACCTTCTATTACAACTAGACTCAAGATTGCTCTGGTCGGAGAAGGTGGTGTTGGGAAAACAACTACCTTGCATCTCCTCTTAGGTGATACGCCACCTCTACAGTATGTTCCAACAATAGCGTTGAATTTAGAAACAGTTGAGAACATTCGCTTTGGCAACTACTCTCTGGTTCTATGGGACTTTGCTGGACAGGAACGGTTTCGAACTTTGTGGCGGTTCTACTTCCATGGTGCAGATGTTATTTTCCTCGTGTGTGACTCCACTTTAAGGAACGTCATCATAAGCAAAGATATTCTCAAACTAATCAAACGAGATGCACCAAAGGTGCCTATATTTGCATTAGCAAATAAGCAGGATAAACCAAATGCTATGAAACCTGAAGTTGTTCAGAAGATTCTAGGGATTCCTACATATTCTATGGTGGCTATCGACAAAGACCGTCGCGACGAAATGTTACGTATTCTTATGACTGCAGCTGCGCAGTACGTTGGCGTGGCTCTCCCAGACCTTCCTGCCGCAGAGCTACTGAAATTCACAGACGCAGCCACTAAAGAAGCAATTGCAGAAGCAGATGCCATAGAGGTTAAGGCAATCGAAGAGGAAGAGATCGAGGAAGAAGAAGAGATTGAAGAAGAACTTGAGGATGAAGAGTACGAAGAAGTAATTGAAGAAATCTTTGTTGATGAAGAAGGTCACGTGATTGAAAATCTCGATGAGTATGAGATTGTTGAAGAAGATGCAGATGAATCCATAGCGGTACCTACTGCAGCGGATGAAGTTGAGATAGAGGTTGAATCTCCGGAAGCGTTTGATATCCCTACAGTGGATGATGCAGAGATTATAGAAGAGGTAGAAATTGAAATAGAGTCAGAACCTGAGCCAATTGAAGAATTCATTGAAGATGTTGTAAAGGAACCTATTGAGGCTTTTGAGGCGATTGCAGAAGAAGGTCCTGTGATCGAAGTGGTTACTAAAGATGAGCCAGAATCTGAACCTGTTGGAGCAGAGACTGAGACAGCTGAAGCGACATATTTCGATTCTGGACCTGTATTAATAATAGAAGAGAATACTGACGCAATGAAGATGGCTAAGGATATCATCTTTGAGGCTCTTGAAACAGATGATATTGATGATATTATTGCAACTGAGATTGAACAAGCCTCTGACGAAGAGATAGATACTGCTCTTCAGGCGATTGGGAGCGACGAAACAATCCCACTTGAAAATGAACTTGTAGAGACTGAAGAGATTGATGCTGAATCGCTAATCGAACTTGAAAAATTTCTAGGTCCCTTGGATCGGCCCATTGGTGGTACTGGAATTGTAAAAACAGATGAAGATGATGAAGAAAACGACTCTTATCTCCCACTCAACGGTGAAACCCTTGCTGAGCTTGACCGTCTGTTCGATGCAAGTCAGGAAGACGGCGATTCAGACTGATTCTGACAAGCGGAAAGACTGATTTGCTAGTATGCTTCAACAAACCAGAGGAAAATTGCTTGAAATTATCTGAAGTTGAAGCAGGAAAGAATGTCATAGAATTGATTGTCCGCATTGTTTCCGTAGCACCGCCCAAGATGGTTAGCACTCGAGCAGGACGGAAGACCCAACTAACAGAAGTTCTTATTGCTGACGAAACAGGATCCACTATTCTCTCACTATGGGGATTTGGGGAGGGTTCAGACCTTTCTGCAGGCAAAGTGATACGAATCGATGATGGCTGGGCAAAAGACTGGAGAGGGAAGGTTCAGCTCTCACTAGGCCGCTCCGGAAAATATGAGGTTCTTGTAGATGATGGGTCCGTTCCATCAATCACTGAAATTGGTGCAGCAACAGAATCTACTGGACCTGAGTAATAGTCGTAAGTGTGGTTACAAGGGGTTTCATTATGGTTCTTGTTTATCTTTCAGCTCCAATAATCAAGAAATCATCGCGAAAGGATGATTTTTGCAGCAATGTTATAAAAATCCTCGAAGATCTTGGGCTCAATGTGTTCGCTCCTCAATTCCTTGGTCCTGCAGAACCAGAGGAGATTTTCAGACGAGATGTGTACAATATTAGAATGAGTGATTTTATTATCACCGAAGTATCGAACCCCTCATTAGGCGTTGGAATGGAAATTATGTTAGCAATTGAGCTTGTGAAACCAATCTTAATGTTTTTTGAGGGTGACATTGAATCTTTGTCAAAGATGGTCCGAGGCGCTGATGGTAAGGTACTCATCGAATATCGCACACTTGAGGATGTTGAGAAAACACTCCTTACCCACAATCTAGAGAATCTGATTGTTCAAAAATGTCCTATCTGCGGTGCTCAAGTTGCTGAGGTAGTCGAAGACAGTCTGAAATGTCTTGGATGTGGCTCCGGTGGTCACCAGGTAAGGGTGTAGAACGGTGGCTGTTTCGCTCATCGATGAATCGACAAGTAAGAAACAGATTATTCCCCTCTTGCTTCTTTCCGTTTCAATGGTTTCAAGTGCCAGTATTTTGATTCTCTTCAGTTCTTCCCATCCTTTTGTAATCGTTTTTTGGAGGACCCTTTACGGAGCAATTTTCATGGCTTCGATTGGTGCAGTTAGAGGTGACCTTTCATCTCTGAAAAAACCAGTTGTACGTAATAATTTGCATTGGCTTCTTGCCATAGGAGTAACATTGTCTCTTCACTTTTGCACATGGTTTCAATCTCTGTTTATGACAACCGTTGCTGCTAGTGTGGTTCTTGTTGATTCATCTCCTATTTTCACTGCAATTCTTTCAACTCTGTTTCTTGGCGAAGCCTTACGAAGAAGATCTTGGTTTGGAATCCTGATAGCTTTGATTGGCGCTGTTTTCTTAGCCTGGGGTGATTTTGGAGGAAGTGGTATCATAGCTCTGGGAGGGGATCTCCTTGCACTTGCAGGAGCTGTCTTTCTCGCACTCTATTTCATAGGTGGCCGGCGAATTGCTAAGGAGATGCCAATTACGGTTTACACTACAGTGATTTACCTGTTCGCAGCGATTAGTACCTTAGTAATCTGTATCGTTTTCAACCTGAATGTTCTTGTTTTCGAACCAACCGAGGTTGCAATTTTCATTGCTCTAGCAATATTTCCAACTGTACTTGGTCATTCTGTTAATAATTACTTACTTACAAAGGTGCCAGCCTATGTTGTTTCTTCAGCTGTTCTGGGAGAACCAATAGGTGCAGCCCTCTTAGCTGCTTTCATTTTCGCACAGATTCCAGGACCAACAGCTATTATCGGATTCTTTGTGATTCTGGCTGGCATAGCAGTAGTGTTGGTGGATATTGCTGCACGTGAAAGAGATAGAATCTCAACCCTTGATAACACCGATAGGTCGTAACCGTACCGCCTTTGTGGCGATACCCACTGCATCAGAAACTTTCACAACTTCATCAACATCTTTGTACGCTCCAGGTGCTTCCTCTGCAATCACAATACCCTTGGTTGCTCTTACGAGGATTCCTTCTGAAGCGAGTTTCTGTTGTACTTCTTTCCCGAAGAACTGTTTCTTTGCTTTCGACCGACTCATGAACCGCCCTGCTCCATGAGCTGTTGAACCCCATGTCAATTCCATTCCTTTCTGGTTACCAATCAGAATGTATGATGCAGTACCCATTGTCCCTGGAATAATCACTGGCTGTCCCACCTCTCGATATTTTACTGGCACTTCAGGATGACCTGGCGGAAATGCACGAGTCGCACCCTTTCTATGAACGACGACTTTAGTCTTCTTTCCATCTATATTATGTTCTTCAACCTTGCCCATATTATGAGCGACATCGTAGATGAGACCCATGTCTAAATCCTCCGCTGAGCTCCGCATCACCTTTGCAAATGCTTCTCTTGTCCAGTGCATCATCACTTGTCTATTTGCGAAGGCATAATTCGCTGCTGCACTCATTGCTCCCAGATATGCTTGTCCTTCAGGTGAGGTTGTAGGTGCACAACAAAGTTCTCGATCTGGAACTTCAATGTTGTATTTTCTCATTGCATGTGTCATTATCTTAATGTATTCAGAGCACACTTGATGTCCGAGACCACGAGAACCACTATGTATCATCACCATGACCTGTTTCTTTCTGGTGATGCCCATTATCTTAGCTGCTTCTTCGTCATAGATATCATCGACCACTTGAATCTCTAGAAAGTGATTCCCTGATCCAAGTGTACCACTCTGTTTGAGACCTCGACTCTTAGCAGTGTCCTGAACATCAGAAGGATTCGCAATATCGAGTTTTCCATTGGCTTCTTGATGATTTAGATCCTCTTCCCAACCATATCCTTGTTCTATAGCCCACTCTGAACCATTTGCAAGGACCTCATCTACTCCTCTATAGTTTCGCAAATCGATTTTGCCTTGCTTTCCTACACCAGTAGGCACATCATCAAATAACTGATCGATTAAGTCTCTAATCTTTGGCTGAACGTCACTCTCATCAAGATTTGTTCTTAGAATCCGAACCCCACAATTGATATCATAGCCGACCCCACCTGGAGAAATCACGCCCGATTCATAATCCGTTGCAGCAACTCCACCTATTGGAAATCCATACCCTTGATGACCATCTGGTAGTACTATGCTGTGTTTGTATATCCCTGGCAGACATGCTGCATTCGTTGCTTGTGTGAAGGTTGCATCTTGCCTCATCTTCTTTACAAGACTATCAGAGGCAAATATTGTGACCGGAACCTTCATGCATGATTGGGTGCCCTTGGGGATTTCATGGATGTATTCAGAGACCTTCTTGATATCCACTTCGAATCACACTCTTAGAATGGCGCATCGCTTCGTAACTCTGGCTATAAGGCTTGTGAAGTGAGCTTGACCCAGAATCTTATTACTCCCTACCCCCAGAAGTGAGCTGGGTAGGATTACCCTAAATTGCAAAGGAGGATGAGTCACCAAGTGCCTGAAGTACGACTGACTGCAATGGTAACTTCTCACGGCTGAAGCTGCAAGGTCCAACAGAATGATCTTACTCGCCTTTTACAAACTGCAAACTTGCTTCCTTCTGGGTCTAGTACCGCAGAGGAAATCGGTGATGACGCAGTGGTCCGTGTCATCAGTGACGACATAGCAGTTGTAGAAAACGTGGATATCTTCACACCCATCCATGATGACCCTAACCTACAGGGCGAGATTGTCGCATGCAATGCTACTAACGATATCTTTGCTATGGGTGTCACTGACATTCTCTCATTTCAAGCATTCCTTGCTTATCCCAAGGATTTGCCAGAAGAGATTGTTGTGGGAGTTCTCAAAGGAATGAAGAGTTTCATGGAACGCCATAGGGCAAAGATTTCTGGTGGCCAGACAATCACGAATCCTGTTCCGGTCTTCGGGGGGATTGCACTTGGCACTGCGCACCCGCGTGATATTGTATATTCACGTGGTGCTAAGGCTGGCGATGTAGTCCTTCTGACAAAGCCACTGGGTATACAACCAGCGATGAGATCATACAGAGACCTTAGAGATGAGAAACGCGATGCGCTTTTGTCTGAATTCAAGGAGTCTGACCTCAAACGAATGCAGGATGTTGCTGTTCGGCTGATGACCTTCAGCAATCTTGAGGTTGCTCAAGCAATGCGAAGTGTTGGAGTGCATGCTGCAACAGATATCACAGGATTCGGTCTACTCGGTCATGCTGGAAACGTCAGTTCTCTAAGTGGAGTTGATGTGGTTATCGATCAAGTCCCTGTGATTCGTGGGACTCTTCAACTGGCTGAGTTCTTTGGTCATAAACTCTCAACTGGATTCGGTGCCGAGACCGCAGGTGGAATGCTTGTGTTCTTGGAACCAAGTAAGGAAGAAGAGTTTCGAAGATTCCTCAAAGAAAAGAAGCTGCCCTGTTGGCCTGTTGGCAAAGCTGTGAAACCTATAGGATCACCTTGTGCATGTCTTGCACAGGATGCACAGTTTATCGAGACCGAATTCCCATGATTACAATGGAAAACCCTCTGGGCCCATGTATGAGGACCGCTGCTGCGAGCAGCCGGTCTCCAATCATTCTCTCAATTTGTCGGTTTGCGCAATTCAAAGTCACTAGTGTGGTTTACCCTACAGGTGGCGCCTGAAGTTGTCAGACCGACGATAGCACTACAAACCTTATAATGAGCATCAGAATATTGGAAATACGCTAATTCGAAGTCAGAATGGTGGTTGCATGAAGATTGTCGTTACTGGTCCCTATGAATCTGGTAAGAGCCTGATGATTCATCATATCACAAACGGTGCATGCATCAATGTTGAACGTAGGGGAACTACAATTGCGATGGACCATGGCTTAGCTAATGTAGATGGAATGAGCGTCTTCATGTTCGGAACTCCTGGACTCCTTCGCTTTCGTACGATGCGGAAGATTCTCAGTGAAGGCGCAGATGGAATCGTCTTTGTCGTTGATTCAGTTGATCCAGAATCTGACGCTCGTGCAAAGTTGTTTTTCAGAGAGATTGCATTCTTCTTACCTGGAGTGCCCTGTGTAGTTGCAGCGAATAAACAGGACCTTCCGGAAGCCCGACCCATCGATCATCTTCGGAAGAATCTTAGATTTCTAGCTGGTCTCCCAGTGTTTCCTGTTTCAGCCAAAACTGGAGAAAATGTTGACAGTATGCTCCGGACACTTCTGTATCTTGTTATGATGCAATGGAGTTCTGTCTTTAGAAAATTTGCTGAGCATAGTGGAGATAAGAAAGGGCTTAGTAAAATGATGAAAGACCTGAATATTGAACGCGAACAAGCAGTAGGTTATCTGCGCCGGTTTGAGCTGAGGAAGCTACTAGAAGTCCAAGTGGGCGACGAGCAGTTCGTCGTCAAAGACTCTGTGCAACCGCTTCTCGAGAATCCCGTCTTACTTATGCGTCGGTTGTTTGAATTTCATCTTTATTTCATCAACGCGCTCTTTCTAGATGTTTTAATATCGCATCCAATGTCGTTCAGAAAGAATCAAAAGCGATATAGCCCGCCAACGTTGATGTTTTCAGGTGAGTCAAATGAGTGATGAAATAGAAGACATGGACCCTGCAGAAATCTTGGAACAGGCTGCTGAAGCTTTGGAAGCTGGAGAGAAGGATACAGCCGCAAAGATGTTCAATGCAGTTGGTAATTTCTATATGTCTCTTGCAGAATTTGAAGAGGCTCACAAATGCTTCGAAGACTCTCTGAAAATCTATCAAGATATGAAAGATGAAACCGGTATTTGCGATACAATGTACAATCTTGGAGTGGCACAAATCAACCTTGAGCATTGGGATGAAGCAATTGCGACACTTGAATCTTCAAGAAAAATGTTTGAGAAGTCTTCTAACACTAGCGGTGCTGCTGATGCCACCTATGGTCTTGCTTTGGCAACCTTAGGTCAAGGGAACTTTGATACTGCCATGGCTCACTTCAAGAAAGCTCAACGTGCGTACACTACACTTGAGAACGAACAAGGTGTTGCAAGTGTCATCATGGATATGGGTGCAGCGCATGCCGATAGAGAGGAATGGACAGAAGCTGAAACCACCATCAAGAAAGCACTGAAGGTTTACCGTGAGATTGAAGACAAATCTGGAATTGCAGACGCTTGTTCTCTCTTAGGAGATATCGCTGAAACTAATGGTAACCAGAAGAAAGCAGCGGAGCTCTTCGTGGAAGCTGCTCAGAATTACCATGAATCAGAAATATTCGATATTGCACGAGAAGTTCTTGAACGTGCTGAACAGAAAATGTGGGATGTTCCAAAGAGCACTCGTCGCCGACTTCGAAGAGTAATAGATGATCTTCTTGATGCATTACCTGAAGAAACAGAACCAATAGAAGAAGAAGAAGATGATAGTTTTGACGAGGATCTTCTAGATTTCCAAGGTGAGGAATAAATCTTCCCCATCTAGGGTTTGCACCTAGGTGCTTTCGACGGGAAAACTCTATTTGCAAAAGATTCTCATCCATGATGAGTTCTCTCGGAGTGCGCCTCATATGACCAAATTCAGAAAACAACTTTTCTCCATTCTTCTCATGGTCCTCATGGTAGGGACAATTATTCCTTTCGCTGGTTCTTTTGAGCTTGATGCAACTCCAGAAGTCTACTTAACAAGTGAACTTCCTGTGAATCAGGTGCCTCTCAGCAGGGTTGCATTTGTTGCACCAAATCCCTTATCATATGTTGACGAGTTTGCATACATGGCTGCAGTTCCGACGTCTGTTTTCTACTTCAATGATACTCAATACATATCACCACTTCTCTATAGTCAAGGTTCAGAGAGTGAAACATGGTTACTGGAGGACTGGTCTGAATATCTAAGCCAGGATGATGGGATTACACAAGCTGTTGCTATAGGGGACTTCGCAGAGAGTTATCTGCTTCAATTACAACAAGATATTGGCGTGAAGATATATCCTCGAATTACGGGAACATCTGCTGCTGAGATTGCATCATTACTTGCTGCTAATGCCTGGAGCAGCAGTTCCACTGCGGTGATAGGACTATTGAAAGATGATTTCGACACAGACACTACAATCACTGGCAGCGCTACGCATACTTTTCAGAATCAAGCATCCTATCATAGTGAGTTTGGTGGTACAGTTACATCTGGAGCACCTTCGAGCATTAGCTTCGGACCTCAATCTTGGGCTGGCTGGATCGAGGGGCGATTCAACTGGACTGGACCTGAGATTCTAACTCATGAACTCATAGATCCCAATGGAGAAATTGTAGACTACTCAGTCTATAACCAGATATATTTTTCAAGGCAGGTAGGATATGTAGTATCTCCTCTACCACTGAATTTCTGGTTACCAAAAACTGCCGATGGGTTATGGACAATGAATATCACCCGTGACGGTTCAGGCACAACCAACATGGAAAACGAAGTTATTTCTCATCCTGGATATACACAAACAGTCACTGTTCCATCAAATGCAAAATGGCTGAACGTTTCTCTTGTTTGGGATAACGCAGCAACTGATCTCAATCTTGCTCTCATAGACCCCAACGGACGACTAGCTATGTGGGCTCCTGCTGGTAGTATATTATCTAATCCTGGTCTAGAAGTAATTGATTTTCCATACCCCATGTCTGGTGAATGGACAATAGTAGCTGCTTGGATGGACGCAACAGAGGAGCAGAACAACATTGGACTGGATTGGACAATATCTCGACTCCCAACCGATCTACAGCAATACATGGAGTCCGCAGCAAATGCTGCGGTCCTCGCATCGCTTCT